>CAZXQI010000080.1:0-17470 GCA_964643005.1 uncultured Saprospiraceae bacterium | reverse complement strand
AAGAGACACTACGGTTTGTTACGGTATGCCCGCATTCTTTGATATTAAGGCTGAAAATGATGGGGTAGGCGTCATTTCTTATCAATGGCAGGTGAAAGTCGGCGCCAACTGGGTGAACATCATCAATGGCACCCCCTATTCTACCGCTACCACCGATACTCTACACATCAGCAATGTGGCCGGTTTACACGATAAATACTACCGGGCGGTCATCTCGACGCCGCATTGCGACCCGATATATTCTGATTCGGCTCGGTTATCTGTGGAAGGCCCTGTCGTAATAAATCCCAATGGCAATCCTTCCAATTTAACTGTCTGCGATGGCGCTGAAGCTACATTTACCGCTTCCGGCGTGAATTCGGGAGCAGTAGGGGATTTGCATTATTTGTGGCAGATAGACACCGGTTCAGGCTGGGTGGATTTAACCGAAAGCGGCGCTTATTCAGGCGTCGCATCGGGAACGATTACCATTAACCCGGCTGTTGTAAGCATGGATGGTCATAAATTCCGGATGAAACTGTTCACCGGCGCCTGCTGGGATACGGTCTTTACCGCAGCGGCAACCTTAGATATCGAGGGGCCGATAACTTTTGTAGCGCAGCCTCAGAGCACTTCCAATTGCGCAGGCAGCGAGGTATTTTTCACTTCGGAATTTAGCAACCCAGGCGGCGGAGTTACTAATGTCCAGTGGCAAATAGCCAATGATCAAAACGGCCCCTGGACTAATATTAGTAATAACAATCCAGTATATACCGGAATCATAGGCACCCACGTAGGAACCGGAGGTTCCGACACCCTGACCATAACCAATGTATTAGGATTAGATGGGAAATGGTACAGAGTCGTTTACACCACTCCAAAATGTACGCAGGGCTACAATTCTTCCCCTGCACAGTTGACGGTCAGTGGGAATGTCATCATCTCCGATGACCCGGATGACATCACCGTATGTTCTGGAACCGGGACTTCATTTTCAGCCACAGCCTCTATTGCGGAGGGTACTTTTGTCTGGAGATGGGAGATTTCGTTAGATAATGGTATTACCTGGGATACTATTACTATCCCCGATCCTAATTTTGATTATTCATCTTCCGGCAACGTAAATACAGGGAATACGACTACTTTGACAATCGGCGATGTAGCCGGCTTGTATGACGCGCGCTTTCGGGCAGTGGCTTCTTCAACTCATTGTAATGATGTCATATCTAAGGAAGCGAGGCTTTCTGTAGAAGGCCCGCTTACTGTGGCTACACAGCCTTATGGCGATACCCTGCTTTGTTCCGGTGAAGCCACCCAGTTTACTTCAGTGATAACTAACCCGGGAGTAGCGGGTAGCACCGTATTAAGGTGGCAGAAGAAAAAAACCGACGGTAGTTGGGGTGACATAAATAATACTGCACCTTACAATGGAACGAGTACGGAAGTACTGAGTATTTCAAATTCTGTCGGTCTGAATGGCTCCTGCTACCGGCTGTCTGCCAAGACGAGCACCTGCGCAACCATCTATACTAATGAAATATGCCTGACGGTAGAGGGGCCGATTACTGTGGCAACTCAGCCGCAGAGCGTTGCGCTTTGTTCCGGCGAGGGTACATCCTTTACTTCAACAGCTACGCTTGCCGAGGGCGGAACCCTGAGCTATCAGTGGGAAGTCTCCAGCAACGGTGGAACTAACTGGGCAAATGTGAGCAATGGAGGAGTTTACAGTGGCGCAACCTTGACGACATTGAGTATTAGCAATGTTGCAAACCTTTACAACCATTGCTATCGTCTGCGCTTTAAAACGACTGAATGTAATAACGTATGGAGCGAGGTGGCCTGCCTGACGGTAGAAGGGCCGATTGATATTGAAGACCAACCGATAGACGTAACCCAATGCTCCGGAGAACCCGTGCTCTTTATTGTTGGCGCTACCAATGATTTATTAGGAGGAACTATCCAGTACCAATGGGAAGAGAGTAGTAATAACGGCAGTTCCTGGACTGTGTTAAATAATCTTTACCCTTATAACGGTACTAAGACCGATACGCTGAGTATAAGCAATACGGTTGCGTTAGACAGCAACCTTTACCGCGTAAAAATTTGGACTACAGAATGTGCAGTAATTATTTCTAACTCAGCCAGGTTAACCATTGAAGGACCCGTCAGCTTCCTGACCGAACCGCTCAGTGTGACGGAGTGCTCGGGTAATAGCGTAAACTTCAGCGCCACTACTGCAAATCCCGGCACGGGCGCGGTTCAATATCAGTGGGAAGAAATTCTTAAGGATAGTTCAACCTGGAAAAACATCAGTAGCGGAGGAATTTATAGTGGAACCAATACGGCATCGCTTACTATTACGCCCATAGATACTTTGCTGAATGGCGCCCGTTACAGGCTAAAAGCCTGGACTACTACCTGCGATACTATCTATTCCAATTATGCGCTATTGACGGTAGAAGGCCCGCTCAAAATTACTGACCAGCCGGTATCTGTGACAGAATGTTCCGGCGATGGTACCAGCTTCTCTGTTGAGGTATGGAATTCCGGAGGTGGGCAGTTGTCCTATCAGTGGCAGGTAAGCGCTAATCAGGGAGCTACCTGGCAAAAAGTGGATAATAACAGTAAATATAATGGTGCAAAAACTGCCAACCTGAGTATCAGTACGGTGGCCGGCATGAATGGCAATTGTTATAGAGTGAACATTCAGACTTCAAAATGTGCGGCAATTACCTCGAATACCGTCTGTCTGACAGTAGAGGGGCCGATTAAATTTACCAAGCATCCCGAAAGCATCATCCAGTGCTCCGCAGATACTGTCAAATTTACCAGTAAGGCAATAATTGAAGCAGGCAATGCGGGCGTTATTTCATACCATTGGCAGCTCAGTCAGGATGGATTGAACTGGGATAGTATTAGCTCGTCAAACCCACTCTATTTTGGCGTTCATGATACTACACTTATTCTTACAGACGTCGCCGGCCTGAACGGATGGCAGTACAGACTTACTGCAACTACCGGAAAATGTAAAGAGGTGCACTCCAATCCTGCTATTCTGACGGTGGAAGGTCCCTTAAACATTACTGATCAGCCGGATGATATAACCACCTGCGACGACAAAGAGGTATTTTTTGCCGCCATATTCGAAAATGAGGGCCAGGGCCTTATTCAATACCAATGGCAGGTACTACCAGAAGGCAGCAACATCTGGCAGAACATGAACAATGGAACGACGCCAGATGGCCATATTATCAACGGTACGAAGTCGGATACCCTGAGTATCGCTCCGGTGACCGGCTTAGATGGGTATAAGTATCGCCTGCTCGGCTGGACCGGTACCTGTGATACACTGATTACAAATCCCGCTACACTCTATGTCGAGGGTCCTCTGGAATTCGAAACCCAACCGCTCGACACGATTCTCTGCTCTGCGGGCGAGGTTCACTTTACTGTGAAGGTCTTAAACACATCCGGTATAGGAACGGTGAGCTACCAGTGGAGAGTAAGCGCCAACGGCGGTGTGACCTGGGCGGACGTGGTTGACGGAGGCGTCAACAATATTAGCGGAGCGAAAACTGACTCTCTGAATATCGGAAATATTACCGATCTCTATAACAGGAAATACCGCTGCGAGGTGAAGACCGGTAGTTGCGATCCTGAATTTTCTCAGTTAGCTACGCTATTCGTCGAGGGACCGATTACTATTGACGAGCAGCCTGTAGATGCATCGGTATGTTCCAATATTGGTCATATCTTCGAATCCACTGTATCAAACCCTGGCGCCGGCGTACTTAAGTTCCAATGGTGGGTAAAACCGTCAGGAGGCAGTTGGGCTATATTGTCAAATGGCCCAATCACCGGAGTATCTGACAACAACGGCAGTTATCAGGGCGTAAAGACAATGGATCTGAGTATCAGTTTAGTGCATGGTTTAAACGGTTACCAGTACAGACTTGAGATTAAGACCGATAACTGTTCTAAAATCTCAGACTCAGTACAGCTTACCGTATTGGATGCCTGTATGACAGGAGCTTGTGATAACGACTTAGATGGTCTTAACAACGATGACGACCCGGACGATGACAACGACCTGCTGTCCGACTTCTGGGAAGAGTGGATGGCTACTTACAATACCATCGTTGTGCCCGATACTACTGATTTTGTTGGTTTTGCAGGTACCGGTCCCTGGGAATATACAAACTCAGACGGTGTTACTCAGTTGTTCTATGACCGCTGTAAAGCTGACACAGACGGTAATGGTATCATAGACGGTCTGGAGGATCCGGACGGCGATTTGCTGACCAACCACGAGGAAACGAACTTTGACGGAATCTTCGATGGCAACCCGCTCGACCCATGCCACCCTGTGCTCGGGCCGACCTGCGTTGGCGTAAACCTGGCCATTAAAGTCTATCTACAGGGGGCTACGATAGGCAGCAATGTCAGCAACGCGGGAGATACTTTAATGCGGGACGACCTTCGTATAAAGAATCTGATTCCTGAAAAAGAACCGTACACAGATATAGAGAACTCTTCCGGAAATATTAAACCCTTCAAGCACAAGGGAGATGGAGGTCACGAGGAGATGGAAGACCCTGCTACAACCCTTGCAGTGACCGGCGAAGACGCCATCGTGGACTGGGTATTCGTTGAATTGCGCAGCTCTACGAAACTCGATAGTGTTATATCTACCAGGGCTGCGCTGCTACAACGCGATGGCGACGTGGTGGATACGAATGGCGTCTCCAATGTTAAATTTACAATAGCTCCGGCAGGCCCCTACTACGTAGCCGTCAGACACCGCAATCACTTAGGCGTGATGACAGCCGAGGCTCTGGATCTCAGCCCGATTCAGACCTTCGTGGACTTTACGGACTCTACCTTCCTGACAAACGGCAGCAATGCTCAGGTCAAACTGAAGTTAGGCGGCGGCATCGTCAAAATGGCCATGTGGGCGGGAGACCTGAACAGCGACGGCAGAACCATCTACCAGGGTCCGTCCAATGACCCACAGTCCCTATTTTTGAAGGTGCTGAATAACCCAAACAACACGCTGAAAGTAGCCAACTACATTATGAGCGGCTACCTGCGCGAAGACGTTAACCTGGACGGAAGAGCCATCTACCAGGGGCCTGGCAACGACAGGGCAATCCTGTTGCTTCAGACTACGCTGAAGTTCCCGGAAAATGAAGATAACCTGGCGAACTACGTCATCTTCCAGCAATTGCCATAAAACAGAGCCAGGCAGGCTTTGACCGCTCCGCCTCTGTTTCCATATAGCGATTAATCAAAAGCTTGCTACTCACATTGAGTAGCAGGCTTTTTTAATAGTGAAAGAAAAAAATCCCCGTAATCTGCGGGAAAAGTCCGCAATGAATCCGGACTGATATTCTCCTACGCCAAAAATCATCTGAGGAAACCCTACGCCGGGCTAAAGCTCCCGCGCCATGTGCGAATAGTCAGGATTGACGACAGGAGATGGACGATATCCGATTGTTGATTTTTTTTCTTCCCCCTGGCATCGCACTAAAAGAACCTCAAAACAATTCAACCCCGCCGAAGTGGAAGGCGCCTTCGATGGCGGCATTCTCGTCGGAATCAGAGCCGTGGACGGCGTTTTCACCGACGCTTTTGGCGTATTTGGCGCGGAGCGTGCCGGGGGCTGCCTGCGCCGGATTGGTGGCGCCGATCAGGGTACGGAAGTCCGCTACGGCATTTTCCTTTTCCAAAATAGCGGCCACGATGGGACCTGAAGACATGAACTCCACCAATTCGCCATAGAAGGGGCGCTCCCTGTGTACGGCGTAAAACTCGCCGGCTTTGGCTTTGGTGAGTTGGGTCATCTTCATGGCCGCGATGCGGAAGCCTGCGGCATTGATATCGTTCAGGATAGCTCCGATGTGTCCGTCGCGCACGGCATCGGGTTTAATCATGGTCAAAGTTTTATTTCCTGCCATTTTTTACAGATAATTTTTATGCCTGGAAAGTGGAGAATCGCCTGTCCGGAAGGCCTGAAATGACCCGCTCGCCGACTTTTCAGGGCATGTTTCAAAAAAGAGGCGCAAAAGTAATCAATCGGGTCTTTCCTTCTCAAAGCGCTCTTCTTATTTTGTAATAAATAAAATTTTTTGGGAACTTCGCCCCCCAATTTTCAGACCCACTCTATGGAAAACATCAATGAACTGAAAGCCCTGCTGGCAATTCCCAAAGACATTGTCATCACATCGCACCGAAATCCGGATGGCGACGCCATTGGATCGTCCCTCGGCTTACAGCGTTATCTGATGCAGTTGGGTCATACCGTGAAAGTGCTGGTTCCCTCCGGGTTTCCGCACTTCCTCGCCTGGATGCCAGGCGCCGACGATATCATTGTCTATGACATTTCTCCCGACGAGGCCAGGGTCGCACTGGAAAAGCCCGATATGGTTTTTTGCTTAGACTTCAATTCATTGGAGCGCATTGACAAGATGGGAGAAATCATCAGCCGGCTCAAATGCACAAAGGTGATGATTGACCACCACCTTGATCCGGAGCCTTTTTCGGATTTCGAGTTACACGAGGTCAATGCCAGTTCCACCAGCGAGCTGGTGTACGACTTTATCGTCCTGCTTGGGGAGCGCTCCAAAATTACGGTCGAGATTGGGGAGTGCCTCTTTACGGGCATTCTCACCGATACCGGTTCTTTCAAATACTCCACTTCCCCTAAGCTGTTTAGGCTCGTGGCTGATTTGTTGGAGCTGGGCGTCAACGACGGCAAAATCCAGGATTTTGTCTATAACAGCCTGGAGGAAAAACACCTTCGCCTGCTTGGCTACGTCCTCGACAACCGCATGGAAGTGCTGGATGAATTCCGCACCGCCATCATCACCCTGACGAAACAGGATTACGAGAAATTCCAAATCAGCCGGGGCGATACGGAAGGACTGGTCAACTATCTTTTACAAATGAAAAATGTGGTCATGGCCGCTTTCATACACGAGCAGCCGACTATCACCAAAATATCTCTCCGCTCAAAAGGCAACTTTTCTGTGCAGGAGATCGCCAAAAAGCACTTTCGGGGTGGAGGACACAAGAATGCTTCCGGCGGCTATTCCTACATCGGACTTCGCCCAACGCTCAGGAAGTTCAAGGAAATTTTGCCCGAATACCAGCAAGGGCTTTTAAACAATGACCTTTAACCGGACAGACTTTCAATCGTCCCTCCAGGGAGTCTGTACCGAAATCTTCAAGTGATGAAACAAATTCTCTTTTTGCTTTCAATGGCAGCTTTTGCGCTGTCGGGCTGCTCAGATAATAAAACGCCCAGCGGCTTTACCTACACGAAACATATCTCAGGCGGGGGCGCCAAAGCCAATACCGGAGACTATGGTATCGTACAGGCCTATATTTTCCAGAACGACAGCTTAGTACATTCTACTCGGGAATATGGACAGACCGTCCCCGTGAAGCTGCCCGATTTTTCAACGATGTCGGAGGAGGATAAATCGCCAGAGCGCCGGAACCCCCTGGAAGAAGCGGTCGCCGTTATGCGCGTGGGCGACAGTGTGAGCGTGAATGTGCCCATCAACGATGCAATGCGCAAGTCTCCCCAACTGGCAGGAGTCAATACCCTGCGCTGGGACGTGGTATTAGTGGACGTAATGACTGAAGAGCAGTATCGGCATGCGCAGGATTCCATTCAGGAAGCCATGGCCAAAAAGCAGCAGACAACCATATCGAGAGAGTCGGAGGTAGCGGCCTTAGTCGCGGATTATGTCGGCCAATACAATTCGGGCGCGCTCAAAGACCAGATTCAAACCACTCCGTCGGGATTGAAATACTTAGTGATAGAGCAGGGAACAGGAGCTCAGATTACAACCGGTTCTACGGTCAATGTCCAGTACTACGGCGCGCTGACCAATGGAACCATGTTTGATAATTCCTTTGGCCGGGGTCAGGCCTTTCCGGTGCCCGTCGGCCAGGGGCGGGTGATCCAGGGCTGGGACGAAGGCCTCGCCCTGCTCAAAAAAGGAGACAAAGCCTTTTTGTTTATCCCCGCCGAACTCGGCTATGGCGCCCAGGCGGCAGGAGGTATCCCGCCAAATTCCGAATTGATTTTTTACGTGGAACCTGAATAGAGAAACGACAGAAGAGCGCCGTTGCGATTCAGTAAAAATTCCCCCTTCGGGATGTTTAGGCCGAAGGGGGAATTTATTACCGGAAACTGCATACAGCTCAGATATATCAGAACAAACCTCCACTTTTGCAGTTAAAGAAAACTTGCAGACCTTTGCAGCCACAATTCAAAAAAAATGAGCAAAAGCAATTCAAACAAAAAAGTCGTCGTCACCACAGGCAGAACAAAATCAGGCCCCACCGTTTCGACGAGGTCGAAGACCCCTTCGGCGCCCACTAAAAGCAGCCTCGTCTTTGGCCGCACGAATTATATTCTCATTTTGACAGGCATCGGTCTGGTAGCCCTGGGCTTATTGCTGATGAGTGGAGGCGCCATGCCCAGCCCCGATGTCTGGGACGAAAGCCTCATCTATAGTACGCGCCGGGTGCTCATAGCGCCTATTGTCATTCTGCTCGGGCTTATTGTGGAGATTGTCGCCATCTTCCGGAATACCGACAGGAAAAGAGAAGAGCCGGAACAGGCCTTGCTATGAGGTAGAATTGTTGTTGGCGCCAAACCTGCTATTCCTTTCTTTTTTTAAAAATAAAATTTCGAATGGCGACTCTTCGGAGTAAGACCATCTTTTGTGAAGATAATTTTTCCTGAATGGACGATCCTTTACCGAGTCGAAAGATTATTGACGGAACCTGCCTATTAATCAACAAGCCTCAGGGCTGGACTTCTTTCGACGTTGTCAACAAAATCCGCACAAGTATCAGGCATAATCTGGGTGTTAAAAAAATCAAGGTCGGCCACGCCGGCACACTCGATCCCATGGCCACCGGGCTGCTCATCGTCTGCTCCGGCAAACGAACTAAAAAGTTGTCTGAATACCAGGACTTGTCCAAAGAGTATTCGGGCGTCATCACCTTCGGAGCAACGACGCCGTCTTACGACGCCGAGACCGAGCCGGATGGGGCTTTCCCTTATGAGCACATCACCCTGGAAAAACTCGAAGCTGCAAAAAAGCAGTTCCTCGGCTCCATCCAGCAGGTGCCGCCGCTCTATTCCGCCATCAAGGTGGACGGACAGCCGCTCTACATGAAAGCCAGAAAAGGTCTCCCAGTGGAAATCCAGCCCCGCCCGGTAACTATCTACGAAATAGAGTTTATGCGGATAGCCCTGCCGCAGGTCGAATTTCGGGTCAGGTGCAGCAAGGGAACCTACATCCGCTCCCTGGCATACGACCTGGGAAAAGCTCTTCTGAGCGGCGCCTACCTCTCCTCCCTCTGCCGAACCAAAATCGGGGATTATTCCTTGGATAAAGCTTGGGAACTCGAAAAGCTCATCAAACACATCGAGGATATGGCGGACACGGTGCTGGAGTGCTGAGCGGGAAAAGCTGCGCTGATGAACGAGATCCGCTTGTTGATTTTTTTCCTTCAGAAAAAATCTGCCTCAAGGCCGAAATAAATTCGGACTGATTTTCTCCTTCGCCAAAAATTGTCCTCGGGAAGCCCTTGCGCCAGGCTAAAGCTCCGAATAGTCATGCCTTTTCCAGTAAGCTCCATTCGCCTGCCAACAGCCCAATAAATCGCCTCTCTCAGATTTCAAATCCCTCATTCCCAAAGGTTCCTTATTTATTTGGGCGGCAAATGTTACTTTTGCCGCTGCCTGGCCGGATGGCTTTTTTTAAAGCAAGAGAGGCTAAAGGGCGACGACTGTTGAAATCCTGAGGGCGCAGATACAGCCGGGGCGATTTTCTAAGGCCTCAATTGTAACGAACAATAAATAAACTAAACCAATGCAGCGAGTTCCCGCAGTACTCCTCCTTGAAGACGGTACCGCATTTTATGGTAAATCTGTCGGCAAAATTGGCACGACCACAGGAGAAATCTGCTTCAGTACGGGCATGACGGGATACCAGGAAGTATTTACCGACCCATCCTGCTACCGCCAGATTATAGTGTTGACCAATTCCCATGTTGGAAACTACGGCGCCAGGCTGTCCGAATCCGAATCCGAAGGCATCAAGATTGCCGGATTAGTCTGTAGGAATTTTAGCGAGCAGTACCACCGCCCATTGGCAGGAGGCTCCGTTCAGGAGTATTTTGAAGAAGAAAACCTGGTGGGTATCAGCGACGTGGACACCAGGGCTATCGTCCGCTACATCCGCAGTAAAGGGGCGATGAATGCCATTATCTCCTCTGAAACATCCGATTTGGAGATCCTGAAGAAGCAATTGGACAAGGTGCCCGGCATGAGAGGTCTTGAACTTGCCGGCGCCGTCAGCATTGAAAAACCCTACCTGATGGGGAATCGGGACGCCCGCTTCAAAGTGGCCGTAGTGGACTTTGGCCTGAAGCAAAATATTCTGAACTGCTTAGTGGACAGGGGCTGTTACCTTCAGGTCTTCCCGGCAAGGACGAGCTACCAGGAAATGAAGGCCTGGAATCCGGACGGATATTTTTTGTCAAACGGCCCCGGCGATCCTGCTACAATGGATTATGCTGTTGAAACTGCCAAATTGATTTTGAAGGACAATAGGCCATACTTTGGCATCTGTCTGGGCCACCAGATTTTGGCGCAGGCCTATGGAGTCGCTACCTATAAAATGGAATTCGGCCACAGAGGAGGCAACCATCCGGTAAAAAATCTGCTGACGGGAAGGTCGGAGATAACCGCTCAAAATCACGGCTTCGGTCTGAGCATGGAATCTGTGGAAGCGCATAAAGATGAAATAGAAATCACCCACGTCAATTTGAACGATGGATCGGTAGAGGGCATTCGGGTCAGAAACAAGCCTGCATTTTCGGTGCAGTACCATCCCGAAGGCTCGCCAGGGCCGCATGATTCAGGTTATCTTTTTGATGATTTTATCCAATTGCTGACCGCCGGCAGAAAAGAACAGTAAACCCCTGAGAACAAATTGGAGACTTTTAAAAACAGAATCATTTTTTCTCCGCGCGAGTTTTGAAAATTCAAAGCCGTTCGGAAATCACAGCAATTAACCTACTTTTTTATGAGTGCAATTGTTGACGTTTTGGCAAGAGAAATCCTCGATTCCAGAGGTAATCCGACCGTTGAAGTCGAAGTGTTGACAGAAGAAGGTTTCTTCGGTCGGGCAGCCGTGCCATCCGGCGCCTCTACCGGTAAGTACGAAGCGGTAGAACTTCGCGACGGCGACAAAGGGCGCTATGACGGCAAGGGCGTGCAGAATGCCTGCGATAATGTAGAAGAGATTATCGGCGACAACCTCATTGGCGAGGATGTCTTTGACCAGCGCTACATAGACCAGATCATGCTCGACCTGGACGGCACACCGAACAAGGCCAGGCTCGGCGCCAATGCCATCCTCGGCGTCTCTCTGGCGGTCGCCAAAGCCGCAGCCGAAGAGGCCGGCCTGCCGCTCTACCGCTATGTCGGCGGAACCAATGCCTTTACCCTGCCTGTGCCCATGATGAATATCCTGAACGGCGGTGCGCACGCCGACAACGGCATTGACTTCCAGGAATTTATGATTATGCCCGTCGGCGCAGAGCGCTTTTCGGAAGGCCTGAGAATGGGAGTTGAAGTTTTTCACCAACTGAAAGATGTGCTGAAAAGCAAGGGCTATTCCACCAACGTCGGCGATGAGGGCGGATTTGCTCCAAATATTAAATCCAATGCCGAGGCGATAGAAATCGTCCTGCAGGCCATCGAAAAGGCCGGCTTCATGCCCGGAGAGGACATCATGATTGCCCTCGACCCGGCAGCTTCCGAATTTTACAACGAAGAGACAGGCCTTTATCATTTGAAAAAATCCACCGGCGAAAGGCTGACTTCTGCTGAAATGGTCGCCTTCTGGACGGACTGGAGCAAGAGGTATCCCATCTTTTCCATCGAAGACGGTATGGCCGAAGACGACTGGACGGGCTGGAAAGACCTGACCGATTCCATTGGCAAGCGGGTGCAATTAGTCGGCGACGACTTGTTCGTCACCAATACCATCCGCCTCCAACAGGGCTTCGACAGGGGAGTAGCCAACTCGATTTTGATCAAAGTCAATCAAATCGGCTCGCTGACAGAGACCATCAATGCGGTGAACTTAGCGACGCGCAATGCCTACACCTGTGTGATGAGTCACCGCTCCGGCGAGACAGAAGATACGACGATTGCCGACCTGGCTGTGGCGCTGAACACCGGCCAGATTAAAACCGGCTCAGCTTCGCGCTCCGACCGGATTGCCAAGTACAACCAGTTGCTGCGCATAGAAGATGAATTGGGCGACACCGCATCTTATCCAGGCAAGGCTCTGCTGACGAGATAGTGGATTGTTTATTGCTCTTTCCTGGATATAGAAAAAAGCAATCAGTCCCGAATTTCTAAAATCCTTTGCTCATGGCCATTAGTAAATTAAATCCGCTCCGCATCCTGTGGAAAAAACTTCCCGCTCCGCTGCGCAACAAGTACATACTGTCGGGGCTGCTGTTTTTTGTGCTGCTCATTTTCTTAGATCGGCACGATTTGATAACGCAGATGAAGTTGCATCAGGCAATAAAACGATTAGAGCGCGACAAGGCTTATTACGAGCAGAAAACTCAACAGGCAGAGCAGGATCGGAAAAACATGGATGCGAACAAAGAGCAGTTTGCGCGAGAAAAATACAATATGCACAGAGCAGACGAAGACGTATTTATTATTCAAAACGAAAATTAGAACCAGGTAATCCGGGCTTCGGCCAGGGTGAAAAAATTTCATCCACCGACCCGAAATTGCCGCTCACCATATTATTTAAACCTATGGCAGTTTTAGTAGATAAAAATTCAAAAGTAATCGTGCAGGGCTTCACCGGTAAAGAAGGTACTTTCCACGCCGGCCAGATGATCGAATACGGAACCAATGTCGTCGGCGGCGTCACTCCCGGCAAAGGAGGACAAACGCACCTCGACCGCCCTGTTTTTGACACAGTAGAACAGGCAGTGAGACAGGCAGGCGCCAACGTTTCCGTCATTTTTGTTCCGCCGCCCTTCGCCGCCGATGCGATCATGGAGGCCGCCGATGCGGGCATTAAAGTGATTATTTGCATCACGGAGGGCATTCCAATTCAGGACATGGTAAAAGTGAAGTCCTATTTAGAGCGCCAGCCCGACTGCCGCCTCATCGGGCCCAACTGTCCGGGCGTCATCACTCCGGGCGCAGCTAAGTGCGGTATCATGCCTGGTTTCATTCATCGGCCTGGAAGGGTGGGGATTGTAAGTCGCTCCGGCACGCTGACCTATGAAGCGGTGGATCAGGTGACCAAGGCAGGCCTGGGTCAGTCCACCTGTATCGGTATCGGCGGCGACCCCATCGTGGGGACGACCACCAAAGACGCCGTCCAGTTGCTGATGAACGATCCGGACACCGACGGCATCATCATGATTGGAGAAATTGGCGGAAGCATGGAAGCCGACGCCGCCCGCTACGTTGAGCGGTACGGCACCAAACCGGTGGTTGGATTTATCGCCGGACAGACGGCGCCTAAGGGTCGGAAAATGGGCCATGCCGGCGCTATCATCGGCGGAGCTGACGACACCGCCGCCGCCAAAATGAAAATCATGGCTGACTGTGGTATCCACGTCGTCAACTCGCCTGCGGGCATTGGCGAAACCATGCGCAAAGTTCTGGCGGGAGAGAAGGTGTAATTCAGCAGAAATGCTCCTTTGCGAGATTTCCCCACAGGCGATTTATCGCGGCAGGAAATCTGCGGGGCGCTTTGCCCTGCTGGCAAAAAGCTCTTAAAGAAAAATTGAATTACAAAAACGTAGAGATGTAAACTCTGGGAAAGAGGGCTTATTTCTTTTTGAAAAAGCCCTCTTTTGATTTTATACCCCCGTTCCGGTTATTTTTCTAAAAAATAACCGGAACGGAATGATAATTCAACTACGGCGCATCCGTTATGGAGGAGTTTTCTTCTGTCTAACTTTGCCGACTTAATCCACGGACATGATACCTTCTAAATACTTAATCTTTTTGCTGTTGTTTTTGCCCGCCGTCATGGTCGCTCAAAAAGACGAGAGTCAGAAAGACCCCGTTGAAGATAAGTACGAATGGCGCATACGGCAGCAAACGCTTTATGGGGTGTATATTCCAAAAGACCTCAACGATGTCATCTTAGAGCTGACCAAAAAAACGGATGAGCCATCCAAAAGGAAGTTCAAGAGCATGAGCGAAGAGGATGCGGCCAGCAAGCTTTTTTTTAGCTTGGGCAGGTGGATGACGCACAACTGGAGCCTGTATGAAGGCTCCCGCCTTTCAAAATACATGCAGGACATGGGCATTCACCATCCCGACGATATGGTGCGGTTTTTTATCATAGCCTTCCACAGAAGCGTGAACCGGGAGCCATTGGAAATCAAAGAATTGATTCAGCGTTTTCAAAAAAAAGAAGAAGTGGAGAAGGAGAAGCGCCAGGAGAAGGGCGCCGTCATTTCGGAGGAAAGAAGGAAGGTAACGCAGCCGCCGGCAGATACTTCCCGCCAATGATCCCTTTGCCTGTCCAGGCAATTTCTTTAAAAACAAATCCAATCAAAAGGGCATTTTGCCTCTGGTAATTCAAAATTTATACTTTTGCGCCGCAATTGGCAGCCGGTTATATGGCAATCGAGAGTAATGCCATTAAACTCACCATTCACAACCGCTGCTTTTTTTCTTAATTAAAAAAAGGTTTCCATGCCAAAGAACCTCCTCATAGTAGAGTCGCCGGCGAAAGCAAAGACCATTGAAAAGATTTTAGGTAAAGATTTTACGGTCAAGTCCAGTTATGGACACGTGCGCGATTTGCCGAAAGGCGACCTTGCTGTGGATGTTGAAAAAGAGTTCAAGCCCCACTACGTCATCAGCCCTGATAAGCAGAAGACAGTCAAAGATTTAAAAGACTCGATGAGCAAGGTGGAAGAAGTCTGGCTCGCAACTGACGGCGACCGCGAGGGAGAGGCCATCTCCTGGCACCTGTGTAAAGTGCTGGGCTTGGACGAAAGGAAGACCAAGCGAATCGTCTTTCATGAGATAACCAAGCAGGCTATTCAGCAGGCCATTGCCAGCCCCCGAACTTTAGACCTGCATTTAGTGGATGCGCAGCAGGCGCGCCGGGTTCTCGACCGCTTAGTCGGATATGAACTATCCGAATTGCTTTGGAAGAAAATCAGGAGCGGGCTCTCCGCCGGCAGGGTACAGTCTGTGGCGGTTCGCTTAGTAGTGGAGCGGGAGCGGGAGATTCAGAGTTTTCAGGTAAGCCCCTTCTTCAAAATTGAGGCTGATTTTTTTGTAAAAAATGGCGATGGAAAGGCGGCTGTGCTCAAGGCCGGTTCGCCGAATAATCTCAACACAAAGGAGGATGCAGAGAGTTTTTTGAAAAAATGTATCGGCGCTACTTTCTCGATCAAAGACATAGAAGTAAAGCCGGCCAAGAGGAAACCGGCGCCGCCATTTACCACCTCTACGCTACAGCAGGAAGCCAGTCGCAAATTGGGTTTCTCCGTGAGCCGCACCATGATTGTCGCCCAAAAACTATACGAGGCTGGACACATTACTTATATGCGTACCGACTCCACCAACCTCAGCGAGGTGGCCATTGCCTCTATTGCCCAGGAAATTCAGAAGTTGTATGGCCAGCAATACCTCCAGACGCGCCGCTACAAGACGAACAAGGCAGGCGCCCAGGAAGCGCACGAGGCTATCCGCCCCACCTATATTGACCACCAGCAAGTGACGAGCGATAGAGACCAACAACGCTTGTACGAATTGATCTGGAAGCGGACTATCGCCTGCCAGATGGCCGATGCAGCCTTAGAGCGGACGATAGTCAAAATAGGAATTTCGACCCAGCCAGAAGCCACTCTACAGGCAGAAGGAGAAGTCCTGAAATTTGACGGATTCCTGAAGGTTTACTTAGAATCCAGGGATGACGACGATGAAGAAGAGACCAAAGGCATGTTGCCTGCGGTAAAGGTCGGGCAGCTTATCGATCTCAAAGAAATGACGGCTACCGAGCGCTTTACCCGCCCGCCTGCCCGATATACGGAAGCCAGCTTAGTCAGCAAGTTAGAAGAACTTGGCATCGGCAGGCCTTCGACTTACGCTCCCACGATATCTAAAATCATGGAGGAGAAGAGAGGTTATGTCGTTCGGGATAGCCGCCTTGGGGTAGAGCGCAAATTCACGATTCTGCATTTACAAAATGGAACCATCAGCAAAGCCGAGGATAAGGAAATAACCGGCGTCATAAAAAACCGCCTTTTCCCGACTGATATGGGCATGATAGTGACGGACTACCTCAAGGAGAAGTTCGAAGACGTCATGGATTATACCTTTACTGCCGGTATTGAAAAGGAGTTTGACGATATCGCAGAAGGGAAAATGAATTGGGTTAAAATGGTTGGCGAATTTTACAATCCCTTCCACGGGAATATAAAAGAGGCCGTCGAAACGAGCGCCAGGGCTACCGGCGAGCGCATACTTGGCAAAGACCCGGAGACGGGCAGAACCGTGTTGGTGCGCATGACTCGCTTCGGCAAACCTGCGGTGCAAATTGGCTCCAAAGAAGAATTGGGAGAAAATGACAAACCCAAATTCGCCAACCTGAATGTCGGCCAGAGCATAGAAACTATCACCTTAGAGGAGGCGCTAAAACTGTTTTCCCTACCGAAAGCTTTGGGAACTTTTCAAGAGAAGGAGGTCAGCATCGGCATCGGGCGATTTGGGCCTTACGTTCGCCACGGCGAGTCCTTTGTCTCCATTCCAAAAGGAGAGGATCCACTTGGAATAGATATGGACAAAGCTATTGAATTGATCAAGGCCAAGCAGGCGGTGGATGCGCCCATCGGAACCTACCAGGGATTGCCCGTAACCAAAGGCAGCGGTCGCTTTGGCCCCTTCCTTAAGTGGGACAAGCTCTATGTAAATGTGCCAAAGAAATACGATTTGAATACCCTGACCATAGAACAGGCGCACGAACTGATCGAGGCTAAAATCAACAAAGAGGCTAATCGCTATATCCAACAATGGGAAAATGAAGAGATCGCCATTGAGAATGGCCGATGGGGGCCTTTCATCCGATTTAAAAAGAAAAGTATCGCGATACCAAAGATTGACGGCAAGAAGGCAACGCAAGAAGAAGCTGGCGCCATGTCTCTCCAGGAAGTGAAAGAAATTATCGAGGCGGCCTTGCCCGGAAGTTTTAAGAAATAGGGCAGGCTTAGGCGCCTCAGAAATTCATCGGTAATTTGGATGCCGGCGCCGTCGAATAGAAGTCCCGGAAAATTGCAGAAGAAGACTTTTCCGACGAAAAATTGGCCTGTTTCCTGTTGGGCTGCGCTCTGCGACTAAGCGCTTGAAAAGGATTGTTTTATAGAAATATTTTAGAAGAAATTTTTC
>CAZXQI010000079.1:0-17623 GCA_964643005.1 uncultured Saprospiraceae bacterium | reverse complement strand
ATGAAATTATCGCGAAATTATTCGCACCGCACTAAAAGGGACAAGTCAGGAAAGATTAGCGGATTGGATAAAAGCGGAGAGATCAGAGAAGTGCTGTTGACGCCGGCGGGCAGTCCGGCGGCCAATTTTGCCTTCGATGTGACGCCGGCCAGCTTAGTCGCGGGTCTGATTACGGAGCGGGGAATCTGCGAGGCAAGTGAAGCGGGATTGAGGAGTTTGTTTCCGGAGAAATAAACAGGTCTGTTGACTCAAACAAAGTGTGCCTGAGAAAGGGATTTAATTTTGGCGGCAGGCGGGAGTTGGCGACGCTGCGTTCATTTTTCAAGCTTTTTACCGGAGTTATTTAATATCATTTGGCCATTTTTCAAATAGTCGAATGGCGCCATCCCAAGGCTTTTCAAACAGTCTATTCAAATGGCGATAATGCAATCCCTCTTGCGAATAATCGCGGGTTTTTAATCGGCTGGGTTTCAGTTGTGGATAATTGGCCTTATTGGATTGATTGCTTTGCATCATTGTCCCTTCATCATATCGAACAAGATACCTTCTTTCAGGGCGTAACTGGAGGTGATGATTTGGCGGATGCCGGCTTTTCGTATTACAAAATCAATGAGGACAAAGGCAGAGACGATGAGATCCGCCCGTTCGGGAGGCAGCTTGGGCATTTTACTGCGCTCATCGGCGGATGAACGGAGCATTCTATGGTGTAGATGATAGTATTTGTCAACGGGGATAATGGAGAATAGGGGATGATGCTTGCGCTCGACGAGCATGTCTTCCACCACTTCAAAAGAACCGGAAACACCGAACAGCAGAGGCGTTTCGTACCTACTCAGCGCTGAGGCGAGCGGTTGTAGGACTTCTTCTAAATGCCAGTCCATGGCGGCGAGGTCGCCCTGGCTGATGGGGTCGTTTTTTTGATATTCGAAATTAAGCACCTGGACGCCTACCGGGAAGCTATACCTCCAAAAAACTTCCGACTCGCTGCAAATGATGAATTCAACGCTCCCCCCTCCGATGTCCATAATCAGGCCTTTGCCCAAGAAAGGGGGAACCGCCTGCATGACGCCTTCGTGGATGAGCCTGGCTTCTTCGTCTCCACTGATTACTTCGATTTCCAAACCGGTAGTTTCCTGGGCAGTGCGGACAAAGTCCCGTCCGTTGGACGCTCTGCGAAAAGTTTCGGTACCTAAGATGCGAAACTTGTCCACCTTCATCTCGTCCATCTTTTTTTTAAAAGAAGCGATGGTAGCGATTCCGCGCTGAAAAGGCGCTTCGCCAATTTTATTTAAACCTTCCTGGCCTAAGCGAACGTACACTCTTTCTTTATGGGCGAGTTTAGTGCTCTTCCCATCGGGTTGTACGTCTGCAATCAACAGTCTAAAGGTATTGGTACCACAATCAATGACAGCTAAACGCATGAGTGTCTATATTTTTCAGGTTAGTAGCACCCCGCTTTTTGAGATTTGGTCGTCTGAATTTTTGAGACCACCAAAAGGCAGATATTTTAACGAGGGAGCGGATGGCCGGTCGGCGCCTTACCGGGCATTTTGATGTATCTTCAAGGCTTCGTTTATCTGACCATTCAAATAGCTAATCCCTTCATCAGTCATCAGGTTGGAGTACACTTTCTGCCCTTTTTCTTCAAAAACAAAATAAGTGCAGCCTGTGCTAAAGTAGAAATTGCCTTCCAGCACGATATTGCCTCTGATCTGATAGGTTATCCTGCCGGCAGCTTTACATTCCGACTTGAGGGGCGCCGGCGTTTCTGCGATATTGCGCACCGAGTAGCGGATAGCCGTCGAATCCGTCAGGCTCATGGTAAAGGGATATTCGTAAAAAATGTAGTCCACCTGAGTGCCTTCCTTCCAGATGTCTTCCAGCAATTTAAGCGGGACGCTGGGTAGGGCGACTGCCTGCTGATCGGAAGTAGTCGTCGAAGTTGTGGCCTGGTTTTCATTAGCGGTATTGCTTTGGTCGCAGCCGACAAAGGCAAAAAGAAGTGGCAAAAGGAATAAACTACGTCTCATCTTTGAATAATTTTAAAGCGAAAACAATCCTGAAGGAGTGTAAATGTCTCTGAAAAAATCAACTTTAAACCTTTCGAAAAAAAGAAGGCGGCAAGATAGGCATTTTGAAAAAAGAAAAAACAGTTTGACAATCAACCATTTAACGCCTGGCTGCATTTTAAAGATGAGATGGTTTAGACTAAAAAGTCAATTTTATAAAAACAGTGTTTGAATTGTTTCAAATATTGAGTCTAATTATCAGCATTTCAATGACATGACGAACCAAAAAGATCGCTTAGTTTCCAGTTTGAAGTTTCCCTTTTTGTTTATCGTCTTTCTCTGGGCGATTCACTTACTACAGGTTTTGTTCAATGCCAATCTGGGCGCTTACGGCGTTTATCCGCGACAAGTATTTGGTTTGCGGGGCATCCTTTTTTCGCCGCTCATCCACGATGATCTACGGCATCTCATTTCCAATTCAGCTCCGCTTTTTGTGCTTTCCGTGATGATTCTCTATTTCTACCGTCGGGTGGCTTATCGCAGCATGTTGATGATTTATCTACTTACCGGAGTGGCCGTCTGGCTGTTTGCCCGGCCGGTATATCACATTGGAGCGAGCGGTGTAGTGTATGGTTTTGTTTCTTTTGTGTTTTGGAGCGGTATTTTTAGGCGCAGTATAAAGTCCATCATTCTGGCGCTCATCGTCATTTTTCTCTACAGTGGGTATTTCTTAGGCATCCTACCCAATCAGGAAGGAATTTCCTGGGAAAGCCACCTGTTAGGAGGGGTGGTGGGGATTTTCACGGCTTATTGGTACAAAGAAGAAATCGAAGCTGATGAAGAACACGAGTCGCCGTCTTGGGAAAATGAATCGCAAGAAAAAACCTATTTCCTCGACAGAGGTATTTTTGACAAAACAAAAAAGGAACGAGAGAAGGAGCAGCAAAACGAAGGGCAAGATTAGACCAGCAATTTCTAAAAGTGGAAAAGCCATCAACACAAAAGCCCCGCAGACTTTACATCTGCGGGGCTTTTGTGTTGAGAGCCGAGCCGCTTCAGAAACTCAGGACAGGAAGGCCGCCTTCGGTTGCATTTTGACAAACTGGAAAATCTTTCTCAAGGGCTTTAAAACCGTCGTATAAGCGGACGGCTTCAGTTTGTTTTTCTTCCAGGCCAATCGGTCTTCCAAATTGGCGATTAGGCGGTTCTCCATCCAGCGGTTCCCAGCGCCGCCAATTCGCATTTTTACCATGCAATATGGGATGTAGTGCGTCGAAATGCGGTGTTTGTACAGGAGGCGGAGCACCAACTCATAATCTCCAGCAAACCTAAAGGTCGGGTCGAAAACTCCAAATTTCTCTAAAACATTGCGCTTCACGTAAAATGTCGGATGAGGAGGCATCCAGCCATTCCGAAAGCTGCGTTCGTTGAATTTTCCCGCCCGCCAGAATCGGACGACATTATCGGTGTCCTCTTCGCTGACATAGCACAAGTCGCCGTAAACAGAATCTGCCCTATACTCTTCAAATGCCTGAGAGATTCTCTCGAGAACTTTGTCTCCCACATAAGTATCGTCGGCATTTAAGAAACCTACAATCTCGCCGGTAGCAGCCCGGATTCCCTTGTTCATGGCGTCATAAATTCCATAATCAGGCTCGACGATCACTTTTGTGATGCGGTCTTTGTATCGTTCGATAATTTGCCCGGTGCTATCTTTAGAAGCCCCGTCCACTACAATGTATTCAACATCCTGGTGGGTTTGATTTAGGACACATTTAATCGTGTCTTCAATAGTCTTTTCGCTGTTATAGCTAACAGTGATAACGGAAATCTTCATAATCAAATGGGGATTTAGTTGTTTGTTCAAAAAAGGATTTCAAAATCGGTTTCCAGAAAATTTCCAACGAATGCGCATAAAGTACAAATACTTAATTTACCAATGCAAAACTTTAAATCCCGGAAGAGGGTGATTATCAGATGAGGAGCCAGTCAGTGTTTACAGGGTAGATCAAATGCAGCGGGGCGAAGTTATTGTATAAAAATGAAAAAAGTCGGATAGTGGGAAGTAATTAGTCCTCATCATAAAAAAATGCTCCTTTGTCCAAGCGAGTATTACATTGATTCAAAGGAATTTTATCGCCCTGCCGCTAAGTCACAAGTTGGTTTTTACGAATAGAAGCGCCTAAGGTTACACCTTCAAATGTTAGCTTCTAAAGTCACCCTTTGTGCAAATTACCGCTCAATTCTTTTTTCTTCGTCAGATACGCTCTCCTGCTCACTACATAGTTTCCGAGTACCAGCAAATCCATATCGGTTCGCAGGAAACATTCCAGCGCCTGTTCGGGCGTGTTCACAATCGGTTCATTCTCATTGAACGAGGTGTTGAGCAAAACGGGAACTCCGGTTTTTCTCTTAAAACTTGAGATGAGTTCATAGTAACGCGGGTTGTCTGCTTTTTCTACTGTTTGCAGGCGACCGGTGCCGTCCACGTGCGTGACTGCGGGAAGTAAGCTCCGTTTCTCTTTGCGGATTTTGAAGACCTTTTCCATATAGGGCACGTCGTCCACCTGTTCAAAATACTCGGCAGTATTTTCCTTCAAGATAGACGGAGCAAAAGGCCTGAAGCTTTCCCTGCGTTTGATTTTCTCATTCAAAAGGTCTTTGGCGTCAACCCTGCGGGGATCCACGATGATAGAACGATTGCCCAGAGCTCTCGGCCCAAACTCAGCTCTTCCCTGGAACCAACCCACTACCGCCCCTTCAATCAGAGCCTCTGATACCATTTCAAAAAGTTCCTTGTCGGGTATCTCTGCCACTTCAAAAGGAATATGGCGATCCTGTAGGCAGGCCTTAATTTCGTTATTAGAAAACTGAATGCCGGTATATGCCTGGTTTTTATAGGGCGACCTCGGCTTATCCAACTCGTGGTGGTAATAGAATAGCGCCGAGCCTACCGAAGTGCCGCCGTCATGGCCGGCAGGCGGCACAAAGAGGCGCTCAAAAGAAGTGTTGGCTACCAATTTCCCATTCGCCACCGAGTTTTGGGCTACTCCGCCGGCGATACATATATTTTTAAGGCCGGTCTTTTTGTATAAATCTTCCGCCATAAAAAAGATCGTCTCCTCCGTCACTCGCTGCACCACCGCTGCAAGGTTCTTGTGATAGTCGCTCAGCGGTTCTCTTTTTTTTCTGGCAGGGCCAAATTTTTTCAGCAGATACTCGCTGAACAGCGGTTTAATCACCGGAAAACCCTCTGGACTTGAACCGACCCAATCGCCCTTCCCGACTCCCTCAAAGTATCTGAGATTTAACTCAAACAAACCGTTCTCTTTCAGGCGAACGACGTCCCTCACCTTTTTTATCAGCTCTTCCTCAAGAATGCCATAGGGCGAAAGCCCCATGACTTTGTACTCATCTCCGTAATTTGGGAAGCCTAAAAACTGGGTAAAAGCGGTATAGAAAAAGCCCAGCGAATGTGGAAAAGTAACGCTGTCTATGACGGTGATTTTACCGCCTTTGCCCACGCCGCGCATCGTCGAGGTGAAATCTCCCATTCCATCTACCGACAAAATAGCCGACTCCTCAAAGGGTGACACGAAAAAAGCGCTGGCCATGTGGCTGCGGTGATGTTCGATGAATTTAATCTCCGCTATGAGCGATTGGCTGTCGTAGCCGAGCGCATTGGCCAGGTCTTCTTTGATGGTTCGTACGCCATTGATGTGCACAGCTTTCTTGCGCACGGCTTTTAGGGAAGTGTGATTCCGCAATACGTGCAGAATCTTATAGTAAAACTTTGCCCAGGGGTCGCGGGAAACGGTAATCACCTGGACTTCTTGCAGAGTAATGCCGGCCTCTTTCAAGCAAAATTTAACTGCTTCGACCGGCAGACCTGCCCAGTGTTTGACCCTGCGAATGCGTTCTTCTTCTGTGGCGGCAATCAGATTGCCGTCTTTATAAATGCAGGCAGAGGAATCGCCGTGATAGGCATTAATTCCGAGAATGTACATGGGATGTTCTGTTTAAGTGTTCTTCAATTTTAATGTCAACAATCAACCGGTACCAAAAGGCCTGCAATACGTGAAAGATGAAGCCCTGCTTGCCGTCAAGAAACCCAAGTTGAAAAAAATAACGCCAGATAAAATAGAGCATGGGTCTGACAAACAGCGGCGCCTTCCACCACAATGCCTTTAAGTAAGCAGTGCGTTGATCAGGATTGCCCCACAACTTAGGTTGAACGGCTTGCTGTCGCAGACCTTTTTTTCTTTCAATTTCCTCTATCGCCTGTAGGGAGCTGTACTTATTGTGTTTGCTGATCCAAAATTCAATGTTGTTCTCTTTGAGGTTTTCCTCAATTAGGTAGCCATCTTTCCAAACCAATGTTTCACCTGGTACTACAAAGCGGTGATCCATGTTTTGTTGGAGGTCGGAATGACCCTGGCCAGTGCGAAACATTTTGAGTAGATATTTTGGGAAATAGCCACCGTGCCGTATCCAACGGCCTTTGAAATAGTTTTTTCGGTTGAAAAAAATGCCGCTAACTGTGGAGGGAATATTTTCAGACTTGAACTGTACCAAGCTTTTATGCAACTCTGGCGCCACGATGTGATCTGCATCTAAGCCTATCGTCCAGGGAGTTTTGATTTGAAAATGATTCAAAGCATAATCCCATTGTTTTGGGTGGTTTTCAAATGGATGCGTTGCCAGTTGCGCTCCAAATTCACTGGCAATTTCAGGCGTGGCGTCCGTACTGCCAGAGTCGAGTATAAAGATGGGAGCGTTCAGGTCGGCGATGGACGCCAACAGGCGCGGCAGATGTTCTTCCTCGTTAAAAGTCAGGATGACAAACGAAAATTGCGATGCAGAAAGATGAGACTTAGACATGCGCGCTCAACTTTTTATATTGCTCAAGGTATCGCAGCGTCAGGGCTCTGGGTGAAAAATCCTTCTCAATCACTTTCACTGCCCGCTCCCGAATAGCCTGACGCTCTTTTTTAGCGGAAAAAGCCTCTTCTAACTTTCCGGCAATTCCATCTTCATCCGTACCGCAAATCCAACCTAAGTCATTTTTGCGAACGTAGTCCGACAGGCCTACCTGCTCTGAAACAAGAACCGGGGCGCCTGTTGACAAAACTTCTATCACCACATTGGCAAAATTTTCATTGAATGAGGGCAGCGCAAATAAATCGGCATCGGCGTAAAATTGAAATTTTTCATCGCCGTACAATTCACCTACCCATTCAATCCTCCTGCTAATGCCCTTTTCTTCCGCCATTTTTTTCAGCCTGTTCAGATACTCTTCTTCCCCCATACCCGCAATGCGAAGGCGAAAGTCGAAAGATACCTTTTCGAGCGCTCCAAAAAGCCCTTCCAAGTTTTTCTTGGGGTGAATGCGAGAGAGGAATATGATAGTAAAAACCTCATTTTCAGTTCTTTGTGAAAAGATTTTTTCCGAGGTCTGAATCAGGTTGGGAAGGACAAAACTGTCGTCGCCAATGTCCTGGCTTTCTATTCTCTCCGCCTCAGAAGTCAGGTGAAGATGCGTTTTGCGAAGCAGAAATTTCCCTATCGTGCGGTGAAATATGGCTCTTGGCGAGCGGCTATCCTTTTGAAAGGTAAAATCGCTGAGCATTCCCCTGGGCGACAAGACCGGCCTCACTCTCCGGAGCCAACAGGCCAGCACTGAAAACATGACCGGAATATTCCACCAGGAGTGAATATGCACCAGGTCATAGCGCCTGCAATCCCGCCAGATTTGCCACATAAGCCCGGGCGACAGGTGGGTATGATCCTTTGTCAACCTCCGAAAATAGATGGTCTCCACCCCGTCCACATCTATTTTTTTTCCAATGGGTACCTGCAATTCTGCTTTGCCATTGGCGGTGGTCGTCAGCATCCTCACTTCGCAACCTGCCTTAGCAAGTTGCTCACACAAAAGGCTTGTGGAAAAAACCGGCCCTCCATAGACGTATGCCGGCTTGTAAGTAGGGATGAGATGTAGAATCTTCACTAAATGAGGTGTTACCAGGTCTGTTCCAGGTCTTTGGCCGAGTACTTATGCCCGCGCGAAGTCCAGTAGGTATCCGTCTTTTTCTTCAACTGGAGATTGTCCTTGCTAAACATCCGGTAGAGAATGGCAATGGGAAGAAGGAAAACAAAGAACACTACGGACAGCAAAACTTTAGACATGACAAAGCCCATCGCATCGGCCAGCTTGTACCATGCCCAATGAATCCAATGAGCCAGCGAGGGAATGAATGCGCCGATCAGCCCCACCAGTACGGCAATCGTGACTAATACTTTGACCTTGAAAATAAACCAGAAAATTAGCAGCCCCGTCATAATGACGACACTGGTTTCCAATTCTTTTGCTCTGTTTGTATCTTTCATAATGGATTATACGGTCAACATCCCGCTTAGACAAGCTTCCGGAAGCTAAGCAAAACAAGGCGTCTTCTGTCCGTTTAGAATAAGGTGTAAATAAATGGCGCCACAGCGCTACTACCGCCGATGACGATTAACAGGCCTACCAGCAACAGGACGACGATCACCGGAAAAAGCCACCATTTTTTGCGCTCTTTCAGAAAATTCCAAAGGTCTTTAATGTATTCCATGATTATATTTTTTGATTATTTGACTGCTTTTTATCGCCTCGCTTCAAGGCTCAATTTCCAATTTTCACTGGATCGCCTCAAAGGAACTCAATCCAGTTTAAACTCTTCCTGCCAGTTATCTTTCTTATCCCATTCGGGCTGCTCCGTTTTCGTAAAGAGGTAATTACCTACGACTAAGTAATCCATCTCTGTGCGCATGAAGCAGCGGTAGGCGTCATCGGGCGTGCAGACGATGGGTTCGCCGCGCACGTTGAAACTGGTATTGACGACGACGCCGTAGCCGGTGCGCTCTTTAAATTTCTCAATCAGCGTATAATAGCGCTCGTTGGTCTCCTTGTGTACCGACTGAATGCGAGCCGAGAAATCAATATGCGTAACTGCCGGCATATCGGAGCGGTTGATGTATAAGCGCTCCATCAGTGGCAGGTCATAGTAATCGGCAGGCAGTTTGGCCTTCCTGGCTTCGCTCACGTCTGCGACGAGCAGCATGTAGGGCGAAGCAGTATCTATATCGAAATATGCGGGCGCATCCTCTGCCAGCACAGAAGGGGCGAAGGGTCGGAAGCTCTCTCTGTACTTAATTTTCAGGTTTAGCTTCTTCTGCATTTCCTTGTTGCGGGCATCGCCTAAGATGCTGCGGGCGCCGAGCGCGCGCGGGCCAAATTCCATGCGACCCTGCATCCATCCGACCACGTTGCCTTCATCCAGAATAGCCGCAACTTTTTCAGCCAACTGCCCAAAATCTTCGAAGCGGGTGTAGCGAGCCTTGTATTTTTTTGCCGTATGCTCAATGTCTATAAAGGAAAACTCCGGCCCTAAGTAAGAGCCTTTCATCTCGTCCATGGCGCCGCTGAGTCGGCGCTCTTTTTTGAAATAAAGATAATTGGCGGCAAGAGCCGCTCCCAGCGCGCCGCCTGCGTCGCCGGCTGCGGGCTGGATAAAGACATTTTTAAATATCCCCCGGCGAAGCAGTTTGCCATTGGCCACGCAGTTCAGCGCCACGCCGCCCGCCATGCACAGGTTATCCGAACCCGTCAGGCGGCTGGCCTCTTCTGCCATCAGGAAGACCACTTCTTCCGTCACTTCCTGAATAGCTAAGGCGAGGTCGCAATGGTGTTGTTCCAGTTTGTCTTCTGGTTTGCGCCGGGGGAAACTGAATAGCTTTTCCCAGGCGCTCTCCTTCACCATGCGCAGGCCGGTAGCGTAATTGAAATACCCCTGGTTTAGCCAGATGGAGCCATCGGGTCTGATGTCCACCAATTCCTGTTTGATGATGTTTACAAACTTCTTCAGCTCCGGCGAATTGGGGTTTCCGTAAGGAGCTAATCCCATTAGTTTGTATTCGCCGGAATTGACGACAAAGCCCAGCCAGTAGGTAAAGGCAGAGTATAGCAGACCCAGCGAATGTGGGAAATGCAGTTCTTTTAAAATTTCCATTTCTCCGCCTTTGCCGTGGCAGATAGAAGCAGTAGCCCACTCGCCCACCCCGTCCAGCGTGAGAACGGCGGCTTCTTCAAAGCCCGAAGGATAGAAAGCGCTGGCCGCATGGGAAAGGTGATGCTCTGGAAACAGCAACTTCATTTTCTTTTTGTCGTAATCCTGCACCTTCGCCAACTCTTCGTGGATAATCCGCTTGAGGAACATTTTTTCCCGCAGCCAAACGGGAATGGCCATCATAAACGACTGCAAACCCTTTGGCGAGAACTGATAATAGGTTTCCAATAAGCGCTCAAATTTGAGCAGCGGCTTGTCGTAAAAAACTACCGCATCGAGTTCGTCTATGGAAAAGCCCGCATAGTCTAAGCAATAGCGAACTGCGTTTACAGGGAAGCCGGGGTCGTGCTTTTTCCGGGTAAACCGCTCTTCCTGCGCCGCAGCGATAATGTTCCCTTCATCAATAACTGCCGCAGCAGAGTCGTGGTAAAAGGCGGAAATTCCTAAAATTTTCATAGTGGATAATTAGCTTACTTCCAAGGTTTTAGAGATTCAGGCAATCGCCTGAGTGGGAGGTAAAAGCAATCAGTCAAAGATGTGTTTGTTCCTGATAAATTCTGCAAGCGCTTCTGCCAGTTTCCGATGACCCAAAGGCGAGAGGTGGTCGTCCAACACGAAATAATCTTCTGTAGAGAGATACATGTCTGTCGGAAAAATGTAAACGCCCTCCATCGGGTTCTCAACCAGCCAGGATTCAAACTGGCTGCGAAATTCTAAAAGGGAGTCATAATTGTCAGCAGGAAGCACGATAATTTTTCCTACATGACTATCTTTTATCAGGGATAATATTTTGAAAAAATTTGAAATGCGAGCGGGCGCCCTGCCCAGAGACACTAAAGAAGAGGAATGGGCAGCCTGCCCGATGTCGTCGCTTCGGTTCAGCCATCTTCGGCCTTCTCTGGCGCAGAAAGACACGGTGGCGTAAAAGTACTTCAGGGGAAAATAGCTCCGCCAGAGCTTGTTCTTCAACTGGGCTTTGCGATAAACTGATTCCGGCGACACCTCCAAACGGAAATCATTATCTACAAATGCTTCGTTCTCCTCGTCGTCATTTCCGCAATACTGCAAAACGATAAGCTCACAATCCTGAGGCGCAAATTTCCTGAAGGCCACTAACTCTCTTGCCGTCCCATAAGAGGCCATTCCGAGATTCATCACTTTAAATCCAAGATCCTTTTCTAAAAGGTCGGGAAAAGATTCGCCTTCATCTACTCCCCACCCCATAGTGTAAGAATCTCCGAGGCAGACGATGGACGGCTGCTGCATGGAAGCCTCGTCGTCTCTGAATCCATCCTTGTTGACTTTCAGAGAAGCAGAAAATTCAAGGTTTTTAAAAGTATGGACACCCGGCTTTAAAGTATAAAAAAGGTCGCTGTCGTAGCGCCCCAGGTTTTCATTGTAAGAGGGAATATTGCGCTCGTTAGTGGAGTAAATTTCCTTCGCAAAATAGAGCAGAGGGGCGCCGATTTCTCTGTTCTTTTTTGCCAAAGTCATCAAAGTAAATACGCTGATTTCTACTATTAAAATTGGCGCTATCAGCCAATACCAGCGGATTTTCAGCAGACGGGCGACAGGAACCACTGTCAGCAAAACAGAAGCGGTCACCCATGTCTTCATCAACAGTACTGTAAAATTGCTCTGAACAAAAATTTCCGATCGAAACAGGGGAATACAAAAAAGCAATATTCCCAACAGTCCCAGGATGATGTCTTTTTGCTTCTTAGTCATACCAAAATGAAAAGCGGAATTGTGATTAACTTCCCGATAATTTTCTGTTCTATTGGGTGTTTTCAGGGAAGGATGCGCTCTAAAACCCCCTTTCGGATAGGAAATAACAAGTCAAAATTTCACCAGACGCTTTGCGGCTAAGTTCGTTGAAAAGGCCGACAATTGGGTGAGGTAGTTTTTTATGCTGTGTGGAGGCTGAGGGTTTCCAATCTCCTGCACGAAAAACCCGCAACAAATCCTCTTTCAAAGGTTCCTTTCCAGCCAGTCTTCCAACACTACCAACACCCAGACTCTCGACCAGAGCTTGTCATTTTTCCCTGAAGAGAAGTCGGCCCAGAGGGCGTCTAACATTTGGGCAGGCATGAGCCGGCGTTCGGCAAAACGTTGGAGGCGCTGTCGGGCAAAGTCGGCCAGTTCGCCTTTCAGCCATACATTCCAGGGCAGGACGAAGCCCTTCTTGGGTCGAAAGACAACCTCGTCCGGAATCAGGGGCGCCAGAGACTCCACTAATAGTTTTTTAGGGAAATCCGGATACTTCCATCGGTCGGGGATGCGCAGCGCATACTCCACCAAGGCGTGATCAAAAAACGGAACGCGCACTTCCAGCGCATTAGCCATACTCATCTGATCGGTGTCTTTCAGCAGTACATTTTGGGTATAGGTCGAAATATCGGCCACGCTCACCTGGCTCAACAGCGGTAATTTATTGATGCCCGTCTGTTCTTTAATTTTTTTAAAAACGGCATTGGCCAGTCTGTCGTCCGGTTTTCTTTTTTCTCTCATGGCGAGCACCTTTCGGAAGGTGGGAAAAATTTGTTCGATACTGCCATCCGGCGCCGTCATCACCTCCCGCAACTGCTCCCGCTGATGGCTTTTCAAAAAAGGCTGTACAAATTCTGCCGCTACCGAGCGAATGCCCGGCGGTATTTTCCAAAATAAAGACTGCCTGTGGATTTTCAAAAAACGCAGGAATAGCGGATATCCTACGAATAATTCGTCGCCGCCCAGGCCGGAGAGAGCCACCGTTACGCCTGCCTCTTTCGTCACTTTTGAAACCGCATAAGTATTGACGGCGTCGCCACTGGGCGAGTCCATGGCGGCCAGGGCCTGAGGCAGAGCCTCCAGAAAGTCTGCGGGCTTCAGGAGTATCGGATGATGGCGGGTGTTGAACCTGCGGGCTATCAGATCTGAGTATTTCGACTCGTCGAACTGCTCCTCTTCAAAAACAATCGAAAAAGTATCTATCGGCTGCGATGCAGTCTCGGCCATCAGCCCCACGATGGCGGTAGAGTCAATGCCGCCGGAAAGGAAGGCTCCCAGAGGAACATCGCCGACCATTCTACGCTCCACAGATTCTAACAGCAGACGGTGCAGCTTTGCCTTGACTTCTTCATAGCTTTCTCCAGTGGGCGACGAATCTTCCGGCGCCAGTTCCCAATAAGTTTTTTTGGAAAAAACGCCATTTTTCAAAACCGCATACTCGCCCGGATTCAACTGGCAAACACGCTCAATGATAGTCCGGGGAGCGTGTACCGTCTGGTATTGGAAATACTCCTGTACGCCTTCTTCATCCAACTTCTTCGGCGCCAGCCCGCTTGCCAACAAGGCTCTCATTTCCGAGGCGAAGAGGAATTTTTCCCCATCCTGAAAATAATACAGGGGCTTAACACCCATGCGGTCTCTTGCTAAGAATAGCGTCTGTTCCTGTTTATCCCAAATGCCTAAAGCGAACATTCCATAAAATCGGGAAAGGCAGTCCGCCCCCCATTTGATGAATGCCGCCAGTATAACTTCTGTATCGCTTTTCGTGCGGAAGGGGTAATCCTTCAACTCTCTTCGAATGTCCTGGAAGTTGAAAACTTCTCCATTGGAGACAATTGCATATCTGCCGGTGGCGTCCCACATCGGCTGGTTGGCCGCCGCCGACAGGTCAATGATTGACAGCCGGCGGTGGCCAAGTGCGATTGTATTGTCTGTGTAATGTCCTTCTGCATCAGGCCCCCGGTGAGTCATGGAATTAGTCATACGCCGAAGAGCGGATTGCTTCGCATCTGCATTTTCTTTCCAGACGATACCGGCTATTCCACACATGAGGATTCCCGACTAAGCGGTTGATGCAGTTTTGATGAATTGGTTTGGGAAAGCTCCTTTCTGCCGGAAGCTTCGATATATAGTTTCAAATATTTTTCTGCAATTTCATCGGGCTTGAATCTTTGACAGTTTTTGAAGCCGTTGGCTATCAACTGATTGCGATAAGGCTCGTCTTCAATGATTTTCAAAACCCCCTTCCGGATGGAGTTCGTATCGTAGGGATTGACGAGGCAGGCTGCATCGCCGGCCACCTCGGGCATGGAAGAGGTATTGGAAGTCAGCACCGGCCGCCCGATACTGTTCGCTTCGACGATGGGCATACCGAATCCCTCCAGCGTAGAGGCAAAGGCGAGCAGGTCGCAGCGGCGGTATTGCTCCAGCATTTCCTCATCGGAAATATTGAAAACATACTCGTAAGAAATGCCGCGCTCCTTCAGTTTTTCGATGTGAGCCTGTTCCAATTTACCCACGATGGCAAGATGGATCTTCAAGCCTTCAATCGCCTCAATGAGCCGGTTGAGGTTTTTATTGGGCGCCAGCCCCACGTGAAGAAGTACCGGTCGTTCTTTTGCAAACGCCTTCGGGTAGGGCTTGTAATTTTCAGAAATTGCCACCGGTATCACTACGACTTTTTCGGGGGGGCAGTTTGTGTAATGAATGATTTCCTGTCGGGTCGCCTCTGAAATAGCCGTCACATACCGGCTACGCCAGACGGGAATTTTTAGAAAAAAAAGTTGGTAAATCCACCGCTTTAATGCTGATGGGCTTTGCATGACGCCACAGTCAAGGATGGTAAGGATGGTCTTCTCCCGCTTCAGAAAAGTGCTCAAAAAATGAACGTCGCCCGTCACGTGGTTGACATCGCCCTGATGGCCTGCCGCTTCCAATGCGCAAAAAAGCCGCCTGAAAAACCCATTGCTCTCGTACCTCGAAACCCGCACTTCACTACTAATCCATTCAGGAAGGCGACTGCGCAGATCTTTAATAATGGCCTCTAAGCTGAAAGTGCCATACCTGCGAGGCTTGCGTTGAAAAAAAACGACTTTCATTTATTACAGGTTATTGCTTTCGCTGTGCAACTCTTCTTCAAGCATCTCGTCGAGGACATCATAAAAGCTGAGGTCGTAATTCCAGCCCAGCAACTGGCGAGCCTTAGAGTTGTCTCCGTAGTTGTCCAAAATTTCAGTTGGCCGGAACAGACGGTCGCTGATCACCAGTCGTTCAGGCGGGATGTTGAGTTTTTTAAAAACATGTTCTACAATAGAGCGCAGGGAGATAGATTTACCGGAGCATACGATATAATCTTCGGCGCGCTTTTGCTGAAGCATCAGCCACATTGCTTCCACGTATCTTTTGGCGCTGCCAAAATCCCGATTGACGTCAATGTTGCCGACCTCCAGGCATTCCCGCCCGCCTCTACTTATTTCTATTGCCTGGCGGATTACTTTTTTCACAAAAAAATCTTCACTGCGCAGGAAAGACTCATGGTTAAACAGCACGCCACAGCAGATAAACAACCCATGTACCTCGCGGTAATTGATAGCGATCCAGTGAGCCGAAGCTTTGGAAATAGCATAAGGGCTGAGCGGGTGAAATACTGTTTTTTCGGTGATGGGCAGCTCGCTCACTTTGCCGTACATCTCGCTACTGGAGGCCTGATAAAACCGCGTATCCGGTTTGACCAGGCGAACAGCTTCGAGCAGATGCAGTACCGACATCACATTGAATTGTATCGTGCTGATCGGCTGGGAGAAGGACATGGAGACGGAGCTTTGCGCCGCTAAGTTGTAAATCTCGTCGGGCTGGTAGCGCTCTACCATATTGATGATTTGAGAATAATCATGCAGGTCGCACAACTCTAAACGAACCTTGTCCTTAATGCCGAGATAGGCCAGTCGGTCTTTTCCCGAATAAATGTAACTGCGCACTAAGCCCACCACCTCATAGCCATTTTTTAATAAAAAGCCGGCGAGGTAAGGGCCGTCCTGGCCGGTGATACCCGTGATAATTGCAGTTTTCTTTTTCAAGGATTTCTCGTTTTCAATTCGCATTTTTGGTAAAAGCCGTCAGCTGGCAAGTTCCCAAAATCAATTTTTTTATAGCTAAAAACGGAAAGTTTGGGAATGGCTGATCACCAGGGTTTGACCTTAAAGATATTGGTCATACCGTAGTAAAAGCCGCCAAAGAATATCATAAACTTGACGATGTGGTTCAGCGTCGTAAGGAAGTCTGTTTCAAAACTGATAAGGCCGAAGAAAGCAACGGGCAGCCATAGCGCAATGTAGGGATGTTCTCTGGATGCGTCTAAAAAACTGGAGTACACGAAATTGAGCAAGAGGCCATAAAAGAACAGGAAAATCGCTGCGCCTGTAAAGCTAAAATTGACATAAGCCTCTCCCAGGATGCCGATGTTCATGGCTGTCGTTTCGCCCAGCTCTACCCCGGCAAAGCGGAGCATTTTTTCCCTGCCTCCGGCTTCCGGTTTATGAGGCCACAGAATACGAGGTACCAACGAGGACGCAATAGCCATATAAATCGTCTCTCCATGCGCATAAGGTTCATTTTCGGGGGTGAAGTCAACAGTCATTCCCGTCAGATAGCCCTGATTGAATCTCGCCAATACATCCAGCGATTCTTCCGGAACAAACAGGCTGCCGTAGAGAAGTTTATCGTTGATAAGGTGTTCGTAAACCAAAAAAGGAGACATGCCCGCCAGTTCGCCTTCATTTGACCAGGTGGCCAGACGATACTCCGCTTTCACCGACTGAATCAGTCCGATACAAAAGAAAAACAGCGCAGCGTAACCTAATTTCTGCCAAATCGAAATGGGGTAAATCATGAGGTAGTACATTCCCAACAAGGCCACCCACCAGAAAAACTCCCCAATCATCCCTCCTCCTAACGACTCCATCATGATGATACCGAGGTAGGCAAAGAGTATAATCCTACCCAGTTTGTGTTTGGAAAACAATAGGTACAGAGCGCCAACCTTAGCTAAACCAGACAGCAACTCGGCTATAAATCCTAAGGGAACCATTTTATCAATAAAACTAACAGAAATACCGACGATGAACAGCCACAGCCCTATTTGTTGGAATAGTTTATTTTTCTCCGCCTTGAACTTGATTTTTTCATTTTCAAAGCGCCCCTTCATGGGTAGGGAAAAAGCCGCCAGCAGCGCCAACACACTCGGAATAGCCAGGCGAAAATATTTGTCGGAAAGAGGAAAGGAAAGATGTATCTCGTCTAAGTACTCCTTGTCTAAGTGCTCAAACAGGGAAGGCGTAAACAGCATAAAGACTACACAAAGCAACTCCAGCACGTCAATGAGCACGATGCGCTTACCGAAATTCTCAAAAAGTTTGAGAAAATAATAGGCAGAAATAGCTGAGCAATACGGAAAGATAAAAGCAATGTCTGAGACCCGATCCCAGTTGAACACAGCTACTAATATAGCTGTCAAAACGACGATTTGTGTTACGCGGCTATTCAGCATTTATTTAGGGAAAAGCTGGATTTCTTTGAGTTGAAAAATTTTAAACCTACCGCCAAATGTGAGTACAAAAAAAGTAATAATAAGCCACAAGTTAAATGGATACCGATGCAGTAGAAGAAGTTCTTTCAATAGAGCGGGCTTAGGCTCCGAACATGCCGCAGCCAGAATCCCGTAAAAGCTCTGCACTCCAAAGC
>CAZXQI010000078.1:0-18037 GCA_964643005.1 uncultured Saprospiraceae bacterium | reverse complement strand
AGAAAGCGTTTTCCCTTACTCTGAGGGTTTTCAATCTGGTGGGTTTTCAGGCGGTAGAAATGGCAGATATCTTGCCGCTTAGCGGCTGGATATTCAGCAGGAGTATAATTTTTTAGCGGAATGCGGTTTTCCCGCAGATGGTTTTTGCCAGGGGGGAAATCAATCCGATTTACTTCGGATGATGCGCAGATTTAAGCTAACTTCTCAAAAGATGCTGACGTAGCCAAAGTGGACTTTGGGATTCCTGAAGTCCGGCGGCGAGCTTTCCCGCTTTCCTACGGCCAGACCGATGCTGAACATACCTGCCGTCGTTTCAAAAGTCATCCCGCCGCCGAAGCCTAAGGGACGGTCGTAGCGGGCGGGGGTATTATAGCGGCGGTCTTCCACATAGCCATAGTCTCCGAAGAGGAAAAACCAGGAATTTTGTCCGGTGAGAAGGCGGTATTCTAAGGTAAAGACGGTGAAGAAGGTGGCGAAGATGCTTTCCTCGTCGAAGCCCCGCATCAGTTGATTTCCGCCGAGGCGGAACTGCTCGTTCTGATAGACCGGCTCCTGCGAAACGACGGCGCCGCCATGGGCGGAGACTTTGATTGCACTGCGTTGAAACAGAGGGAAATAGCGCTCTATCTCTCCGTTCAGGACGAATCGAAAGCTGCGCCCGGGGAGGGTGTCGTAAAAACTTTCTGCCACCCTGAGGATGGCCTGATTGCGGCGGATTTGGCGGATGCCGGCGCTGCCGTTCAACAGAACAGACCAGCCCTGCCGGGGATTGAAGCGGTAGTCGAGCTGCAGCCAGCTGGCTTCGAGGCCGAATGCGTTGCTCTTTACGTCTAAGTGCGAGGGAAAGCGCCCCTGCCGGATGGCGGTAGTATCCACCGAAATGAGATTGGAGGCAGACGAGTTGCGGAATACTTTGAGAAAATTCCCCCCCTGAAAAAGGTATTGCAGACCGACCTCTCCAACGATATCCGTGTAGGCGCTGTCCCGCCGGTATTGATTGAATTTCAAATCGGCGCCGAAGGGAAGGTCGAGGATGTAGGGATAGGCAAATGCGGCTTCCATTCGCTGGGTCTGTGGGCGCAGCCGGTCGAAGGCGACGAGAATGCGCTCTCCCAGCCCGAACTGGTTTTGAAATTCCGCATTGAAGGTACCGGTGAGGATGAGTTTCTGGTCGGGGCGTCCGTTGTCGGGCAGCACGCCTAAGAGAAAGTCGAAGCGGCTATTTTTCTTTTTTTCCAAATAAAGCTGCACGCTGGCCTGATCGTCCCGGAAAGAAACCGTGGCGCTATTTTTTTCTTTTAAAAAAGGAAGATCCCGGAGGCGGTCTTTGGTTTTCAGGATTTTTTTTCGGCTGTAAACTTCGCCCTGTTTGATGCCTAAATATTTGCGCAGGTAGTTTTTTGAAATTTTGACCTCGCCCTTCACATTCAGGCTGTCGAAAAACACGAGAGGGCCTTTGTCCATAAAAATGCGGGCGCCCAGATGCCGTTCGGTTCCTTTTTGTGAGAACTCGAGACTATCCAGCCACACTCTGGCAAAGGGGAATCCGTTGTTCTCGGCCTGCTCCAGGAGGCGCTCGCGGATTTTCTGCAACTCTCCGCCGCCGACCGGCCGACCCTGATAGAGCCGCCCCTTAAACCCACTGCGGGCAAGGAAGACTTCGTCCACGTTGCCGTTTTCCAACCAGGCCCAGTCGTAGGGTTCCCCAGTGTGGAGCTTCGCCACCAGGACGGAATCGCTCCAGTTCAGACTGTCGAAGGAGGCTTCGAGGTAAGCCTGGTTTTGGAGTTGTGCAATCGCCTTTTCCAACTCTTTGAAAATAAGGGCAGTATCCGTGAACTCTGTCTGGTATTGCATCCTTTTTTCTACAAAAAAACTATCCTGGTCTAATGGCTCAATGCGCAGTTGGAAGGGAGGCTGTCCATTTATTTTTAAAAAAAATACACAGACAAAGCTCAGCGCCATTGCGAGGCGATAAAGCGGAAAGCCGCGTTGTTTTTTTAAAATTTCCATAAAATAAATAGCGCTAATTTTGAATGGCAAAAACGAACGATTACAGCCCTCTGTTACCTGGCAGATAAAAAACCTGCCCTGAGCATCGTAATTTTGGCGTCTAAAGATACAGTCAGGTATGACAGGTATAGAAATACACACCACGCAAAATGTAACGATTGAGTATGAACTGGCGACTCTTCAGAAGCGGTTTGGAGCTTTTCTTATCGACCTGTTTGCCTACTACGTCATTTATTCAGCGCTGTTGCTCGTCACTTTATACTTAATGCGTGGGAACATAACGGAATGGGGCGCTTACTTTTTGCTGCTGGCCAGTTTTTTTGGACTGCTGGCCTACCACCTGCTGTTTGAAATATTCGGCAACGGTCAGTCTTTGGGCAAGCGCTTGGCGAAGATAAAAGTAGTTCGCCTCGATGGTCGCGAGCCTGAGCCGGGGGATTACCTCATCCGCTGTATTTTTCTGCTGGCGGATTTTTTTCTATCGGCGGGAGCCCTCGGCGGCATCCTTATCGGTTCGACTGATAAAGGCCAGCGCCTTGGCGATCTGGCGGCCAATACGACGGTGATACGGACGAAGAGCAGCCGGCATTTCAGGTTAGAGGAGATTTTGAAAATTAACACCTTAGAAAACTACGAGCCGCAGTACCCCGAAGTTCGGCAGTTGAGCGAAGCCGATATGCTCCTGGTCAAAAGTCTCCTGTCCCGCTATCAGGCCTGGTACAATTCCGCTCATACCGAAGCCATTGAGGAAGCTGTGCAGCATATTTGTTGGCGCTTAGACATTCAGCCGCCAGCCGGTAGCCAGATTGATTTTTTGAAAACACTTGTCCGGGATTATATCGTTTTAACGAGGTAGGGGACGTTTGGGAAGTGGACGTTCAGGTGTTTTAGTCCTTAGCGCACCCATTTTACGGGGCGCGCCGGTTTCACGATTTCGTTTTGCCATGAAAAAAATCTCGCTTTTTATTTTTCTCCTTCTCTCTCTTTTATCTGCCGGCCAGACGGTTACGGTATCGGAGGCTGTAGTTCTGCGCGATGATAAGTTTTACAATATCATGGGAGACGGCAGGGGGAACATGCTCCTGTTTCTGGACAAGGGAAACAGGTTTGATTTGCAGGGCTACGACCAGAGCATGAACAAGCGCTGGGAGAAGAATATTGACTTAGACCGAAGGACCCCCGAAGTCATAGAATTTGTGCCGATGGCCGACGGCTTTTGCATCATTTACCAGTTCAGGAACAAAGGCAGCGTAGCCCTCAAAGCGCATCGCTATAGCTTAAGCGCCAATCTGATGGATTCGCTGACCATTAAAATCTTCGAGCCGACCTTTTTCCCTCCTAAAATCAATATTGAATTATCGGAAAACAAAAAGGTGGCGCTGCTCTGGTATGCGAGGCAGCAAAACGACCTTTTCGCTTTGTCTTTCGACATAGAGAGAATGGAGGTGCTTTGGGAAAAACCTCTGATGCCCGACGGCCTTTCCATGCCGCGGGATTTCCAGCAAATGCTCGTTGACAATGCCGGAAACATGTACCTGGCTCTGCTGAAAGACAATCAAAACTGGAGGAGCAAATCGCATTACATAGAGATTTTCGACTATGGATTGGACACGGAAGAGAGCCTCCGCCGCTATATCGTACCCATGCAGGAGTACATGAGCTATGACATTCGCTTTTCCTTTGACAACCGCAATCGCTGCCTGACGGCGGGAGGATTGTATTTTGTGAACAACCCCTCCCGCGCGGAAGGATTTTACTACCTCCGCATCCCGCAAAAAAATACGCAGGATTTTTTTCTCGTCTTTCATCCCTTTGATGCCGAATTTGTCAATAATCTTCTGGAAAAAGAAAACGCCAGAAAAAAAGGCGTGCCGGACGTATCGGTTCAGGACATTGTACTACGCTCCGATGGCGGCGTCATCCTTGTCGGCGAACTGAATAAAAGCCTGAGCAGGAGTAGCGTGTCCCCCGGCTATTACACCAGAGGAAGCTATCGACCTACCGTGGACTATTACTACGACGACATTTTTCTGATTTCCATTCATCCCGACGGCGAGATCCACTGGACGGATATTTTGTATAAAAAACAATACTCCCAGGACGACGGCGCCATTTACTCTTCTTTTTTTATTGCCAAAACTCCCACTGCCCTGCGGCTAATTTTCAATGATGAAATCAAATCCGAGAATGTCGTCAGCGAGTATGTTGTCCACAGCGATGGCCGGTACGAGCGCCAGGCGGTGATGAATACCGAGCGGAAAGAACTCATGCTCCGCCTCCGGGACGCCATTCAGATTTCCGCCAATGAAATCATCGTCCCCAGCGAGCGCCGCAGCCGGCTGAAACTGGTTCGGGTGACTTACGAGAGATAATGGAATATCGGAAGCGCTCTGGATGGCGAACCTGAGCCAGAAATGATTGACAGGGAGAAATAAAATGAAGCTGATAAATGGCTTGGTATTCCGCTACCGAATTCCCCTTTCCCGCATCCCGTAGAATTTTTCTTTAGAATTTTTTGAAAAAATGTTTTCAGAGAGAAATTTATTTACCTTTGCGCCTCTTTTGAATAATAACAACCTAAATAGCTGAAAAATGGACGCCATTAAATACGTTCACGAGCAATTGACAAAGAAACCGGACTTCGGTAAATTCCGCGCCGGAGACAGCGTAGCCGTGAGTTACAGGATTGTGGAGGGTAGCAAAGAGCGGATTCAGATCTTCAAAGGCAATGTGATCCAAATCAAAGGTACCGGAGCGACAAAGACTTTTACTGTTCGCAAAATATCGAACGGCATTGGCGTTGAGCGTATCTTCCCAATGACTTCGCCTTCCATCGCAGGAGTTGAAGTGCTGAAAAGAGGTAAAGTGCGCCGTGCCAGGTTGTTCTACCTCAGAGGCGCTATCGGCGCAAAAGCTCGTATCAAAGAGAAAAAACATATACGGGTCGTCGAAGGCTAAAACTGTTTTTTCTAAAAGGGAAAACGCCTTGCAGGTTATATGCTGCAAGGCGTTTTTTTATGCCCTTCCAAATCGCTCTGCCTGTTGTAAGTTGTTGAATATCAGTTTGTTCGGGTCTGCCCTTTCCTACCTTTTATTTTTTTTAAAATAAATATAATGGAGCCGCCCGTCGGGAGTTGATAATTGATTTTGAAAATGCCCGTATGGCGGAATCTGCCGGATACCCGCCCATTTCTTCTAAATTTGAGAAAAATTTAAAAACCCAGGGATGAACCAGTCACAGGAAGCACAGCGGATACTTCGGGAGCCGCCTCCCCGACGCCCTGACTGGCTGACACAGGGGGTCATACTCGGCGGCGATTGGGTTAGCCAGGCCGGTTGGTTCATGTTGGCCATTGGCTCCATTTTGTTCTGGACGACGGCCATCAATTCAGAGGTAAAATTTTTTTTAAAAGAAAAAACGGGGCGCTGGGAAAGCAAAGCAGGCGTCATTCTGAAGGCCGATTCCACCGGAATACAACAGCGCGGGCAGCAGGTTTGGAAGTACAGCCATTCCTTCGCCTTGAATGGAAATCGCTACTTAGGCGCCAGTTATTCGCGGGGAAAGAAATTTGACGCAGGTCAGATTGCATTTGTTCAGTACGACCCCGTAAATCCCACCATCAACTACCTGGTAGGGCTTCAGCGCAGCGCATACCCCTGGCAGGTGAATCTGTTTCTGATTGTCCCGCTTTTGGGGATAATCTTTATCCTCGGCGCCTACTGGGAAAACCGGCGTTTTCTGCATCTACTGAAAACGGGGGAGTTTGCGCGGGGAAAACTCACTGAAAAATTAGCCACAGGGCAATCGGTAAAGGCCGGCCTGTATGCCCAGCCCGTTTTTAAATACCTCTTTAGCTTTGAGTATGAAGGCGCGGCCTACATCGCCTCCTGCCAAACTCATCGGACTGCCGAAGTGGAGGACGAAGAGGCGGAAAGCATTTTATTCGATAAGTGGAATCCTTATTACAATCTGGTGTACGACGCTATGCCCAATGCGCCGGTCATCAATGCAGCCGGAAAAATGGAACCTGTCCCCAAAGGAAAAAGCGGGGTACTGTTCCTGCCGGTCTTTACTTTGACGCTCAATTTACTTTTCCTCGTTTTTGGATAAAACCCCTGACGTTTTGGCGGATAATTTTTTAAAAAAAGTTTAAATAAATCGGCATTCAGGCAAAAACTGTCAATTCTTTCAACCTAAAATAGCATTTTTACGGCTGGCACAAATCTTGGCAAAATGCGTATGATTGCCTGAAAGCTACTTTTGCTGCCATTGTGACAAAATTTCCATGATAAGTTTGCGGGACGGTTGTAGTAATTTAGCGCGCAAAAACTAAAGAAAAAGAAGCATGAAAATGGTGTTGCAGTAAACCGTGTACCTGTTTTCATTTCTTTAATTTTCAACGTGATATGCCTTTATTTGACGAATTATATGCGCCTGAGGGATTTGACGACGAAGGCGAGTTCATGCCCCTGATTACTATCGAGGAGGAAGATGAATTGAACATTAAGGATCCTTATCCGGAGGTGCTTCCGGTGCTGGCTCTCAAGAATACCGTTCTCTTCCCCGGCGTTGTTATCCCCATTACGGTAGGTCGCGACAAAAGCATCCAGGCAGTTCAGAAGGCTTATGATCAACATCGCATCGTAGCGGTGCTCTCCCAACGCGACAGCAGGATTGAGAATCCTTCCGCCGAAGATTTATACCGGATTGGCGCCCTGGCCCGCATCATCAAGCTCATCCGGATGCCGGACGGCGCCACCACGGCTATTTTGCAGGGTCGCAAGCGATTTCGACTCTTGCAGATGATTTCGGAAACGCCTTATATGGAGGGCACTGTGGAAGAACTGAGTTACTCTTTGCCAAAAAATAAATTGGAGTTTGAAGCGATCATAGCCTCCATTACCGACAAGGCCAGACAGATTATTCAACTGTCGCCCCATATCCCTTCGGAGGCCTCCGTGATGATTCGCAATATCAACAACCCGAGCTTCCTCATCAATTTTGTCGCCTCTAACCTGAGCGTTAAAATTAGCGTCAAGCAGGCCATTTTGGAAAAAGGCAACCTTCAGGAAAAGGCTGTCGCTCTCTTAGAGCAAATGGATAATGAATTGCAATTGCTCGAATTGAAAGACCGCATCGAAAGCAAGGTGCGCACCGATATTGAGAAGCAGCAGCGCGACTACTACCTCAGCCAGCAATTGAAAACCATTCAGGAAGAACTGGGCGGAAACCCGCAGGAAGAGGAATTGAAAGCCCTGATCAGCAGAGCGAGGAATAAAAAATGGCCGGACAACGTCAAAACCACCTTTGACAAGGAGATCAATAAAATTCGCAGGATGAATCCCCAGGTAGCCGAATACGCCATCCAGTTGAACTATTTGGAAACCCTGCTCGACCTGCCCTGGGAGCAATTCACAAAAGACAATTTTGACCTGCGAAAAGTAAAGGCTGTGCTCGACAAAGACCACTACGGCCTCGACAAAGTAAAAGAGCGGATTCTGGAGCACCTCGCCGTCCTGAAACTCAAAGGCGATATGAAGGCGCCCATTCTCTGCTTAGTAGGCCCTCCGGGAGTGGGGAAAACTTCGCTGGGGAAATCCATCGCAAAAGCTATCAGACGGAAGTTTATCCGCATGTCCCTCGGCGGCCTTCACGACGAAGCCGAAATTCGCGGCCACCGCAAGACCTACATCGGCGCCCTGCCTGGCCGCATCGTGCAGTCTATTAAAAAAGCCGGGGCGGGCAATCCCGTCTTTATTCTGGATGAGATTGACAAGGTAGGCCAGAGCTTCCGGGGAGACCCTTCCTCCGCCCTGTTGGAGGTGCTGGATCCGGAACAGAATTCTACCTTTTACGACAACTACCTTGAGCTGGAGTACGACCTTTCCAAAGTCATGTTCATCGCTACGGCCAATACGGCATACTCGATTCAGCCCGCTCTGCTCGACCGGATGGAGGTCATCCACATAAGTGGGTATTCCATGGAAGAAAAAATTGAGATAGCCCGCCGACACCTGATTCCCGAGCAGCGCAAAGAACACGGCCTACAGGCTAAGCACATCAATTTCAGCAAAACGGTGCTGTCTAAGATTATTCAGGACTACACCCGCGAATCCGGCGTGCGCAATTTGAGTCGAAAAATTGCCGGCGTCATGCGCTACGTGGCCAAACAGGTGGCGATGGACGAGCCTTACAACGTGAATATCAGGCCGGGCGATCTGCACGAAATACTCGGCCCCTCCCACTTCTCCAACGATGTTTATAAGGAAATCCAGCCGCCTGGCGTCGCTGTGGGTCTGGCCTGGACCTCAGTAGGAGGAGAAATCCTTTTTATTGAAACCAGCCTTTCTAAAGGGAAAGAAGGCATGACCCTGACCGGCAACCTCGGCCCCGTGATGAAGGAGTCGGCCACGACTGCGCTTAGCTACATCAAGGCTCACTCTCAAAAATTGGGCATCAAACCCGAAGAGCTCGAATCGCAGAGCATCCACGTTCACGTCCCCGAAGGAGCTATCCCCAAAGACGGCCCTTCTGCGGGTATCACAATGCTGACGGCGCTCGTCTCCGCCTTTTTGAAAAAGCCCGTAAAACCTTTTACGGCAATGACCGGTGAGATTACGTTGCGCGGTAAGGTGCTCCCGGTAGGCGGAATCAGAGAAAAAGTGCTGGCAGCCAAACGGGCGGGTATCAGAACCATCATCCTGTGCAAAGAGAACAGAAAAAATGTGGAGGAAATCAACCAGGAATTTATTGAAGGCCTTACTTTCCACTATGTGGACAAAATGAGCGAGGTACTGAAACTGGCACTCAGGTAATTAGTGAGCCCTTGTCTGTCAGCTTTTTGAGCTTGCCAGCCTATAGAATCTTCCCACCGGAGGGTTTGTTTAATGTAAAATAAGCGACGGAACTCACCTGGCTTCTTTCCTTTTAACAGCCTGCGCCTCCTTTTGGTATTAGTTTTGTTTTAATCTGACAAACAATTGCTCTTCCTCCAAATCTTCATTTCCCATACTTCGTTCACATTACTATTTCTACAAACACATGCGAGGCATATCCAGTTAATCCTTACTAAGGGATAAACAGAAACGATTTTTTATAAAAAAATTTGACTCACACATTCAGACTGATTTTCCAAAAATCTGACAAACGATGAATCTACACAGTCCTTTATCTTCCATCCTTCGAACCAACTGCACCATTATTGAATCGGTGGCCGAAATTGAACTGGTCAAATCGGTATTCGATTACTCTCCTCATCAGTTTTTACCGGTAGTGGCAGGTTTAAAGTTTGTGGGCGTCATCAGGAGGGAGGAATTTTATCAGAAATACGTCGCTTCTGACGACCAGGCGCTAAGCGCAGGTGAACTGATTTCCAAAGAAGCAATTTTCCTGACCACCGACAATACCATTGCTGAGGCCAGGGAGGTTTTTGATGCCCAGGTATTTGAATTAATAGCCATCACGGACGAAGATGGCGACCTGGCAGGAGTCGTTCTTAGAGAGGATGTCATGCTTGCCATAGCTAAAATGAAACGGCACAGGAGAATTCTTTCTGAAATCCGCCGAAGGCTCCCTTTATTTTTCTTCTAAAAAAGCCAGGTTTTAAACGCCGATGGAAAGGAGAGTTTTGTCCAAATGCTGAACGCTTATACTATTTCTACTTGTAGCTTCGTTAAGGAGGCTCCTTCACTTTTTATGTGCCACAATACCAAAGAGCTTATCCACGCAAAAATGCTGAAATACACCTATTTTTCCTACCTGACCCTGTTTCTACTGAGCTTTACTGTAATTTCCTGCCAGGTGGATCTGACAAAAGATATGGATGAAGTCAGATCTAAACAACTGACCAGTCCGGCGCCAGACCTGGATAGCCCGACTCTGTCTTCAGGCGATGCCCCGAAGGAAAAGCCGGATGCGCCCACGGTAGCTAAGGTGGAGACTCTTCCAACTTTACAGGCAGAAGATGTTCCAACAGACACCGTTGTTGGCAATCCGATGTTGAACGTCCCATCCTACAGCTATCTTGATTTGCCGGAAAACAGTTTGCCCCTTTTTACTAAGTCCTGCCTTTTAGAGAAAAATCCATCCCGTTGTTCCAGTGAGGCCATTCAAAAATGGTTTACAAAAAATTTGAGTCGCCTTCCGGAAGAATCGGACAGAGGCGCAAGCTATGTTGAGTATGTCTCCTTTACAATTGACGCCCGGGGGAAAGTAATCAACGTAAGCCATGCCGGAACGAATGGTTCTTTCAATGCCGGTCGGGCGGAAATAGCCGTCAGAATAGTACAGAATATGCCCGACTGGATACCAGGAAGGCGCAACGGAAAGCCTGTCAGCGCTACGGTCGTCCTGCCTGTAAGAATCTATGTGATTTAACAAAAGGAGGGAGAGAATTATTCAAAAGAATCCACCAGTCCTTTTAGCTCTTCATAGCCGCTCATCTTCCCGGACTTCACTTCGCGCCTGTCTCCTTTGTAAATTAAAGTGAGGGGAATGTCTCCTTTCCATTTTGGTTTGACCTGATCCATCCAGGCGCCGTAATTGGAGTCGGCGAGAAGGATGACATGAGATTCCATTTGCCGCTCCCTGACGAAGGGGATTAGTTTGGTTTGAATGTCTTTTGGAAAATCTAAGCTCACGAGGATTGTTTTAACCGACTGATTTTCAGTCTCCTGTATGAGTCGTTCAAAAAAGGGAAACTCTTCAATGCATGGCTGGCACCAGCTTGCCCAGAAGTTGAGAACGTAGGTGGTATCGTTGTCCTGTTCCAAATAAGGCTCAAACTCTCCGAATGTCATATAGACCGGGAAAGGAACGGAGTCTGCGCTAAACAGGGGGGCGGCAGGCTTTTCATCCTGCCCTCCTCCAGACTGGCAGCCCAAAGTGAGGAGGAGGACGATCGGCAAACAGGTAAAGGATTTCATGGCGTTTTTATCGGTTGATTGAATGTGTTGGCGAACGGCAAAGAGGGCAAACTCCACATTCGCTGCGAAGGTTTTCAAAGTATCCAGGGCTTCAGCGCCCGGGCTATGGATCGGTCGTTGGCTAATCGTGGTACTTTATTTTGCCCTCCTAATTTCCCCTGAGATTTCATGTAATTGCGGAATGCGCCCTGTTGGAGGGGCGTGATTTTCAGAGGCTGCAATACTTTCCCTTTTATTAAATCCTCGTAGTATATATTTTGCCTGACCATTTGGGCATTGAGATAGCCGGCAAAGTCATGCAGGTTTTCGGGCAGATGGTTGAATTCGATGAACCATTCGTGGTAGGGCAGCCCGCCTTCCGGCGGGGCGACCTGGGGCGCCACCGTAAATTCGACGATGCCCAGACCGGCCTGGCTTGCAGCGGCGAGCATGGCTTCGTCCACTTCTTTGCCTATGATGTGCTCGCCAAAAGCAGAGATGAAATGTTTTACCCGCCCGCTGACGATCAGTCTGTAGGGGTTTTTGGAGACAAACTGCACCATGTCGCCGAGGATGTATCCCCAGAGGCCGGCGTTATTGTTGATGATGATGGCGTAGTTGACGCCGGTTTCAATTTCCCTCAGGCTCAGGCGGGTGGGGTTCTCATTGAAGATTTCTTCCTGTGGAACGAATTCGAAAAAGATGCCCGAAAAGGCATTGAGCAAAAGCCCTGGCTCGGTCTGGCTGTCCTGAAAGGCGATGAATCCCTCGCTTGCGGGATAGGTTTCCACGCTGTCCAATCGCCTGCCGACAAGCGTTTCCAGACCGACCCGGTAGGGTTCAAAGTTGACCCCGCCATAGACGAAGACCTCAAAGTTTGGAAAAATGTCTTTGACAAAACGCTTCCCACTCCGCTCTGATAATCTTTCGTAATACATCTGCACCCAGGGAGGAATACCGCTGATGAGTCGCATGTCCTGCGGGAGTGTCTTCGTGACGATAGCGTCCAATTTTTGTTCCCAGTCTTCGATGCAGTTGGTGGCGTAGTCGGGCAGCTGGTTCCTGCGCAGCCAGTCGGGGATCTCGTGGTTGACAATGCCGGAGAGCCGGCCGGTGGGGATTCCTCCTACCGTTTCTAATTTGGGGCTTCCGGAGAGGAATATCATTTTGCCGTCTAACCAATTCCCTTTACCCGTTTGAGCGAAGTAGTTGAATAGCGCATTGCGGGCGGTGTTGAAATGGTTGGGCATGCTTTCCTTCGTCAGGGGAATGTATTTAACGCCGGAGGTGGTGCCGGATGTTTTGGCAAAATACTTTGGCCTGCCGGGCCACAACACATCCTTTTCGCCCTGGGTAATCCTGTTGATCCAGGGGCTTAGAGCCTCGTAATCCCGCAACGGCGTCTGAGAGCGGAAGGCTTCGTAGCTGGTGATTTTTTCAAAATTATGCTCGCGCCCGAAAGCTGTTTGACTTCCCTGCCTGATCAGTTCCTGAAACACCTGCTCCTGGGCTGCTGCTGCGTCGGCGCTCCAGCGGTGAATCTGGCGGGCAATGATTTTGGCGAAAGGCCTGAGGAGAAGAGATTTCATATAGGCGAATTTGATGGGCAAAGATAGCGACTTTGGTTGCTGGCTTTACCCCGCCTTTTTTCCAAAAAAATAAAATGGGAGAGGTGAAATATTGAGGATTTCCTTTAGCCTTAATTTCAGATTTCAGCCTGATTCTTTGAGCGTATTCATCGCTGTATTTTCGGCAGAGAAGAGTCTGGCTTTTCCCAGTTTCTTCTGAAGGAGTTTTTCCCTGAATTTCTATTTCGGCAACTGAATGGTGAAGGTCGTCCCCTCGTTGGGTACAGATTTTTTGACGAAGATTTTTCCGGAGTGGTAGTCTTCGATGATTCGCTTTGTCAGGGAGAGACCCAGACCCCAGCCTCTTTTCTTGGTCGTGTAGCCGGGCTGAAAGATGGTTTTGAACTTAGAGGAGGGAATGCCCTTGCCCGTGTCGCTAATATCTATATAGACGTATCTGTTGTCGTCGTAAACTTCGGCGCCGATGCAGCCGGCGCCTTCCATCGCATCGAGGGCGTTGCGGAGCAGATTTTCGACGACCCATTCGAACAGGTGGGAATTGATTTTTACAAAAACTGGCTCGCTTGCCATGGGGTCGGGAAACTGGAAATCAATCTTCCTGGAAGCCCGGCGCTGCATGTATTTCCGGCAGTTTTCGAGTTCGTTGTAGATATTGGCGGGAGACAATTCAGGCGCCGAGCCAATTTTTGAAAAGCGATCGGCTATCAGATCCAGGCGCCTGACGTCGCTGCTCAGTTCGTCTAATACTTCATTGACTTCCTCGTCGCCTTCCCGCAGCAGCCGCAGGTGTTCGATCCAGGCGATGATGCCGGAAATGGGGGTGCCGAGCTGGTGCGCCGTTTCTTTGGCCATGCCCGCCCAGACCCGATTTTGCTCAGCGCGGCGCGAAGTGCTGAATCCGAGATAGCCGAAAGTAATGAAGGCGGCGATGAGGATGAGCTGGATATAAGGGTAGTAGGTCAGCAGGGTCAGGATTCTGGAATGTTCGAAGTAGAGGTAAATGTCTCCGATAGGGGAGGAGATGATTTTGGGCTGCTGCCCTTCTTTGAGCAGCACATCCACTTTTTTTTGTAAAAATAAAATATTGGTATCTAAGCTTTCTCCAAAATTCTTCCCCTCCATGAATCCGTCTGGGCCTATCAGGACAATCGGTACGGAAGTATTGGAATTGAAAAACTCGCTCTGGAAAGTGAAATCGCAATCGGCGCCCTCGTCGGCGACAGAATAGGAGAGCATGTCGTAAGCCGTTTTTAATTGCTCCACTTTCTTTTGCTCTTCCTCGGCCAGTTTGTCCGTCAGGTATTTGGTGTAGAGCATGGAAATGGCGACAATGACTGCGCCCGCTACGGCTAAGTAGATTTTCCATATTGACTTTCGCTTGTAAATATCCATTGAGGGAGCCGGATTTCTGTTGAACGGATTGCAAAAGTAATGGCTGGAAATTGATTTTCGGCACGGAGAGGCTTCCAGGTTGATTTTCTAAAACAACAAAGCGGCGCGGGAAACACACCTGCGCTGCTTTGTAGTCTATAAAAAAAAACGCAGTTATACATTCAGGTAATTCATCAGGGCGTCGTAGCGCTCCTGGAGAGCGTCGAGGTATTCCTCTTCGTTGAAGGAGGCTTTGATTTCGTAGCCAAAACGGTCAAAGGCGCTCAGAATGCCGTGGATGTCCTGACGATTTATTTTCAGCGTAACTTCTACCGTGGAAGAACCGGGGTGAGAAGTCATGAATGTGCTCAAAATGGCGGCGCCTTCCGCCTCGACGAGTCTGGCTATTTCGGCGAGCGAGTATCCCCGCTGCTGAAACTCGAGCACGATGATGCTACCGGCCTCGCTGAATGCCGCTGTTTGCGCAAAGTAATTCAGCACGCCCTCTAAGGAAATCATGCCGAGGTAGTTGCCTTCTTCGTCCACGACCGGAATGATGGTCAGGTGATGCTCTGCTAACAGGCGCATGACCTCGTACAGATGGTCGTCCTTTTTGACATAAGGCCGGGTAAGAGAAAGGGAATAGGAGCCGATAGGCTCGTTGAGATTGTGGATGATGATGTCTTCTTCGCTGATTACTCCCAATAATTGATGGTCGTTTACAATGGGCAGGTGCCTGATGTTGAAAGTCTCCATCGAGGCGAGCGCCAACTTCCCGGTATCAGAAGTTTTAAGAGGGAGTACAGCCGATGAGATTAAATTTTTGGCAACCATAGTGTTTGCGTTTTGCTACAATGATAGAATTGTTTGTACTAAATTGTGAGAAAAGCCTTTAAGATGATTTTATTAAATTGAGTTTTTACAAAATCCCCGCCAATTGCAGCCCAATGACAGAGGAGATTGATTTAAAAATTAGAGTGAACAGAACCTGGCTTGGAATAAGATTACTTCAACAATTTTTTCTTTTGCTCCTCGAATTCCCGCTCGGTAAGCAGTCCCTTGGCTCTGAGATCTCCCAATTTTTTCAATTGTTCGAGTAAGTCGGGCTGTGTGCTGAGGATGTTTTCTTCCGCCTCTGTTTTGACTTCTGCCTGGCGACTGAGACGATAGCCATTTTGTTGAAACGCTTCAAATTCTTTTTGAGTGCGGAGAAAGGCTAATGCGTGATGTTCTTTTATTTTTTGAAAATCTTTGAATCCGAACGAGACTGCCTGATCCAAATGACTCAGCGCCAATGCTGTATTTTCCATCAGAGAATACCCACAGGCCAGATTGAAGTGAGTGGCGATATCTCCTGGGTCGGCTTCGAGATGTTTTTTAAAGTCTTCAATGGCGCCCTGATAATCGTAGTCTTTGAATTTTGCCATGCCGCTGTCTCTAAAGGCTCTGGATACGCCTGACTTTTTGGCCGTCGACTGTGCTTTACCGGAATTTGTCCTGCTTGGGCGTATCAGTTGTTCTTCCCGAGGCTTTAGGTATTTTTTGTTGTACTTCTCATCGAAAGTACTTTTATCCATTGAAAACAGAATCAAGGCATCCACGAAGGCCATAATCCAGGATACCATAGTCCAGGAGAGAAGGATGTAAAATATCCCCCGCGCCTTCCGACCCAGGTAAAAGTGATGAATCCCGAACGCTCCCACAAACAGCGCTAAAATCCCCGCTATGTTTTTATCTTTCATTTCTTACTTCCTGGTTTTCACGTTTGGAATGTTTTTACAGCGCAACTGTTTCTTTGGTCTGCGAAGGTAGGCGTCCGGACTATTCTGAGCATTGGATAAAGCGCTAAAAGATTTTACAGGTCAGCACGGTAAAGTCGTCGCTAAAATCAGCCTCCCCCTTGAAACGATCCAGTTCCTCCATAAGTTTAGCATTAAAATCGGTGGCCGACATCCTGTAATTATTCAACACGAACTGGTGGCCGATATCCTGGTCAAAAAACTCGCCTTTCTCATTTTGCAGGTCGATAAGCCCATCCGTGAAGAGGAGAATCAGAGCCTCTTCATTTATCACTAAGCAACCATTTTCCATAAAAGGCAGATCGTCGAAGGCGCCGATAACGGTGGTTCCCTCCTTCAGCCAGGTCAGTTGATTGCGGGTAGCCAGCACCGGAGGATTATGGCCGGCGTTGACATAGGTCAGCTTTCTGGTCGCCTGATCGTATTGCGCCACGAAAAAGGTCAGAAATCGCTCGCCTTTGGTTATCCTCAAAACGGCGCGATTCAATTCAACGATGAAATCTTCCAGACCTCCGGAGCGATCGAGCAGGCTGTGAAAACTGGCCTGAAAACTCGACATGAGCAAAGCTGCTGCCACGCCTTTGCCGGCGATATCTCCGATGCAGAAAGTAATCTTCCCGTCTTCGTGCTCCACGAAATCGAAATAGTCTCCGCCTACGTTGAGGTGAGGTTTGTAAATCGCCGACAGCTCGTATTCTTTTCTCGTGGGCAGACTTTTGGGGATGAGCAATTGTTGCATCTCCTTGGCCAGTTCCATTTCCCGGCGCAGGCGCTCCTGCTCCAACTGTTGATTGAACAGCCGCTTGTTTTCGATGGCGACGGTAATGATGTTGGTGATGGTGGTGATGAACTGAACCTTGTTGTACATGTCGTCTTCTCTGCTGAATCCACCGATGAAGACGTAAGCCAGGTGCGTCTCTTTGTGTTTGACCGGAATGACGATGTCAAAAAGCCTGATAAAAGGGTGGTCGCTGTCGGCCAGGGAATTGATGCGAGTATATTTGGACAACTGGCTGCTCAGATCCTGATTGAGCAGCTCGTCTTCAACGCCAATGCTGGAGGTGCATACCCACTGATCGTTTTTGCGGAAAAATAAAGCCATCTTCTTCACGCCCATTTCCCAACTCAAAAAGGAACGGTACATGTCAAATAGATCCGAGGTCTTAATATTGCTGTTAATCGCCTGGGTAATATTCAACAGGCGATTGATCTGCAATTGCTTCAAATTCAGATCCCTTTCCAATTGTTCTATAATATTCAGTCCCTGTTTCACTTTGCCTGGCGTCATTTGACGTGAAGTTGAATTTGGCGATTAGTGTTGTAAGATGGGTAAAATTAGAAATTGGCTTGTAAACTTTTTCAGAAAAGTTTCTTTGATAAAAATTTGCCGATTAATTAACTGATGGCAGCGCTCGTTTGCACGGCTGGTACAGACCATAAGTTCTTGTTATTCACCCTGCAAGGTGGAAGAATGACAAAATTAGTTTATAGCACCTGTGAGAAACTGCTGCAAAATTCAAAGCAAATGCATACAATTTCTTTTAGAGGCAGCAAGGTGGCTGCCTACTTTTCTCAGGCGACTGAAAATGAATCCTATGTCGTACTGCTACACGGATTTGGCGAGGACAGCCGCATCTGGGAGGACTGGATTCGCCTGCTGCCGCCCCGACATTTTGTCCGCATAGACAACCCGGGATTTGGCAATTCAGAACTCCACGAAGACCTGAGTATTGAAAGCATGGCGGAGGCTGCTATGGCGGTTTTGGATGATCTCGGCGTCAAAAAATTCCACTTAGCGGGGCACTCTATGGGCGGGTATATCAGCATGGCCATAGCTGAAAAACATTGCGAACGGCTGCTCAGTCTGTGCCTGTTTCACTCTCATCCCTACGCCGACACAGAGGAAAAGAAAGCAGGCCGACTAAAATCCATTGAGTTTATAGAAAAGTACGGCCTCGAGTTATACGTCAGACAAATGGTGTCCGGCCTGTTCGCCCCGGAGTTTTCAAAACAACATCCTGAAGAAGTGGAAAAGCTCATCCGACAGGCTGCGGAGTACGACCCAAAAGCGGTAATTGCTGCGCTCAATGCCATGCGTATCCGCCCGGATCGCTCACTGACTTTAAGGAATATTCCCTGCCGCGTTTCATTTATAATCGGAGGGAAGGATGCGGCCATTCCCAGGGATTTTAGCCTTGCCCAGACCTGTTTGCCGATGGCGACTGATGTTCAGACGCTCTCTGAGGTGGGGCATTTAGGCATGATTGAAGCTCCCCGCCTCACAGCCGACCGCTATACGAATTTCATCAACGACAGCGAATCAGGATACTGATTTTTTTAAAAAAAATACCTCTAAAAAAG
>CAZXQI010000077.1:0-18412 GCA_964643005.1 uncultured Saprospiraceae bacterium | reverse complement strand
AAAACCATAGCCAAAGATTTCAAAGCCGTGTTCCTCGATTCCTACGGCGTGGTGAAAAACTACAACGGCATTATTGAAGGCGTGCAGGAAACCATTGATTTCCTGCGGGAAGAGGGCATTCTTATTCGCATCCTGACTAACGACGCTTCCCGAAGCCAAGAGCAGCAATTTGAACGCCTTAGGCGGACGGGGCTTTGCGGCATTGAGACGGAGGAGATCGTCACTTCCGGGATGTTAGCCCGACAGTTTTTAAAAAATAAAGTCATGGAGGGAAAGATTGCCTATCTCGGAACGGAAGATTCCGCCCGCTATATTTTGCAGTCGGGCAGGCAGTCGGTTCCCGTGAGGGAAGTCAACTTAGACGAGCTGGACGATATTGAGGGCTTTGCCTTTCTCGACGACGAGGGCTTCGACTGGAATGTGGACATCAACAAAACAGTTAATTTGCTCAACCGGAAAAACATGCCCGTGATTGTCGCTAATTCCGACAAGTTGTATCCCGTTACAAAGAACGACGTGTCTATCGCTACGGGCGCCATTGCCAGACTGGTAGAATTAATTCTGAACCGGAGATTTATTCGCTTCGGCAAGCCGGATTCGCAAATGTTCCATTTCGCTTACGAAGACCTGAATAAGAAGGGACATTTTGAAAAAAATGAAATCCTCATGGTGGGCGATACTTTGTACACGGACATACTGGGGGGCAATCGCTTCGGCATTCGGACAATGTTGGTGATGACGGGGAATACTCGTCCCGAAATGGCTGATACGCTTATTCGCTCGACGGGCATCATCCCGGATTTCATAGGAGGGTCTATCGTTGAGTAAGGCGGTGATCCCTTAGGGCGTGGTTTCCCGCAGAGTTCGCAGATTTTTTTCCTCCCCTGCTATTAGAACTTCAGCAATTTCCCTTCCCCGCTTCCGAAGCTGGTTTTTATTTTAAAAAAGAAAAGCTTTTCATCGGGTAGAGCCTCGCCGGTGATTTCCAGTTCATTCATTCCCTTTTCAAAAATGGCGGAGTGGGTCTTGACGAGACTGCCTGCCGCATCAAAAATCTGTAGGCTTCCCATTCCGGATTCGGGCATATAAAACCTGATTTGCACCTTGTCGCTGAAGGGATTCGGCTTGGGGTCTAAGAGGCGGAAAGCGCTGTCTTCCTGATAGACTAGTACAGGCTGGAGGTAGTTCATGTCGGCGTCGTAGGCCTCGGCGGGCAGGAGACCTGGGTCAATGCGCAGCCAGTCGGGCAGGAAGCCGTCTTCCATGGCGGTGAAGACAAGCGAAAAGGCGGCCTGTGCCTTATCCGGTCTGAAGGGCTGCCCTGTATGCCAGGAGGTTTTCAGAATGCCCTCATTGGTTCGATGGAGGGCGAAATTGTCTATACCTTCAAAACCGGGTACGACTTCCTGCAATCTCAATTTCTCCGTATCAAAAGAAAGGGCGAACTGGAATCCGTAGATGGAAGTGGACGGCAGATAGAATGGGATGCTCACTTGTTCGCCTTTGCTCATTAGTTCTGCCCTGAACCGGATGGGGAGGAGGTCTTTAAAATCTCTCTCTTCGACGGCGCCTGAAAAGTTGAGCGGATTGGCCGTGTTGTTGAGGTCGCCAATTTTGAAACCGATAAAGTCAGTACTGCCGGGGGGGGGCGGGTAGGAACTGACAGAGGAAATTTCGGGAAAAGATGCGGCAAAGGGATTGGCAGGATTGGGGAAAGTAAAGTTGGCGGGAATAAATCGCCAGGAGGTATTGTTGGGGATGGAGTTGCTATAGATGAGCAGGATGATTTTCCGCATTTCCACCGCATCAAAAGTGGTGACGGAGTTATTTCTGTTGACGTCGGCGGCGATGATTTTATAAGGGCTATCCAAAAGCTGGATGCCGAGCACATGCCTTGTCAGCAGGACGGCGTCGAAAGTAGTGACCCCGTTGGCAATGTTGGCGTTTTTATACGGCGACAATGTCACATTGCCGCTACCGGAAAGTTGATAGAGGCCGTTGTTGTCCGTCAGAGCCGTGTTGTTGATCTCTACGTTGGCAATGCCTTTAGCGTCTTCTGTAAGGATGTAGCCGGAGATATTGCCCTCGTTGCAGCCGCCTGAAGGAGGCGATGCGACGACTAAGGTGGAAGAACAGGCAGACTGATTGCCGGCAGGGTCTGTAACCCACAATTGAATGGAATTGGATCCCAGGTCGCCACAGTCGAAGACCTTAGTCTTGTCATTGATATTGGAGGAAAAACTGAATTCCAAATTGCCGGGGCAATTGTCGAAGCTTCCGGAGTTAAAGTCTTCGGCAGTCGCTTCTACCATGAGCGAAGGCGGCAATTGTATTTCCACTTGAGAAATGCACTTAGCCTGTGGAGGCTGACAGTCTTTTATCTTGATTAGGGTGGCGCAGGTTTCCTCATTGCCGCACCTGTCGGTAGCCACGTAGCGGACGTCGTAAGTTCCAGCAGACATATTCTGGTAAGGGCCGAATCCGTTTTGCCAGCCGGCGCCGATGAGAATTTGCGCCGTGATGGTAACTCCGGGGCTGCATTCCATGACTGTGGGCATGGGCAACAGGACATTGGCAGTGCAATTTCCGGTCGTCATGCAGGCATCCGGCGGCTTGCAGTTCAGAAATACAGGCGCCTGTTCGTCAATGACTTCGATGACCTGTTGATAAGTTATAAATCCATCCCAGGGAGCTGCGCCCGCTTCTTCGACTCCTGGCTGGGAAGTACTGGTCCACGAATCCCTGAAGGTGCGATCGTCCATATCTCCATCTCCGTCTAAGTCTATGCCCAATACAGATTCCGGCGCTTCAACTATTTGCTGATGCGGGTTTGCCCCTGCGATGCAGGTGTTGACTACCTTCCAGGTTCTGAGAATTTGATAGCACCCCTCGGTGGTGTCGTCAATTATCTCATCGCTGAAAGTCATTTCAATGCTCTCGCAATTTTCGCCCGTTACGATTGGCTCTCCGACTTCGATATCTCCTGTGGAACAGGCGATCAGGGTGTCCTGTGGAAATTCGACCACAAAGGCTGAAAGGTGTGCGACCGAGATTAACTGATTGCAAACAGAGTATTGGCTGCCCGCAGTGACAGAAAAAGTTCTCCGGATGGTTCCCTCAGAACATTCGTCTATGGAGATCTCCAGTTCATTATCGAAAGCCAGGTTGCAATTGCTGTACAATTGAGGCAGGCCAAACTGATCGAGTACTTCGTAATTGCCTGCGGCAAGGGGCGCCTCTAATTCATTTTTATAAACGTCGCAGGTGATAGTCCTGTCGGAAGGGCAGGCAGATATGACATTTGAGGCGACGATTACCTTGATGATTTTCTCAGTCAGGTTTTCACATTCGTCGGTCACCCGGTAAGTTACGTTAAAAGTCCCTGGCGACTGTGCTACTTTTAAATAGCCTCCATTGGTGTTCAGAGTCCCCCAGGGCGTAATGATCTGTATGCTAAAATCGGAGCATTGGTGCGAGATTTCAATCGGGGGAAAATAAGTATCGTCGGTACAATCAATGCTCGTGCTCACAAAAATAGTATCGGGGACGCTAAAGGATATTCCCTCCTCGTCTTCCACAATGATGAGCTGGGTGTAGGTGACAAAGGAGTTGTCGCATAAATTGGTCACCGTCCAGTTTCGCTGGACAGTGTATTGACTTCCACAGGGATGCGCGATGAGATCCTGGTAGGCAGAAGAGATTCTACAAGCAAGGCTGTTTGACCCGTGACCGTGAAAGGTGGGAACGCCGGTTCTCTCCGGACTTATAAGCTCCTGAATGGGCGAGCCGTCGCAGGGAATGGCCGGTTGAACGCTGCCATTAAAATCGAGCGGAAAAACCACATCGTCTAATTCGATTCGATGGCCGGTAATCTCCTGATTACAATGAGTGATATTTCCAAATGTATCAATGGCCTGCCAGGTTCGGGTGATGACATAGGCTATGCCGTCTCCACTGCAGGCCGAGGGGAGATTTTGGTCGCTGTAGCTTAGATTTAGGATATCTTTTTCAAAACAACCTGTAAAAAGAGGCTGGCCAGTGAGTTGCGGGTCAATGGAAACATTGCAAAAGATGCTGGTATCTTCCGGACAGGTAATGGCGGCGGGGAGATTTCCCGAGCCAACGAAAAGTTCAGCCTGACATGTTTTTCCGGATAGAGTGTTTGAAACTTTAAAAGTATAGTACTTCCCTATATCCTCTGCGCTGAGCAGATTGCCGATATCTTCTCCCTCCTCGTTAAGAAGAGAAATCCGGATATTGTCCCAACAGCCAAAGGTGCTGTCCACGAGTACTAAATCGGGAGTGAGCTGCTTCTGACAATTCTCGTCTAAGTCAATCAAGACGTTGTTTTGGCAAACCATCAGGCCGTTATTAAAGTCGAGGACATTGACTGAAAAAGTGCAGGCATCAATTCCGCCATTGACATCAACAATGGCTAAGGTGACGATTGTGGAGCCAATTGGGTATGGGAAACCGTCGTCGGGATTGAAGACGTACTCCGCTACGGGAGTGCTGTTATTCCAGGCGAGGGCTTCTAAATTGACAAAAGTGGTGCATTTCTCCGGAGCTGCGTAAACCGTTACGTCTTCAGGGCAGTTGAGCTTTAGCAGGTTCTCAGGAGGAGCGGCGTGGGCGCCTGGCAGCCATGCCATTGCTGCCATAAAACAAAGGGTCTTGGTAAAACCGGATAATTGGAATGTAAAGTTGTTCATGACATTTAATTTAGATGTCAGTGGTCAATAAATAGATAGTTGTATGGTCTAATCATTTTCTTTGGGGCGTTTTAGTTGACATTTCCCGTTTTGATGCCGATGAAATCCTGATTAGGCGTGTCAATAAATACGTCATTTTTCAAAATGAATTCTGGAAAAGTAGCAAAAAAAGGATTATTCGGATTCGGGAAAATATAGTTTTTCGGCACAAACCTCCAGGAGGTATTCAGCCCAAAGTCAGTGTTTATCAGGAGGATGAGCTTTCGAAGTAAGACGATGTCGTAGGTAGTCACGCTATCAGATTTATTCACGTCGGCGGCGATAATCTTGTACGGCGATCCGAGAGACTGTATGCCGAGAATGTGCCGTTGGATGAGCACTAAGTCGAATGTGGTGATTCCTTCTAATATATTGCCGCCATTTTTGAATGGCTTAATGGTATAATCTCCTCCCGAAGGCGCATTTACCTGATATTCTCCATCGAGGGTACTACTGGTCGTCTGACTGAATCCCGGCGCCGTTACCATAACTTCTACGCCGGAAATGGGGGTATTGTTTTCTGTACTGATTTTCCCGCTGAGTGCGATGTCGCAGTTCGGGCAACTTCCAAAAGGATTTTGCACTAACACCAATGCTTCACAATAATCCTGATTGCCGGAAGGGTCGGTAACCCAAAGGGTTAGGGTTTCTGCCGGAATGCACAAATCATCGCAGGAGTAGCTGTGGGTGTTGGAGATGGTGTCGGGAAGGAAGGAAAAAGTCAGATTCCCGCAGTTGTCGTGGCTGTAAGCGTCTAATTGCTGGGCGGATAACACGGCCAGGCCGCCGGCGGACAATTCCACGACTATGCTGGTTTTGCAATCTGCCTCCGGAAAAATTGTGTCAAACACCTCAAAATTTGCCGTGCAGACGGCTATGTGACCACAGTCGTCGCTAGCCTGGAAAACGAGCTCATAGACGCCCACTTCTAATTCTTTGGTCGCGCCTATCAGGTTGCCCAAGTCGCCCTCCACACTCATCGTAGGATTGTTACAGCTCAAAACGGGCGGACTGGGAACCTCCACCTGAGCCAGGCAGGCATCTGCATCCAAAAAGATATTAGGCATGCTACAGCCGTTTGGAAAGGTTGGGGTAGAGGTGTTCACCTCTATCAATTGCGTGAATTGTATGAATCCATCTCCACCGTCTTTAAACCTTCGCAGTCCGACCTCCTCATCCGGCAACTCGATATTGGGATCAAAAATGCAGGAGTTGATGACAGACCATTTTCGCTGGATGGTGTAACAACCTGGGAAGCCGGATTGAATGATTTGATCCTGAAAGGAAGTCGTCGTTTTTTCACAATCCTTTTCAAATATGATCGGACTGCCGGTATTGGTCGCCGCCGGCCCGGTGCAAATGGAAGTATCGTTTGGGAACAAAACCTCAAAGTCGGAAATGTGGACGACGGCGATACTTTGAATGCAGCTAAATGGATCGTCGGCGGCAAGGTTGTAGATTTTGCGCTTTATATGGCCAATGCCACAGGAATTGACGCTGAGCGTATCAGATTCGGCAAACTGATAAGAGCAATTGGAATGGATTGTCGGATTTCCCAAATACTGGGAAACAAGCTCGTTGTTGCCGGAGGCAAAAGCAGTGATCAACGAATCAAAATAAAGATTGCAGCTGATGGTGTCGTCTGGCGGGCAGGCTGCCAGAGTTTTGTCCTCAATCAGCAATTTCACGTTTTTGACAGCCTGATTGTCGCAGGCATCCTTCAAAATGTACCGTACGGGGTATTCCCCTATAATCGAATCGTAATAGACGTAGCCTCCGTTGGTGTGTAAAGTATCCCAGGGAGTTTCGATGGTTATTTCAAAGTCAGAACACTCGCTGATGATTTCTGCCGAAGGCATGAAAAGAGAATCTGCGCAGTCAGAAGATAAACTGACAAATATGGTATCCGGCAACTTAAACTGAGGGGCAATGACGTCCACCACTCTAATCAACTGCGTATCTAAAAGCGTAATCGAAGGCGGACAGGCTTTGACGACTTTCCAGACCCGTTTGATTTCATAAGAGGCGCCGCAAATCTGGGTTTCAAAATCGAGATAGCTGACTGCCACTTTGCAGTTTAACCCGCCGCCGGCAGGAAAACCCAGGTAAATCGGAATCCCCGTGACAGCGGGATCAGCGACGCCCGACCAGCCGAGGGAATCAGAACAGGAGAGGGGCGACTGATGCGTTCCGTCAAAATCCCCAGGGAAAATAACGGTGGTAGGGTCGAATCGCATCCCCGTGATCAACTGGTTACAGTGGTTTTGCCGGCCAAAAGGATCCGTTGAAGTCCAGGTGCGAACTATCTGGTAGGCAATCGAGTCTGGACAAAAAGTGATTTCTGTGTCGTCCGTATAGTTCAGGATAACGTCTTCCGTGTAACAGCCCGACAGCTCCGGGCTTCCTGTAAATTCAGGCTCCAGCGGGATGTTACACCGGAGGGTGATTCCATTTGGGCAGGTGATGGATGGAGGCGCTCCGCCTGTGACCGTGAGGATGCTCGTGCAGGTAGTTCCGGTGGACAAGTGTGTGAGCTGGGCGGTAAATGGTTGGTCGATATCGAAAGCGGTGATAAATTCGCTAACAAGCGTATCATTTTCGTCTATGCGCTGGACTAAGAAGTCCCCGGGACATGGATCAAAGCCAGGCGCCAAAACATCTCCTGCGTCGAGCAAACGACTGCATTGCCCCTGGAGGGATATTGAATTTTGTGGAAGGCAATCTATTTGTGAAGCGTAGGAAGCAAGGACGGTAACGCTAAAGATGCACTGTTCCAAATTGCCATAAATATCTGTTGTAGAAAGGGTCACTACCGTAATGCCTGTTGGCAACATAGTCCCTGGGAAAGGAAAAAACACGGTGTCTATCAGATCGACAGTGCTGCTGAAAGAAAGGGAATCGTAATAAATTTCTATCTCACATTCGCCGGGCGCTAAAGCGACGGTGTAGTCTTCCGGACAGTCGAGAGTGACTGAATAGGCATGGAGAGAAAAACTAAAAAAAAGAAGGCTTGCAAAGATTCTAAACCCCGCAAGACTTTGACTAAAGCTCAGTATAAATTGGAGAATTCTCATTGGTATTATGATTCAAAAGTAAGGTACTAGAAAAGTAATTCACCATTGATAATTGGGAATTTGACACGTACTGAGAAGTCCTGAAGCAAAAGTTTTTGGAGAAAATTGTCTTTGACCTCGAGAAGAGGCGCTTTATCTGAAGTGACGCAAGTTAAAGCTTTTTCTAAAAATTCTCTTTTTTCTCTAAAAAATTCAATATCAGGCAATTGGATTGCCTTAATTTTACGTGAACTTCTGACTTATGTTCAAAAAAATGAATTATCGCCGGTTCCATATTCTGGATGCTAATTTAACAAAAAAACCTTTTCGTTTTTGCCTGTCCTTCTAAGCTGATTCTACGGCAGTTTTTCCCCTGATACTTTTTCAATTACACAAAATGCTTTTTCTTCGCAACCTTGTTAGAGACCTTTAGGAGAAAAGGCTTTGGAATTCCCTTTAAAACTTATGAAAAAGCAAATCTGTTGATTTGAAAAAATACTATTTGAATAAACGGTCTGTTCTGCTGAATACTAATGGAAACAGCGCTTGAGAGTTTAATTAAACCAGCGCTTCAATCTTTTTACAATGGAATACAATCCGCGGGAAATCGAGAAAAAATGGAAAAAGTGGTGGAACGAAAATGAAATTTATAAGGTTTCCAATCACTCTGATAAGCCCAAGTACTATGTGTTAGATATGTTTCCTTATCCTTCGGGATCGGGTTTGCACGTAGGCCATCCTTTGGGTTATATTGCCTCAGATATTTATGCCAGGTGCAAGCGCATGCAAGGTTTCAACGTGCTGCACCCAATGGGTTACGACGCCTTTGGCCTTCCCGCCGAGCAGTACGCCATTCAGACAGGCGTGCATCCGGCGAAGTCAACTGCAGAGAATATTGCCCGCTATCGCGCCCAGTTGGACAACCTCGGCATGAGCTATGACTGGAGCAGGGAAGTGCGCACCTGCGACCCTTCCTATTACAAATGGACCCAGTGGATTTTCCTCCAGTTGTTCGGGCACTGGTATGACAAAAAGCTGAATAAGGCGCGGCCCATTGACGAGTTGATACAATTATTTGAAAAAGAAGGCAGCGCCGGGGTTGACGCCGCCTGTTCAGAGATACCGGACTTCAGCGCTGCCCGGTGGAAGGGCATGAGCCGCAAGGAACAAAGCGATGCGCTCATGAACTTTCGCCTCGCCTACAAAAAGGTCACCTACGTCTGGTGGTGTGAAGAGCTGGGCACGGTGCTGGCCAACGACGAGGTCAAAGACGGCTTTAGCGAGCGTGGAGGTTGTCCCGTAGAGCGCAGACCCATGCTGCAATGGTCGTTGCGCATCACCGCTTATGCAGGCCGCCTCCTGGCCGATTTGGAAGAAGTGCAGTTTTCGGAGGCCATGAAAAAAATGCAGAGCAACTGGATAGGTCGCTCTGAAGGCGCCCAGTTGTTTTTTCAGCTTGCAGACTTTGACGAGAAAGTAGAGATTTTTACGACGCGACCCGACACCATTTTTGGAGCTACTTTTATGGTTTTAGCGCCAGAACACGAATTGGTGCAAAAGATGACGACTAAAGAACAGCGGGATGAAATTGATGCTTATCTGGCTTACGTCAATACTCGCTCCGAGCGAGACCGCATGTCGGAGACCAAAGAAGTGTCCGGCGCCTTCACTGGCGCTTTTGCCGTCAATCCTTTTAATGGAAATAAAATCCCGATTTGGATAGCCGAATATGTGCTGAGAGATTACGGAACCGGCGCCATCATGGCGGTGCCCGCTGACGATGAACGCGATATGCGTTTTGCGAAAAAGTTCAGGCTGCCCATTGTCGAGATAATAGACAAAAGCATGTATCCAGGCGCCGGCATCGAAGATAAAATCGGAAAAATGATCAACTCCGGCTTCCTGAACGGCTTGGAGGTGAGAGACGCCATTGAAGCCATTTTACAAAAAATAGAAACTCAGGGTATAGGCAGCCGACGAGTCAATTACAAACTCCGGGATGCCATTTACAGCAGGCAGCGCTATTGGGGCGAGCCGTTCCCCATCGTCTATGACCAGGAAGGAATAGCCCACCCCATTCCCGAATCTGAACTTCCCTTAGAGCTGCCGGAGCTGGATGATTTCAAACCGGCTACCGGCGCAAAATCGCCCTTAGCCAGAGCTGAAGACTGGGTCAACTTGCCCAATGGCTGGACTCGCGAAACTGACACCATGCCGGGTTTTGCGGGATCTTCCTGGTACTTTCTTAGATATATGGACGCCCACAACGACCAGGCGTTTGCCAGTCCGGAAGCCTTGCTCTATTGGAAAGACGTTGATCTGTACGTCGGCGGCACAGAGCATGCGGTCGGCCACCTGATGTATAGCCGCTTTTGGCATAAATTCCTATACGACAAGGGCTTAGTACCCACAAAAGAACCTTACCGGAAACTGCTGAATCAGGGAATGATCCAGGGGGTTATCGAGAGCATTTACATGCAGAAGGAAAAAGTGGACGGGCGAAGCAGATTCGTTTGCGCCCGCATGGCTGAAAAAGAGGGCGAAGAGAAGTTTGTCAAAATCCTCGTTCACGCCGACCAGGTAGCGGATCATGGAACCCCCAATTCTCACTTAGGTTTGGATGGCGTTATGAATTTCATCCAATGGAGACCCGAATACGAGAGCGCCATTTTTGAATGCGGAGGAGGAGTCTTTCAGGACGGCGTCTTTTCTCCCAAAACCGGCATTGCCGAATTTCAGTTTTACACTTCTTCAGAGGTGGGTAAAATGTCGAAAAGCAAATACAACGTCATCAACCCCGACGACGTGGTGGAGCGCTACGGCGCAGACTGTTTCCGCATCTACGAAATGTTCCTCGGCCCTGTCGAACAGGCAAAACCCTGGGACACAAAAGGAATAGACGGAGTCTCCAAATTCCTGCGGAAGTTATGGGGGTTGTTCTATGCCGAGGATGGAGAGCAGCTCCTCAGCGACGAGGCGCCTACCAAAGAAGAGTTGCGCGCTCTGCACACCTGTATTAAAAAGGTGAAAGAAGACTTAGAGCGCTTTTCCTTCAATACCTGCGTGAGCGGATTTATGATTTGCGTCAACGAATTGCGCAATTTGAATTGTTCCAAACGCGCGATTCTCAATCCATTCGTTCGCCTGATAGCGCCCTTTGGACCACACATCGCCGAAGAGTTGTGGCACGTCCTGGGACATAAGGATTCCGTTTGTATGGCGACCTTCCCGAGCTTCAACGAGAGTTACCTGGTGCAGGATAGCATTTCCTATCCGGTTAGCGTCAATGGGAAAAAGCGGGATTTGGTTGAATTTCCAAGCGGCCTCTCTGCCCAGGAAATAGAGAAAGCTGCGCTCAGCCTCGAATCAGTTCAAAAATGGTTGGAAGGGAAATCCGTCAAAAAGGTGATCGTCGTACCTGGCAGAATGATCAATATAGTGGTGTGACGAACTTGCTTCGCAAGATTTTCTGGTATTGCAAAGGATTGTTTTTTAAAGATTTTAAAAAGACTCAAAATTAAATTCTGAACTAAAGTGGGTTAAAACGCTTATCACCTGTGACAAAAGTTGAATTGAAAATTATTCTAATGAAATTATTAAACCATCAATCATAGTTTTACATTTGCCTTTCAAACATCCATGACATATCCATCAGCAGAAAGGAAAAAAATTTTTTAAGCCTAATTTTTCAATACTTTAAACCTGTTTGCTATGGATAGAGAAAAGTCTGTTAAACTAACTGGTCTCATTAAAAAATTGACCGTTGCCGCCAATAAGTCGGTAAAAAGAAAGGAAAATTTTGAAGAAGCAGGCAAAAAACAGTACGCCAAGACAAAAATTGAAAGGCCGATTACATTGAATCATCGCGATTTCAATTTGCGCACTGCTAAGCTGCTTAAGTAAACTCTCCAAAAAAATCAGTTTTATCTAATTATAAATCCAAATCGAAAAGAGCTGCGGGTAATTCCGACAGCTCTTTTCGATTTGGAGCTTTTGCCAACTATGGGAGGATGCGGCTGGTGGCAATTTTATTTTTTACGATGGGTTTGAGCAGTTCCGCCGCCTGGAGGATCAATCCTTCATTGGTGGGGAAGGGGACGGGTCGGTTGCCGATTTTCTTTTTGGACTCTTCTGTGAGTGCGCGCTTGTCGCCATCGTAAGTAGCTGCGTAATTCTCAAAAATCGCATTGACGGACAGCGGCTCTGTATAGATGACTTCATTGGCTATGTTGTCGAGGAATTCAAGCCTGCCTGCTACCCTGGCCGCTTTGTTTTGGTAGGTTTCAAAAACCCGCGCTTTGATCAGTACCTTTTTAGCGATCTTGATGTCGCTGCCCGTTGAATCCTTCATGACATTTCCGTTTTTGTCCAAAACGTATTCCCAGCCGTCTTCAATGGTCGTATCGTCAACGTACTCCCTTTCTTTAATGAGGTCTGCCGTTACGTCAATTTCCGTCAATCGCATGACGACGGTGTAATCGTAGTCCCATCCTTTTTCCTGATTGAGGGAAACCGAGCGCCATAATTTGTTGAGGTCGCGGACGCTGATGCTTTTTATTTCCCTTTCGAAATCTCTCGGAAGGATAGACCTGGAGTCGTTTTGAATCTTAAAGAGAATGTAAACGGTTCCAAGATCCAGCGCCCGGCTCATCAGGCGGTCTTCATCCTTATAGTTTTTGTAATAGTTTTTGATTTTCTGGAAATTGTCGTAGGCATTTCTGGCGGCGGCTTTGTCGCCGCGCTCTGCCTGAATCATCAGCCTTTTCCCTTCATTATAGTAGAAGTCGGCGGCTTTTTCCTTGGACTCAATTTCAAGTCCTTCAATCTTGACGAATTGGAAGTCGGCTTTGTAGCCGTCTTTGGAAACTAAAGGCAGCAACGGCTCAATCTTTTGCTGCCTGCGTCTGATGCTTTGATGGATGTTGTTGATTTGCACCCAGTTTTCGGATCTGTTTTCCTTTTCCAAAGCCCTGATTAGGCGCATATCCGAATTGGTGACTTTGGCAAAAGCAGTTTCCAGCGCCTTGACAAACTTCGTGCTTTTCTTCTTTTTCCCCGTAAGCTTCCGCACACTGAGGTTGATGGCCTCGTCGTACCGGCCCCGCTCCAATAACTTATTGGGGCTGGTGCAGGAGTGTAAAATCAGTATTGAGAGGCATAAAAGGAGGGAAATTTTTATTTTTCCATTCGTCATGGCCTTGTCGTTTTGAATGAGATAATAAGAATTTGAAGTTTAAAGTCGGGGCAAGTTTAGGATATTATCATATTGCCCAAAGCTAAGAGCCTGTTAATAGTTTTTGTATGAAAACTTAAAAACTGAGAAAAAACAAAGGATGCTGAATCTGACGATAGCCGGCATCCTTCATTTTAAGCTTTAGTAGAACAATCCGGTTTAGAAATCCGTCCGAGCTATTTAAGACCTTTCTTCCCAGACCATAGCCAGGTTTACCAAAGTGAGAGCGGCCTTTTCCATATCCTGGACGGACACCCATTCCTGTTTGGAGTGAAAAGCGTGCTCTCCTGCGAAGATATTGGGGCAGGGAAGCCCCATGAAGGAGAGGCGCGATCCGTCGGTGCCGCCGCGGATACTGGATTGGATGGGTTTCATGCCCGCCCTCTTTATGGCTTCGACGGCGTTGGCGACGATTTCGGGATGCTGATCCAGAATCTTTTTCATGTTGCGGTATTGCTCTACCACTTTGAATTCAACTTTCGAGTTGGGGTAGTTTTTCAAAACCTTATCTACAATTTTTCGGAGGAAGTCCTCGTGTTCTTTGAGCTTCTCCTCGGTGAAGTCCCGCACGATTAATTTGATCAGGGCTTCTTCCACCGTGCCTTCCACATTGGTAGGATGGACAAAGCCTTCCCTTCCTTCCGTCGTTTCGGGCGAGCGGTCTTTCTTTGGCAATGCGGCGATGATTTCTCCTGCAATTTTGATGGCGCTCTCCATTTTTCCTTTGGCAAAACCAGGGTGCGCGCTCACGCCGTGAATATAAATCCTGACCCCGTCTGCCGAGAAGGTTTCATCCTCTAAAGAGCCGGCCTTCTCGCCGTCAATGGTGTAGGCGAATTGAGCGCCGAGTTTTTTCAGATCTACTTTATCTACGCCTCGTCCGATTTCCTCATCGGGTGTGAAGAGGATTTTGATGTCTCCATGCTTGATCTCAGGATGACTCATTAAAAAATTGGCGGCGTCCATGATAGCAGCCAATCCGGCTTTGTTGTCTGCGCCGAGCAGGGTCGTACCGCTGGCGGTGACGATATCGTTGCCGATTTGATCAATGAGGTCGGGGTGATCTGCCGGAGTGAGCACGACATTGGTATCGTCGGGGAGTACAATATTTCCGCCCTGGTAATTGTGGTGTACGATGGGTTTGACGTTTTCACCGCTACAGTCTGGCGAGGTGTCCATGTGAGAGCAATAGCAGATGACGGGAACCTTTTTGGCGGTGGTGGAAGGAATGGTCGCATAAACGTATCCATGCTTGTCGAGCCTGGCGTCGGCGATACCGATAGCCTTTAATTCTTTGACCAAAAGTTTCCCCAAATTTTTTTGTTTTTCGGTGGAAGGGTAAGTGGTTGATTCCGGATCGGACTGGGTGTCAATCACTACATAGCGTAGAAACCGTTCGAGGACGGTATGTTGGATGTTTAATGACATGATTTTATGATTTTAATTAAAGCTTTGATTCGCAGAAATAATATTTGGATTTGGAAAACTGGAGGTGTTTCGGTTGTTGTGATTTATTTATTCTAACGAAGATTGTTTGTTCTTAAAAAAAGCGAATGAATTTCAACTCTGTCTTATTAACAAAATATTAAAAACCTTTCAGGCATCTTTTTGATTAAAACATTCGTTTTCGGGGCGAAAATTAAGTTGGATTCCCAATTTTTTTAAAAAAAGTGAACAATTGACCAGTGTGACCACTTTTAGAGGTCTGAGTCATAGAGAAAAATAAAAGTTTGATTTAACGGTTCCCGGATCGTTTCGATTACTACCCGAATGAAGCCGGAAATTATCAAACTCAACTGAACCATAATTTTCACTAAATCATTTTAAAAAATGAAAAAACTTCTTTGGATTTTCGCAGGCGTACTGCTTTTCTCAAACCTTATTCTTACTACAGGATGTACGGACGATGAGGATGACCCCTCAACGAGTTTAGCTCCTATCGTCTCCATTACCGAAGGACCTACGCCGGATGCTTTTGTCGGCTCTGGCATTGTCACAGTAAAAGTTGAAGCCCTCAAAGGTACAAAAGCACTGAAATCACTCACAGTTTACGAAGGTACGGCAAAGGTTGGTTTGGACGACCTGAGCATCAACGGCTCCCCGGCATCAGCCAACCCCGCTTTGATTGTCAGCCCCTCAGATCAAATGACTTGGGTTGTGGCTATTAATGTAAGCGGCGCTTCAGGAATTGTCACTTATACTATTGAAGTTGCAGACGAAGGCGGCAAATCTGATGAAGTCAGCTTTGACGTAACTCTTGAAACTCCAATTGAAAAACTCATCACCGGCGCTACGATTTTGCTTTGGAACCAAGCCGGCCCTTCGGGCAGGGGAGGTATTGACTTAGACGATGGATCCAGCACCGGCACCAAATTGTCCAGCACAGGCGAAGATTCTTACCTGCGCGCTGAACTTCGCGACATGGGTATTGACTCCCTCGCAGGCTCCGGCAACAACTGGCGTCGTCGCATTGGAGGCATCAACGGCACCCAAGTTCGCTTTGTAGGAAATGCTGATTCTGGTTCTGACATTTTTGATTTTGACAGAGTCCTTTCAAAAGAAGGTATCAAGACAGCCTTTGACGCCGCCGCCGATCTCCCTCCTGCCAACACGATTTCCGAAGGCCATATAGACGTCTGGGGTAATTTCCGCGTGAGCAATAAAGTTGCTAAAGGCGATATCTTTGTAGTGTATAAAAGCGCCAGCAACGTTTACTACTTGGTAAAAGTGGAAGATGTCAATGAAACGACTGCGCTGGGCGATAACGAAGATAATTATAAAGTTTCTATCAAGTATTGATAGTTATTGAGCGATCAGAAAAAGGCGTTCTCCGATGAGGAGGACGCCTTTCTCGTTATAGGTTTAGGCAAAGGTCGAAATGACTTGAAAATGAAGGTTTTAACAACGCATTAACAAAAGTTAGGTATCAGGATTTAATAGACTGGAACTGATTTCGCATACTTTTGCACCTTGAATTGGCAATAAATCCTTCACAAGGTTTTACTTTTGCGCCTTCAATGATCGCAACAAATTTTTCTCATCACAAAAAAACTTAGAAGATGTTGAAGCAAATTAAACTTGGTATCCTCGCATTTTCGATGCTTGCCTTTTTGGCTGCTTGCCAAAATGACAACGTTCGCGATGCCGCCGCTCAGGCTGCCGCCGGAAATGACGTCACGACAACGACTCAGCAGAACAACCTTTCCACGACTCCTGTAACACCTCAGGCTAACGCCGCTGAACCGACTCCTCCAGTTGGTCCGACGACCATGATTCAGTTTAACGAATCGGAATTTAACTTCGGAAAAGTGAAAGCTGGCGAAAACGTAGAGCACGAATATGTTTTCAAAAACACTGGTAAAGAGCCTTTAATTATCAGCAACGCCAAAGGTAGCTGCGGTTGTACAGTGCCCGAGTGGCCGAAAGAACCAGTTGCTCCAGGCGGTACCGGCAAGATCAAAGTTCACTTTGACAGTAAAGGTAAGAGCGGCCCTCAAACGAAGCAGGTCACTATTACTGCCAATACAGATCCCCCTCAAACGATTATCTACATCAAAGGCGAAGTTGCCGGCGAGGCTCCTTCTGTCACACCAGTTAACTAATAAACTTCCGGGCTGTGTTGCCCAAAAAGCCTGCGCATTGTATCATTGCGCAGGCTTTTTTATTGAACTGAAAAAAAGATATGGCTTAGAGGTAGAGAGAACAAGAGAAGGCAAAAGGTGATAAACCTTGCAAAGGAAAAATTCTGAGTATTTAAAAAAAGCCCGGTTCCGAACAAAAACTATTGTTGGTCATGCGCAATTACCTTTCCCTGATAAAATTTTCTCATACCATTTTCGCCATGCCCTTTGCCATGCTGGGCTTTTTCTTAGCGGTGAATAAAGGCGAAACCGGCTTTAGTCTCAGGCTGCTTGTCCTGGTCATCCTGTGTATGGTCTTTGCCAGAAGCGCCGCAATGGCTTTCAATCGCTACCTCGACCGGGATATTGACGAAAAAAACCCCCGCACCGCCATCAGAGAAATTCCCTCCGGCATCATCACGCCGAAATCAGCGCTGTTTTTTACCATCCTGAATGGCTTCTTATTTATCCTGACTACCTGGTTTATCAATATGCTGTGCTTTTATTTATCGCCGGTGGCGCTGATAATTATTTTGGGCTACAGCTATACCAAGAGGTTTACGCCGCTGTGCCACTTTGTACTTGGCTTAGGTTTGTCCCTTGCGCCGATTGGCGCTTACCTGGCTGCCGGCGGGGGCTTCGATACTATCCCCATCCTCTATTCTGCCGCGGTCTTACTGTGGGTCTCCGGCTTTGACGTAATTTACGCTCTCCAGGATGAAGAGTTCGATAAATCGAATGAACTGAAATCGCTGCCCGCTTCCCTGGGGAAAAGCGCTGCTCTGAACCTGTCTTCAGTGCTGCACTTAGTTTGCGCCGTCATCATATTTGCAGCCGCCTGGCTCGTTCAACAAAGCTATCCCGAACTGAACTGGCTCAACTGGTTAGCGGCGCTGACTTTCACGGGTCTGCTTTTCTACCAGCACACGCTTGTCAAAGCAAACGACCTGAGCAAAGTGAACGTGGCCTTTTTTACCATGAACGGAATTGCCAGCCTCCTCTTTAGCGCCCTGCTTATTTTAGATTTCTATTTTTAAAAAAAGGCTTCTGAGAGGAGAGGTGTGTTTTGAAAATAATTGTTGACCGGCATTTTTGATAGCGACTCTGGGCAATCTGATTTTCCTACGCGCTATGATATTCAGGGCAGCCGGCCTTTTCCACTTCCTAAGATGGAGATTTGATTGGAAATAGTGTCTTTTGAGACTAAATGCTAAATAAGTTGATTCAAAGAGGGATAGCTTTGAGCGCCAGTTCAAACGGCTAAAAAGAGAAACAATCACATAGGTATGACGATAAAGCAGGTAAAAGATTTATTGACAGACTTAAAATCTGACAGAATCGAGAGAACCGCCTCTTTTGGTGAAGACGAGCTTGACCCGGTAGGATGCGCCTTTTCTAATGAACTATAGAGAAACTCTCGCTGAAAACAAAAAAATTACTGAGGAACAACTTGCATCCTGCATTATAGAAGCCTGGCGCCTATGTCGAAGGAAGTGCATAAACCTATGTTTTTATTAAAACCCGCTGACGGCGCTACAGGCGCGCATGTTTATGCCGTGCAAAAAAGCTATGAGGATTTCGAATCCCTGTCCAATAGGATTTTGGAAAAATGTCCATGATTCTTTGCGAATCCACGAGACCTAAAGCAGCGGTATATATTTTGAATCAGGATCCCTGCTTCAACACCTTAAAAATCTTCTGAACCGGAATTTGTCTGGCAGTCTACCGGTGGAACGGATGACTTCGAACCGAAGC
>CAZXQI010000076.1:0-18427 GCA_964643005.1 uncultured Saprospiraceae bacterium | reverse complement strand
AGGGAGAAATGAAAAGCCCGCATGGTTAATTCCACGCGGGCTTTTTTGTTGGAAGGAAAAATTATAGGCCTCAGAGGTGGTATGGCTTTACTTCGCTATAGCTGGTGTCTTTCTCTCTCGCATATTGAAGTCCCTTTGCCCACCATTGCGTCATTATTTTCTTATCAAACACGAGCGAGTTAGTCGTCAATACAACAGGCGTATAATAGAAGTTGATGATGACGTTTTTGTTGGAGGCTACCAGTTTACCTATGCGTATATTTTGCTCCTCAATTCTATCAAACATATACGCATGCAATGTCGTCAATAAGGAAAAAGCATTTTTGGAAGGCAGGCGATTGAAACTCGTTACTTCGGTATCCAATACGATGGCGTCAATGATAGTCGCTCCTCTGTTGATGGCCTCCTCAATCGGAACGATACTGGCAAAACCTCCGTCCGCATATTCGCAGCCGTTTTTTCTAACCAGACTCATAAAGGGAATGAAATTGCAGGAAATCCAAATCCACTCGCAAAACTCATCGTACTCAAAATCTTTGATAGATTTGTACTCCACCTGATTCAGCGACAAATTGGAAACCGTGACGATTACTTCTATGCCTATTTTTCTGATTTCTTCAAACTCCTCTTTCGTTAAAGTCCTGTAAATCAGCTTTCTAAGATTGAAACTTTCGCCAAAGGTCTTTCTGCCTTTTAGGAAACCCCTCAATACATTCAAGTGGTTAATGCCCACTTCCTTCGCCCCGTTCTCGTCTGTTTTAATGGTAAAAGGGCTAATATTAAAGATATCGCGTTGCTTCACGGAAGTATAGACTTCCTTTATCTTGTCAACTTTATTCAGGGCAAAATGCGAAACCATCAGGCTCCCCGTGGAAGTCCCCACAAAGATGTCGTAGTGATACTTTCTTTCGTTTATTAAGTATTGGGCGACTCCTCCGCCAAACGCCCCCTTACTCCCTCCGCCCGAGATAACCATTGCCCGCATCTTTCGGCATTTTATTCGAAATAATGGTGTAGGATGTATTTTACTGAAAAAATAAAATATCAGGGTTTGATTGCTCTATAGTATTTTGAAAAATAAGGCTATTTTTAAAAGGAATGGCCACAAGATAATATTGCCTGATATTGGAATATCAATTTATGAGCGAATATCAATTCCATATTTCAATACTCCAATATCAAACAATATCTCAATTTCAGCTTAGCTGTTTTGCAGATAGTTCCTCAGTACATATTGCAGGATACCATCATTTTTATAATATTCAATCTCAATGGCGGAATCCATGCGCGTTTTGACTTTGAACTTAGTCGTCTTGCCACTTGGATGCGTCGCCTTGACATCTAATATTTTATGCGGCACGAGATTGTCGGCCAGCCCTTTAATGTCGAAAGACTCGGAGCCGTCCAGACCTAAACTTTCGGCGTTTTGGCCTTCCATGAATACGAGCGGCGCTACGCCCATGCCCACTAAGTTGCTGCGGTGGATGCGCTCATAGCTCTCGGCAATGACAGCTTTGACGCCCAATAGGAAAGTGCCTTTAGCAGCCCAGTCGCGAGAGGAGCCGGAGCCGTATTCCTTTCCTGCCAAAATGATGAGCGGCGTGTTGTTGTCTATGTACTGCATGGCGGTTTCATAAACCGTTTTTACCTCGCCGGTGGGGAAATACCTACTGTAGCCCCCTTCCCTGTCCGCTATCTTATTCTTGATGCGCACGTTGGCAAAGGTTCCCCGCATCATGACTTCGTGGTTGCCCCGACGAGAGCCATAAGAATTGAAATGCTCGCTCGCCACACCGTTTTCAATCAGGTATTGCCCGGCAGCGCTGTCTTCTTTGAACCTACCCGCCGGCGAAATGTGGTCTGTAGTCACAGAATCGCCGAGATAGAGCAATACGTTGGCGCCGGAAATATCCTGGACTGGGTTGGGAGTAGCCTTGAGGTTTTCAAAGAAGGGCGCCTCTTTAATATAAGTGGAGTTGGGATTCCATTCGTAGTTGTCTGCCAGCGCCACGTTTAAGTTTTGCCAGTCGGTAGAGCCGTCGAAGATGACGTCGTACACTTCCTTGAAGTCTCCCTGCTTCACGCAATCGTTGATAGTCTGGACTATTTCATCGCGCCCCGGCCATATTTCCTTTAAATAAACCGGCTGCCCATTGGGGTCGTATCCCAATGGCTCGTGAATCAGATCAATATCCACCCTGCCGACTAAGGCATAGGCGACTACCAGCATGGGCGACATCAGGAAGTTCATTTTTACCTGTGGGTGTACCCTGGCTTCAAAATTCCGGTTGCCCGACAATACGGAAGCGACCACTAAGCCGCCTCTATCCACAGCTTCTGCGATATGCGGAGGCAGAGGGCCGGAGTTTCCGATGCAGGAAGTACAGCCGTAGCCTACCGTGTGAAAGCGCAGGGCGTCCAAATCCACATTCAGACCGGAGCGCTCTAAGTATTGCGTCACCACTTTAGAACCGGGCGCCAGAGAAGTCTTGACCCAGGACTTGGTGCGAAGCCCCCTTTCGACGGCGTTGCGAGCCAGCAGCCCGGCGCCTATCATCACCGCAGGGTTTGAAGTGTTGGTGCAACTGGTGATGGCTGCAATGACGATGCTGCCGTCGCTCAGCAGGTACTCCTGATTCTTATGCTTAATCCGCACAGACTGAAGCTCTTCTTTTACGACTACATCCTTGTAGGATTCCCTTTCTTTGGGAACCTTGCCGAAGACGAACTCCGTCCCCGAACCGCCATCAGCCAGCCATGCGCATTCTTTCCTTTGATCCAGCTTGGTGTATTCGCGCTGAAATTCCTTATCCAGAAGATGGGCAAACTGGTTGTGCAAATCGCGGACGAGAATTTTGTCCTGCGGACGTTTCGGACCAGAGACGGTAGGCTCCAGCGTGGACAGGTCGAGTTCGACGATAGAGGAGTACCTGATTTGCTCTTTACCTGTTCTCCACAATAGGTTCTCTTTACAATAGGTTTCTACAATTTTTATTTGCTCATCGCTTCGGTTGGTCGTTTTCATGTACTCCAGCGTGCGATTGTCTATCGGGAAGTAAGTAACGGTACATCCGAACTCGGGCGACATGTTTCCGATAGTTGCTCTGTCGGTCACGGTCAGGTTGTGCAGGCCGTCGCCGAAGACTTCGACAAATTTCCCTACCACGCCGGTATCCCGCAGAACTTTTGTGATGGATAAGACCAAGTCGGTGGCGGTACATGCTTCGGGGATTTTACCCGTTAGCTTCAGACCTACTACCTGAGGACAGGTGAAGAAAATCGGTTGGCCGAGCATGGCGGCTTCTGCTTCAATACCGCCGACGCCCCAGCCTACCACGCCAATACCATTGACCATCGGTGTGTGAGAGTCTGTACCCACTAAAGTATCGGGGAAGAGCCATCCGTCCCGCGCAGTAATACCTTTGGCCAGATATTCCAGGTTCACCTGGTGGCAAATACCCATGCCGGGAGGTACGACGGTGAAATTCTTCATTCCCTTCTGCGCCCACTTGAGCAGCTCATATCGCTCTTTATTTCTTTCAAATTCCAGTTCTACGTTTTTATCATAAGAATAATTCGTCCCGTAATAGTCCACCTGAACGGAGTGGTCAATAATCAAATCCACAGGAATGGCGGGATTGATTTTTTGACCGTCCCTGCCGTGGCGCACATACTCGGCTCTAAGGGATGCAATGTCCACCACTGCGGGAACTCCCGTGAAATCCTGCATCAGAATGCGGGCAGGCATGTACGGAATATCTTTGTCCACGGCCTCTGGCGTCCAGTGTATAAGCGTTTTGACGTGCTCGTCGGTGATCGTAAAGCCGTCGTAGTGCCTCAATACGTTTTCCAGTAAAATCCGAATGCTAAAGGGCAGGTGTTCCACGCTTCCTTCAGGGAGATCTTTCAGGGAGCAGTAGTTATAGGTCTTACCGCCTATCGTCATTTTTTCTACGAATTTGGATGTTTTTTTAGTCATAATACCAATTTTTATTATTTAAAAAATCAGGCAATTTTGGAAGCTGCCATTCCTATAAATCCGGATGGAGAATGTTCCAAAGCCGAAATGGGTGCAGGATTCTTTATTCAAACATTCCCCCCGGGAGGTTGATTTGCAAATGTAATTTAACCGAACCAAAGCAGACCCTCCAGGAGATGAAAGGTCGTATTTTTAATGCTCAAACCGCAGGTAAGTTTTGTTTTTTCCAAAATTAGTGAAGATGAGTTTCTAAAAAAGCCGTATTACCCTGTTTGTCGGGACTGACCCAAAGGATTCCACAGATTTTTTCCACAGAAGAATTTCTACTGAATTACGCCGAAGATGAATCCTGCTTAATCCCATTGGGCTTAAAATGATTGGAGCGCTACCAATTTTTCGTACTCTCCTTTTTTGCGCATGAGTTCATCGTGTGTTCCCTGCTCAATGATTCTTCCTTCTTTCATCACGATGATTTGGTCGGCGTGTTGCACGGTGGAGAGCCGGTGGGCGATGACGATGGCTGTGCGATTTTTCATCAGGGCGTCCAATGCAGATTGCACTAATCGCTCCGATTCCGAATCGAGGGCGGAGGTAGCTTCGTCGAGGATAAGGATGGGGGGATTGGCCAGTACGGCGCGGGCGATGGTCAGGCGCTGGCGTTGCCCGCCGCTGAGTTTCACGCCCCGATCGCCGATATTGGTCTGGTAGCCTTCCGAGGTTTCGAGGATGAACTCGTGGGCGTGAGCAATTTTAGCAGCCTGCTCTACGGCCTCCTGCGATACCCCCTGGAGGCCAAAGGCGATGTTGTTGAAAATGGTCTCGTTAAAGAGCACCGCCTCCTGGGTGACGATGCCCATGAGTGAACGCAGGCTTTTGATTTTCAGGTCTTTGATGTTAAGGCCGTCTATCAGGATATCGCCCTGCTCCACCTCGTGCAGGCGGGGGAGCAGATCCACCAAAGTACTTTTTCCTGCGCCGGATGCGCCGACGAGAGCGATAACCTTTCCGCAGGGAATACTGAGACTAATGTTTGAAAGAGCCGTTCGAGCGCTGTTTTGATAGGAAAAATTAACCCCCCTGTACTCGATGGACGATTTGAATTCCCGAATGGAAAGAGCGTCTTTTTTTTCAAAAATTTTCAAATCTGCCTGACGGAAACTGTCAATACGCTCCACGGCGGCCATGCCTTTTTGCACATTGTAAAATGCAGAGGCAAATTTTTTCGCCGGCTCTATCATGCTGAAAAAGGCGTACAGCATGGCGAAGAAAGTCGGCACGGTAAGGATGCCCTTTTGCACCTCGCTATAGCCGTACCAAATCAACACGGCTACCGTCGCCACGCCGAGGAACTCCGTGAGCGGGGAGGATAAATCCTTGCGCCAGAGCAATCTCACCAATAGCCGTCGGTACTCGTTGTTTTCTTTCTTAAAAATACCAGACTGAAATTTTTCAGCATTGAAGCCCTTGATGATGCGCAGGCCGCTGATGCCCTCTTCCATCATGGAAACTAACAGCCCCAGCCGCTCCTGTACTTTTCGGGACTGGCGCTTGAGCATTTTCCCTATCCTCCCGATGACTAAGCCTGTAAATACTAATAGCCCCAGCACGAACAAGGTCATGGAAGGGCTGACATAAATCATAAATCCAAAGGCGCCGATGATGAGCAGCGGCTCCCTGGCGATGACTTCCAATACATTGAGGATGCTCGATTCGACTTCCTGCACATCCACGGTCATGCGCGCAAGCAGGTCGCCTTTGCGCTCTTCGGAGAAGTAGGAAAGCGGCAGCGCCAGCATTTTTTCATACAGCTCCTGGCGGATGTCCCGCACGACGCCGTTGCGCACGGGCGAAAGGAAAAATTGCGCCAGATAGCGAAACAGGTTTTTGAAAAAATATAAAATGATGACTAATACCAGGGCGTACAACAAGGCTCTGTGCTTCCCTTTTTCCAAAATGACCTGACTCAAAAAATAATTGACGTACTCCGTAAAATTGGCGGTGGAGAGCGCCCCGGCAGGAGCGACGGTCACGATGGGCTGCTGGTCTAACAGTATGTTCAGAAACGGAATGATGGCCGGAATGCTCACCACTGAAAAGACAACCATGAGCAGGTTGCTGGCAATGTTGCCCACGATGAGAGCCTTGTAATTTTTTAAATGAGAAAGCAGGCGAAAAAAAGACTGCATGCCGGCCAAAGGTTCAGTTGGTGAATATTTGTAAACGGCAAATATTCAAATTCCCGGAAAGACTATGAAATTTAACTTCCGTCTTCAATTTTCAAATTCACTACAGGGTGGCTCCCGCAGATTTCCGTGCAGCTCGTTTTTACAGGAGAAATTCCCCTAAATTTCAAAAAAGTCTAAATATTTGCGAAAATTATTCTAACACGCCGCTTCGCTTCTTTTTGATGTAGTGTACGCCGGCGCCATAGACCCAGCCGACGGTACCGCGCTTAGTTTTGATTTTGACGTAAGGCTCGTTGGCGAGCTCCTTCCCGAGGTTGAGTTGATAGAGGCTGTCGGTGACTTCATTCTGGTAGAAGACTTCGTCGAAGAGATTCAGCTCGCCGATCAGTTCCCCATTCAGGCCGGGAGATTTGCGGAGCTTCAATTTATCTATGGTGACGTAAAGTCTGGAACCCTGAGGCTCCTGAATGGGCGTCGCCTGAGGGCTTGTCGCAGGCTGATTAGAAGCGACGGTGAGTTTGGCGCCAGTCGTATCGGGCGGAGGCGCAGGCGTTGACGGAGTAGTGGGAGGATCGGCTTTTTGGCTCTCCACGACGGGATTATCCGCTCCCGCTTCAATGCGAGCCTGCTCTTTGTATGCACTGCACTTAGAGGCCGCCCACATAATAAAAATGAGGGCGAAAACGCCGATGACAATATACTCGAATTTTGAAAGTAAGCCTTTCATTTTGAGGGGTTTGAATTAAGTTTGCAGTTCGTTAGATTTTCACTTTAAATTCAAATAACAAAGCTTAAACCGAAAACTGCTGAACGGCGAACAAAATTAATGAAAGACCTCCTTTATAAAGTAGCATTGACAAAAATTCCGCTGGTCGGCGCCGTGACGGCCAGGAATCTCGTCAGCTATTGCGGGGGAGTAGAGGAAGTTTTCCGAACCAGGAAATCTGATTTGATGAAAATACCCGGCGTTGGCGGGCAGACTGCGCTCAACGTCTCACAACATAGCGCCTTAAAGGAGGCCGAAAGTGAGCTTAGATTTATCGAAGAACACAGTATCTCGCCACTTTTTTATTTAGATAAAGACTATCCTAAACGACTGCGCCCTTTTAATGATTCCCCGGTCATGCTGTACTACAAAGGCGTCGCCAACCTCGACCATTTTCGAACTGTCGGCATTATCGGTACGCGAACGCCTACGCCTCAGGGTCAGGCTCTTTGTGAAGAATTAGTGCAGGAATTTGCTCCGTACAAACCGCTCATCATCAGCGGCCTGGCTTATGGAGTTGATATTACCGCCCATCGCAAAAGCTTAGACATGGGATTGGAAACCGTCGGCATTCTGGGGCATGGATTGTCGAGGATATACCCGCAACAGCATCGGAAAACTGCCATCGAAATGATGGAGCAGGGCGGCCTGCTGACGGAGTTCCCCAGCCAGGTCGGACCTGAGAAAGATAATTTCCCCATGCGCAACCGAATCGTTGCCGCTCTGAGCGATGTACTGGTAGTGGTAGAGACAGCTATCAAAGGTGGCTCCATGATTACGGCACAACAGGCCAACGATTACAACAAAGACGTATTCGCCCTGCCGGGAAGGGTGAAGGATAAGTTTTCGCAGGGTTGCAATTTTTTAATAAAAAGTAACTTAGCAGCATTAGCTGAAAATGCAGACGATATCGCTAAGACCATGCGCTGGGATATAGAGACTTCTAAAAAAGCGGGTAGAGCGATACAGGGGGAGTTTTTCCAGGAATTAAATGAGAGGGAAAAGCAAATCATAGACCTCATCCAAAAACAAGACGAAATCGGCGTTGACCAGTTGAGCTATCAGATGAAAATCCCTAACAGCGAACTTGCCTCTTTATTGCTGGACATGGAGTTCAGGGGGATTGTGCGCGCACTGCCGGGAAAGCGCTATATGCTTTCCTGAATCTTTATTTAACCATGAAAAGACTAAGCTACCTTTTTTTTCTAATCATCTTCGGCGCCTGTACTCCCAGAACAAATCAGCCTTCTCCCGGCGCCGGCGTTCCGACGGATGACACCATCTCTTTTACTCCCGCAAAAAATATCGTCCTGATGATAGGCGACGGCATGGGGCTGTCGCAAATTACGGCGGCCATGCACCAAAAAGAGGGCAGCCTGCACCTGGAAGAATTCAAATACCTCGGCTTTCAGAAAGTAAACGGACTAGACAACCTCATTCCCAAATGCGCCGCCACTGCCACCGCTATCGGCTGCGGTGTAAAAACGCATGGTCGCGCAGTGGGAGTGGATAAAAATGGGAAACCCGTGCAGAGCATTCTGGAAGCCGCCGCCGATGCGGGATTGGCGACAGGCATCGTGGTCACGGCGCCCATCACCCATTCGACGCCAGCCGGCTTTTATGCGCACCGACAGGATAAGGATATGGTTGAGGAAATTGCTGAAGACCTGCTCCATTCCGATCTGGATTTTTTTGTCGGCGGTGGCGCCAAACATTTCTATCGTCGAAAAGACGGTAGAAACCTGCTGACTGAATTGGAGCGAAAAGGCTACGCCCTGTCCGACTCCTCCCGTTCCGACTTCCATAACCTAAGCATTGATTTCAATAAAAAATTCGGATACTTTACGGCGGACGATGAGCCGCTACCTTTTTCCAGGGGGAGAGATTACCTTGCGCAGGCCTCCGCTACGGCCATGACCTACCTCTCCAGTCGGAGTGAAAAGGGCTTTTTTCTGATGATCGAAGCTTCTCAGATAGACTGGGCCGGGCACGCCAACGACGCCGATTACGTCCTAAGCGAACTGCTTGACTTTGACAATGCACTGGGTGAGGTATTGAAATTCGCAAAAGAGGACGGGCAGACCCTCGTCATCTTTACAGCCGACCACGAAACGGGCGGATTCGCTATCAATCTCGGCTCTACGGCAGATAAATTGCTCATCAAATTTACCACCGACAAGCATACGGCATCGCTCGTCCCCGTCTTCGCCTACGGCCCCGGCCAGGAACTTTTTAGCGGCATCTTCGACAACACGGCCATTTTTTTCAAAATGAAAAGGGCGCTTGGACTTTATAAGTCGTGAGCTTTATTTGGAGTGGATTTGTCCACGATGGTTGTTGTGGTTGTCGCGGCGGATATGGTTGTGGCGTCGGTGGCGGCGCGGCGGTTGATAAAATTCATGAGTTTTATCCACGTCGCATTTACCCACATCCCCTGCCAGCCCTTTTATTGTAATCGTAATCGCCCAATTCAATGATAAAATGAATATGATTGGGCATTGCGATCCATTCATCCAACATAACGCAGGGATGGCAATATAGCATTTTCAATATTTCGTCTTTGGTAAATTCTCCAACATCGGATAAGATCATCTTACCATCTTCCACATGACCTGATATACATTCCATATTGACAATGCAATTGGTTAAAATAATAACCCGGGGGGAATAATCCCGGCATTGCCGACGGTTTGATTCTATGCGATATTTCCCTTTGAATTTTGCCGTTCCCTGCGTAACTCTCTCTTATTTTAATTTAACTAATTTTTCTCTTTAGACTCCTCGTCATTGATTTCCTATGAATCCTCCTCTGAGGATATTTCGAAAATTGTCTTTGCATTTATTTTGGAAAACCCATAATCCGACCATCAACTTTACCCGTTAATACCCTGACTATCAGAGTGGTTTTGTGTCCTTCCTCAAGATAATTCCTTTTTCTGTTTTGAAAATAATGTGATTGACTTTAGCAGTTTTCTGTTCGATATGGGAAATGACCCGGCGTTGTTCGGGGAAGGGAGAGATGAAAATCCTATAGTGCTGCATTTGCCCGGTTGAAATATCCGGTTACTCAGCTATTGAGATTAATGCGATTCCCCTGCATGGTTTCCTGCGGATGATTTATTTCGAAAGGAAATCCATCTGAATTCATTTCGGATTCGACGCATATAATTTACTGAGAAGAGGAAATCATGCCGCAATTTTTACCATAGCTTTTATCAGCAGAAACATTACCCCCAGGCGAATCCCTTATCTACTCAGGTACATATATCTTCTGTTGTCCAATTCCCTGAAGAATGGATCGCTGAGGTCGCGGATAAAGCGGATGGCTTCGCCGGTGGATTTCATTTCCGGGCCGAGATCCTTGTTTATGCCTGGGAATTTGTCGAAAGAAAAGACGGGAACTTTGATGGCAAAGCCTTTAGGTTCGGGTTTGATGACGAAGTCTTTGAGCTTGTGGGCGCCGAGCATGACTTTGGTGGCGATTTTCAGGTAGGGCACGCCGTAGGCTTTGGCGATAAAAGGCGTGGTGCGGCTGGCGCGTGGATTAGCTTCGATGACATAGACCACTTCGTCCTTGATGGCAAACTGGACGTTAATCAGACCTTTGATGTTCAGCGCCTTGGCTAATTTTTCCGTGTATTCGACCATGGTGTTGACCGTTTGCACGGAGAGGCTGTAGGTCGGCAATACGGCGCTGCTGTCGCCGGAGTGGATACCGGCGGGCTCGATGTGCTCCATGATGCCCATGATGTGTACCTCGTCGCCGTCGCAGATGGCGTCAATCTCCGCCTCTTTGGCGCGGTCTAAGAAATGGTCAATGAGCACGTGGTTGTCGGGCATGTGCTTGAAGATAGACAGGACGTGGCGCTCCAACTCCTGGTCGTTGATGACGATGCGCATGTCCTGGCCGCCCAACACGTAGCTGGGACGGACTAACACGGGGTAGTTGATTTGATTGGCGATGCCCAGCGCTTCAGTGGCGTCTCTGGCCACTCCATATTGCGGGTATGGGATGCCGAGGTCTTTCAGCAGGTCGGAAAAGGCGCCCCTGTCCTCTGCCAGATCCATGTCGGGGAAGCTGGTGCCTATGATTTTGATCCCTCTTTGGTGGAAGATTTCGGCGAGTTTCAGAGCCGTTTGCCCACCTAACTGGACGATGATACCCTCGGGCTTTTCCAATTCGATGATCTCGTCAAGGTGCTCCCAGAATACCGGCTCGAAGTAGAGTTTATCCGCCACGTCGAAATCGGTGGAGACCGTTTCGGGATTGCAATTGACCATGATAGCCTCGTAGCCCACTTCCCGAATGGCTGTCACGCCGTGTACGCAGCAATAGTCGAATTCGATACCCTGTCCAATGCGGTTGGGGCCGGAGCCGAGCACGATGATTTTCTTTTTGTCAGAACGGAGGCTTTCGTTTTCCTGGCTGAAGGTAGAATAGAAGTAGGGCGTATGCGCCTCGAACTCGGCAGCGCAGGTGTCCACCATTTTATAAGTGCGACGGATACCCAACTTTTTGCGAACCTGCGTGACTTCCTCCTCTTTGAGGCGCATCAGCCATGCGATTTGTGCATCCGAGTAGCCGACTTCTTTCAGTTCCCGAAAAAACGGCGCGGGGATGTCTTCCGGGAGATTGTAGCGCATCACCTCGTGTTCCATATCCACTAAGCGCCTGATTTCCTGAATAAACCAGGGATCAATTTTCGTCAGCTTGTGAATGGTGCGCTCCGGCACGCCGAGGCGCAGGGCGTCTTTCAGGCGGAAAATGCGGTCTTCCGTCGCTTCTTCGAGACGATGGAGGATATCTTCGGTACGCACCCATTCCTTCATGTCGGCGCCCAGTCCCATGCGGTTCGTTTCGAGGGACTGGCAGGCCTTCTGTAGCGCCTCCAAAAAACTGCGCCCGATGGCCATTACCTCTCCGACGGATTTCATTTGCAGACCTAATCGGGGGTCGGCGCCAGGAAACTTGGTAAAATTCCATCGCGGCATTTTGACGATAACATAGTCTAAGGTGGGCTCGAAAAAGGCGCTGGTGTTTTTGGTGATTTGGTTTTTCAACTCGTCTAAGTGATAACCAATGGCGAGCCGGGCGGCAATTTTGGCGATGGGATAACCGGTGGCCTTGCTCGCCAACGCCGAGGAGCGGCTCACGCGGGGATTTATTTCGATGATGATCAAATCTTCCGTAGCCGGATTGAGGGCAAACTGGATATTGCAGCCGCCGGCGAAGTTGCCCAGGGAGCGCATGGCGTGGATGGCCTGATCTCTCATGCGCTGGAAAGCCGTATCGGACAGCGTCATGGCTGGTGCAACAGTGATGCTGTCGCCCGTGTGGATACCCATCGGATCGAAGTTCTCCACCGTGCAGACGATGATGACATTGTCATTGTCGTCGCGTAGCAGTTCCAGCTCAAATTCTTTCCATCCCAGGACAGCTTTTTCTACCAATACCTCGTGAGTGGGCGACATGTCTAAGCCGTGTCGGAGCGCCTCGTCGAAGTCTTCTTCCCGATGGACAAATCCTGCGCCCGTGCCGCCCAGCGTAAACGAGGGGCGGATAACGAGGGGAAAGCCGATTTTCTGAGCGGCATTTTTCCCCTCCAAAAAAGAATAGGCGATCATGGAAGGCGCTACTCCCAGACCCACCTCTATCATGTGCTTGCGAAACGCCTCTCTGTCTTCCGTCAGTTCGATGGCAGCAATGTCAACGCCGATCATGCGAACGCCATACTTTTCCCAAATCCCCAGTTTGTTCACTTCGATAGCCAGATTGAGCGCTGTCTGGCCGCCCATAGTCGGTAGCACAGCGTCAATTTTCCGCTCCTGCAGTATGTGTTCGATACTTTCCGGCGTCAGGGGTAGCAAATAGATATTGTCCGCTGTAATCGGATCCGTCATGATGGTGGCGGGATTGGAGTTGATCAGCGTGACTTCGATGCCTTCTTCCCGTAGAGAGCGGCTGGCCTGTGTGCCCGAATAATCAAATTCGCAGGCTTGTCCGATGATGATAGGACCGGAGCCGATGATGAGAACTGAATGAATGGAAGTATCTTTTGGCATGACAGGATCGGGTTGGTAGTTCATAAAAAAGACTTCCAAAGTCTGCGATCATAGACCTGGGAAGTCTTAGGTCGGAATTTCGGGGCGCAAATTTAAGGGGAAAAAATCCGCAGAGGGAAGCGATTTTTCAATTAATTCATATTTACGCCATATTTATCTAAAAGATATACAAAGGCGGCCATAGCGGCAGAGCCAAGTTCCAACTCTCGTTTGTTGACCTTTTCAAATGTGTCGGCTGCCGAGTGGTGGATATCGAAATAGCGCTGAGAATCAGGCTCGTATCCGATCAGCAGCGTTCCCTGACTCCGCAGTGGAGAAATATCGGCGCCTCCTCCTCCCTTCCTGATGCCCAGCCTGTAAGGGTCGAGCAGAGGTTGCCAGATTTGCGTACCGGCGAATTTTTTCTCAGAGAATTCATCGTTGCTTTCAATGGAAAACCCTCTTGGAGTAAATCCCCCGCGGTCGCTCTCAATAGCCGCTAAATGAGTTTCTCCCTTTCGCTTTGCTTCATCCGCATAAGCCACGCCTCCCCTCAATCCATTTTCTTCATTCATAAAAAGGACGCAGCGAATGGTGCGTTTGGGCTTGTAGTTCAATTTTTTCAAAAGGTATAAAACCTCCATGGACTGCACGCAGCCCGCCCCGTCGTCGTGGGCGCCTTCGCAAACGTCCCAGGAATCTAAGTGGCCGCCGACTACGATGATTTCCTCCGGCTGCTGGCTGCCTTTGATCTCGCCGATGACGTTGTAGGACAGTTTGTCGGGTAGCATTTCGCAGGTGCTGCGCATGTAAATTTTTGTTCCGCCCTGTTTAATCAATGCGCTGAGCCATTCGGCGTCTTTGGTGGAAATGCTGACCGCCGGGATTTTTGGAGCGCCTTCCTGATAGCTGAGCGCTCCGGTGTGGATTACGTCGGTGATCCCCGAAGCCATCGAGCGCACGACGACGGCAATGGCGCCGTACTTTGCCGCAATGGAAGCGCCTCTCGTGCGCTGATCTACGGCGCCTCCATAAGCGGCGAAGGTGTTCATTTTCGTCTCGTCAAAGGGGCGATTGAAAAAGACAATCTTGCCCTGAACGGCGATCCTTCCCAATTTTTCCACCTCTTCCAAACTTTTGACTTCTATGACTTCGGCGGAAACGCCCTCAGATCCCGTGCCATTGGAATTGCCAATGGCCAGGGCGCTCAAATCAACGGCGCCGATGGCCGGCTGCATGACCCGAAGGATTTCCTGTTCTCCCCGCACCCAGTGAGGAACCATGCAGGGTTGCAACCAGACGGAGTCGAGTCCGAAGGTGTCGAGCACCTGGCGGGTGTATTCGACGGCGGCCATGGCCTGTGGAGAGCCGCTGAGCCGGGCTCCAATCTTTTTGGTGAGAAAATGCAGCCAGTCGTAGGACAATCCCTGCGTTACAGCCGCCTCATGAATTTGGCGGATAAAAGCTTCGTCAACGCTTTCCGTCTTTTTTTCCTGAGCTAAAATTTTTGTACCTGGCATGGCGCAAAGTAAAAGAAACAATGGTAGGAGGGAAAATAGTTTTCGTTTCATCATTGAAAATTGGTTTGCGTTTTTGTCTGATTTGTTTGGAAGGACTTTTTTTATTGGGAAATGGCCGGCGCCGGTAACTAAGGCTCCGGCAAATTTTGCCCGCCGGCAAATTTGTAAAAATTGTCCTGTTTGAAAAATTATTGGGAATCAAATGACAGGCGCCGCAACGGAGAATGTTTGCCCGTTTACAATTTTTTTAAAAGTCGAGCGGCTTCGTCGGCTTTAAAAATATCGCCGCTACGGCTGAGGTAAGTTTCCAGCAGAGATTTTGCCCCGGCTTTATCTCCCGATTTGAGGTGCGCCAAAATCAGGTACCATTCGGCCTTTTGAGAATAGCCGTTAGACTGGTCTTTTACTTTTTGCAGATGGCTGACGGCCTTCTCTGGCTGATTGGCTTCGAGACAGGCCATGCCGGCAAAAAAGCAGGCGGCGGCGTTGTCGGGTTCCTCTTTGAGAGTCTCTTCAAAAGCAGGTATGCTGGCTGAAAAATTTCCGGTGGAATAACTGTTGAGCGCGCGCTCAAAAGACGGACTTATCAACTGCGCTGAATCTGTGCTCCTGCTATTGAGAGGGATGTCGTTTTGGTAGGAAGTGTAAAACTGCTCATACAATTGGCTGCCGGATGATTTGAAAAGAGAGAAGTAGGCAAACATTCCCAGCGCCAGCAGAGCCGCCACTGAAACGCTGCGCTTGAGCAGGGTGTAAGGGTTTAATTTACGGATGACGCCTCCCGAAGGCTGGTGTAGTTTTTTTTTAAAAGAAGAAAAATCTTCGAGCTGCGCAACGCCGAAGGCGGCGCTTTCTTCCAATCCATCTACGGCGTCGGAGCAGAGCGGACAATCTATGAGGTGGTTTTCCACCCGCCGGAGCGCAGCCCCTGACAGCCGCCCATGTAGATAGGCGTCGAGTTCCTCCCTGCCTAAGCAGGTCGAAGTTTTGAAAATATCGAGATGTAAATTTTTGTCCATTGGAGCCCTGGCTTGAGTGAGATTACGCAATTCGCTTTTTCATGATTTTTTCAAGCATGATGCGCAGGTTGCGCTTCCCGTTTTGCAAATAACTTTTAACTTGTTTTTCGGAATAACCCGTTTGTTCGACGATGTCTTTGTAGCTTTTATCTTCGTAGAAGAAGAGTCGAATGCAGGTGCGTTGTTCATCCCCCAACTGGCTTACCGCTTTTTCCACTTCGTCCTCAATAGGGGTTTCAGTGTTCAGTAGAGCGGCGAATTCATCGTTTTCCATAAACCCGCCGGTGGGATCCTGGGTCAATTTAAAATCTGCCAATTTCGTCATTTCGCTCTTGCGCTGGCGCAGTTTAGCGATGCACTCATTGCGGCTGACGGCGTAGAGATAGCTTTTGAAAGACTTGACGTTGGCGCTCGGCAATTTGACATAGAGAATCTTGAAGACTTCCGAAACCACGTCGCGGCTGTCGTCTTCATTTTTCATCATGCTCATGCAAACGCCAAAAGAGAGGTGGACATACCTTCGGTAGAGTTCCTCGAAGTATATCTCCTGGTTTGTCTGTGAAAATTTGCCGATCAACTCTTCGTCGGAGAGCTTGCACACAGGATCTTTATTTATTAGAGGTATGGCCATTCCTTCTTTTTAACAAAATCGGGGCGTAAAATTAAAAAAATCAATGGTGGTTGCATGCCCTGTCTTTTTTGTTGGGTCTTTGGGCGGGTTAACATGGTGAATAACAGCCGTTTAGCAAGTGTTTTGTAATTTTCCGGCTCTTCTATGTTTCACTTTTTATACCAAAAGACTCAGGTCATGAGCAAATACAGAATCAAAAGCGGCAAAGGCGAGCTGATTTTAAACAAAAGTATCAGATTAGCCGGTGTCAAAACGAAAGGCGATCGCTTTTCGGAGAAGACAGATTTTGCAAAAAAAGAAGTCCTGCCACATCTCGGAGGCTTCCAAATCGTATCGCTCGGTGAGGAGGAGACTCCCTTAGACGAGCGGCTCGACGAAATTCGCCGGAATGAAGAGGTCTCTGTCGGCACGCACGTTTACTACGCAGAGGGGAGTAATAAACCCATAGTTCCTACAGGCGAAATATTCATCGTCTTTCAACCCGGCGCCGATGCTGCGGCCCAGGAAGAATTGCTCAACGAGTACAAATTGGAACTAACAGAGCGCAGAAGTCCCGAACAGGTCATTGTCAAAGTGACAAAGGATTCTCCTAACCCGATCAAGGTGGCCGCCTTTCTTCAGCAGACTGCCATCGTGAAATTTGCAGAGCCCGACCTTGATATGCTGCTCGACGAATACGCTGTTGCGCTGCCCACCGACGTCTATCTCGGCCAGGAGTGGCACCTGAAGAATGACGGTCTCATACCTGGCGCGCAGTATCCGGTGAAGAAAGGCGCCGACGCAAAAGTCGTTGACGCCTGGCAGCGCCTGAACTCCCTCGGCTCTGCCACTACGACCGTCGCCGTCATTGACAACGGCTTCGATATTTCTCACCCCGATTTGAAAGATAAAATCTATCGCCCTTTCGACCTCTGGACCCAGTCCGACCGATTGAGCGACGGCGATCCCAAATTCACCCACGGGACGCCCTGCGCCAGTCTGGCCGTAGCCGCCTCCAATGGATTGGGCATGGTAGGCGTGGCGCCCAATGCCCGATTCATGCCCGTCAGCGGCACGTCTTTTAGCATCAAAGCGACCGAACAAATGTTCGATTACTGCGTCAAAAACGGCGCTGACGTCGTCAGTTGCAGTTGGGGTACTACCGACCCGCTCTACTCGCTGAACTCCCTAAAAGAACAGGCTATCGCCAACGCCGTCCGACTGGGTCGCAATGGGAAAGGTTGCGTCGTCTGCTTTGCCGCCGGCAATGAAGGGATGGACTACGTGAATTTTTACGCCGCTCATCCCGACGTGATCTGCGTGGCCGCCTGCGACAGTCAGGATCGCTATGCCGCCTACTCCAATCAGGGTGCGGAAGTGTCTGTCTGTGCGCCCTCCAACGGCGACTGGCCGCTCTTAGCCGCTCGCGCATGGTGGGATCCCGGCACGGTGGACAGGGGCGACGGCGCCTGGCGATTCTGGGCCGATGGCGTCAACCGGGAAGGCCCCTACAAGCACTTCGGCGGAACGAGCGGCGCCACGCCTATCGTCGCAGGAATCTGTGCGCTCATGCTGTCCGCCAATCCCAATCTGACCGCTAAAGAGGTGAAAGACATCCTCCAACAAACAGCCGATAAAATCGGCGCCCCTTTCGATTACGTCAACGGACACTCCCGCAAATACGGCTATGGCCGCGTCAACGCCGACAAAGCTGTGGCGGAGGCGCTGCGCCGAAAAGACCAGTCTGACTCAGCTTCTACAGCGGCAACCCAGGTATCGCCTTCCGTCGCTTCAGGGCAGGGACTTTTCCAGTTCAGCGTAAAGAGACAGGCCTCCAAAGGCTTCGGCGTCCAGATTGGGGTCTTCTCCGACTATGGCAACGTGCTCATCAACGCCGAAAAACTGCAACGCAGTTTTAATGAAAAAGTAGTGGTGAATATCAACGAGCTAAATGGTAAAACGGTCTATAAGGTGATCCTCGGCGCATTCGATCAAAAAGCCGATGCCGCCAATCTTTTGATCAAAATGAAGGCCGATGGGACGGACGGATTTGTAAAAGACCTCTCCGAGCTGGCATAAAGTGAAATGGTATTGCCGATGGAGTTTCGACGGCAAAAAATCTGTGGGAAAAAGCCAAGTTAAATTCGCATTGATTTACTCCTTCGTCGTAAATCATCTGAGGGAAGCCTATGGGAAACGGGAAAACCAACGCAAAGGCGCACTCGCCAAAACAGCTCCTGTTTTTTCAAACGCCGGCAGAAAATTACTGCCGACTTTTTTAGCCGATAAAAAACCACATCCAGAA
>CAZXQI010000075.1:0-18621 GCA_964643005.1 uncultured Saprospiraceae bacterium | reverse complement strand
CAGGGCATTATCCCTAAGAAATCATGCGATTTTAAAAAATGGCCAGTAGTGTGATATACAATAATAAACCGCTTTTTTTAATCTTTGGCGTGGGGATTATTCGATAAGACCGTACAAAGTCGCTATATCAGGGCTTTATTAAACATTCCATTTTAGGCTGGTTCTTCCGCAAAAGGGGAAACCCTTAATGCTCGACGACACCTGCTATATGCTGGGCTTTGACCAGTTAGAATATACCGTTTATTCTTTGCTGCTTTTGAATAGCAAAACGACAAGGGAGTTCTTGCAGTCAATAACTTTTTCAGATACAAAGCGAATCTTTACGAAAGACGTTTTGATGCGGATTGCTCTTTTGGAATTAGCCAAAACTATTGATAAATCGGATTTGCAAAATGAATTGAACTACCTGAACAAAGCATACGATGTGAACTTGCGCTCAGACTTGTGGAGCTACTTCATCCATGAGATGAAGCCAGTGCAGAGTATGCAAATGCAGTTATTCGCCTAAAATCACACATCCCCACCCCGCTCCGTATCGTCAGCCTTTCAATCTGCTCAGGTCTATGGTTCCCCGCTTAATGTCGCATTCCCAAAAGCGCAAAACGACCCAGCCTCTTTGCTCAAAACTTTGGGTCATCATTTTGTCTCGTTCAATATTGCGCTGGCGTTTGTTAGCCCAGTATTCGGCGTTCTGTTTCGGCGTAATGTTCCGGCAATTGTGCCCGTGCCAAAAGCAGCCGTCTGCAAATACGGCGATTTTCAGTTTGGGAAATACGAAATCGGGCTTACCCTTTACGGGATAGTTGCGTCGCCAGCCCTTAACGCCCGCAGCTTTGAAAATACCCATTAATTTTAGCTCGGTTGATTTGTTGGCCTTGCTCTTAACCATCCGCATGATGGCGCTGCGTTCCTTTTTTGAAAAAGTGTCTGCCATTACTGAAGGTTTGAAAGTTGGCGACTTTTAAATTCGGAGAAGTTTTAAATCCGCAGGAAAGCCAGTATTGTGAAAACTCTAATTCAGGAAAACGAAGTTGTCATTTATGGCTTTTCAGATATTTAGATACATAATCAGCTTTGCCTCAGGCGGTCGTTTCATGCAATTCTCTCGCCTTCCTTTCCCGCTTTATCTTTTCGATGGCGGGATTTAGGTAATGCCCGGCAATCCAGGTCACTACGGGAACGCAAACTGCATCGCCAAAACCAAACAGCGCTTCGGTGCTCGTGCCCGACAGTTTGAAGTCGTCCGCTCCCATTAATCTCGCACATTCGCCGGGTGTCAGCAGCCGGACGTTTATTTCACCCCTGCCTGCCTCTAAAAGTATTTGTCTTGCGCTACCACCCTTAGGCGTTCGCAGGCAGCCGGCAATCCCGTCAAAGCGTATTTCTGCCATTGACTTTCCATTTCGCACCCTGCGAAAGGCAGTCAGATAAGCGTAGTCTTCCTGCTCTTGCAGTTTGCGGATCTTTGTCAAATGCCGCTCAAAGGTCTGGTTGAACAGGTAATCAACTCTCTCCCTGCTAAACCAAAGTTTTGAAGATTTTGGAACTGCTTCGATGATAGAAGCTATGTTGTTTTTTACTTCGGGCAGTTTAGGCAGATGCGTATTAATGTCCCAGTGTATTTCGGGATAATTGCGGATGAATTGGACAAGTCGTTCAGGACGCAGTTCTGTTGGAGACAAATGGTCTTTGAGCTTTAAATTCGGCTCCCCGGTCTGCCTTCCTACGATGAACATGCGCATCCTGCTTTGTGGAACAAAATGAGCGGCGTTGACCATCAAAGCGTCGAGGGTGTAGCCCTGTCGGTTGAGGGCGGTCATCGCATCGTGAAAGTCCCGCCCTTTATTTGAGGTCAAAAAGCCGGCGACGTTTTCAAGCAAAATGAGCGGCGGCTTCCGTTCGCCCATACATTGTAAGATATTCACAAAGCCCCAAAAGGCAGAGGACTGTTTCCCCTCCAGGCCGGCCCTTCGCCCTGCCAATGAGATATCAGTGCAGGGGAAAGAAGCGGTCGCCAGCTCAACAGTGGGAATGTCTTCGCCTGTCAGTTGATGAATGTCTTCTAAAATAAAATGGGAAGTGGAATCTCCGAAATGATTGGTGTAGAGCTTCTTTTTTACCGGGTCTATATCGTTGGCAAATACAGTCGTCCAACCGGCTCGATCCAGTCCCATGCGCATGAGTCCTATGCCTGCAAAAAACTCGGCTACTGTTTTATTGGTCATATTTGCCATGTCTGCGCTAAGGTAGGATTTTGCGGCGCCCCATCAAACCTGCGGCTTTGCGAGCCGGCGCAGGGCGTCCGATTGTGTGCGCAATGTGCTTTGGCAGCTCAGGTTCCTGCACCACTCAATGGCGATACTGCCCGCCCGATGAATCTGCTCACAATAATTCAGGATAGCTTCTGCATTCCGACTTAGCTTCCGATAATCCGCTTTTTCATCTGCTCGAACTCCGCATCGGTGATGATGCCGTTGGCTTTGAGTTCTCCCAGTTCCTTCAGGCGGGTGATGGTTTCCTTGTCGGTCATAATTTTTTCGGATTCCACGATTTCTACAACCGGAGCCTGTGCGACGGAAGTCTCGGTAACAGGCGGCGGCGGAGTGGCAGGCGGCGGCGGTGGAGTGGCAGCGGAGGAGGTTTCTTCAGCTTTCTTTTTGGCGTCTTGCTGACGGCGCAGTTCCTCGGCTACTTTCTTGCCCTTTTCGAATTGCTCGCGATACATTTTTTTTAGGCGATCCGAATCAAAATCTAAGATGGTGCCGCCGGTTTCGAAATGAGCTTTAAAAACCTGCCCCAGCGCATAAGTGGAGGCGCCGGACAAAATGGCATTGGCGACGCTGCCGGCTATCTGTCCGACTATGGGAATGAGTTTGGCGACGCTGCCCGCCCCTAACCGCGCCAGAGTAGATACCGTCAGGGCGCTGACGATGGCCTTGCCCTGCGTCTCGTGGAAATCCACGTCGTAAACCTTGCAAAGCTGGCGAATCATGTCAAGCTGGGAAGCGCTGACGGCCAGCACATCGGCCACCGGAATGGGGATGACGCCGGCGCCCATGCTGAAAATAATATGGCTGCGGATGATGCTCTCGGCGTGCTCGCCGCGCTCTTTTTTTAGGTCTTTAAAATCACTCATAACGCGGTTTTTTATTTCTTCGGCTGCGGATTTGATGAAATCTTCCATGTTATTCAGGTCTTTTAGTGAAAATCACCACAAGGCTACAAAGTTGCAAAACTCTCCCAAACTTTCTTCGATAGGAAGGATAGAATTGCCGACGAGCCATAGTAGCCGCTATCCCGGTCAAATTCCCTCCGCATTTCCGATAGTCGGAAAACTCCGCTCAAAAGGAGAGATAAAAAATGCTCGCTTTCCTATTCCCATTTATTGCGCCGAAGCGCAGGGGATTTTATTCACGCGGCGCAGGTGCCTGCCGCCGTCAAAGGGCGTATTTAGAAAAATCTTCACCATGTCAATGGCTAATTTTTTGCTGACAAAGCGGGCGGGGATGGCGATGACGTTGGCGTTGTTGTGTCGGCGAGCCAGCTCGGCAATTTCCCGCTTCCAGCAATTGGCGGCCCTGATGCCTTGGTGTTTATTGGCAGTCATGGCTACGCCGTTTCCGCTGCCGCACATCACGATTCCAAATTCTGCCTTTCCCTCTTCTACTAAATTAGCGACGGGGTGAACAAAGTCGGGGTAATCTACGGAGTCGGCAGAATTAGTTCCCATATCGAACACTTCAATGCCGTTATTTTTCAAAAACTTAATAATGGGATTCTTGTAGGGGAATCCTGCATGGTCGCAGCCAATGGCTACAGTTTTGGTAAGCATATCTGATTTAATTTGAGTAACAATTCGGTTCTTTCCGGATTGACTGTATCTGAACAACTCAGGGTTAGAAAAGTTAGGCGAAAATCTGAGCGATTATTGGTTTTTCATGGAGTAGTTCAGAGAGTTTTAAAAATAGATCTGACTGGTTTACAATGTGTTGTAATTTACCCGTCATAAATTCTCACGCGGCTTAAATTTTCACAAAAACTCATTCCAGATACTCCAAGCCTGCTCTGCCTGTAGGCGCAACATTTCCAGTCCGTTGAAAATTTGCGCTCCTCTGTCGCCTGCCTTTTTCAGAAAAAGCGTCCGTTCCGGATTGTAAATCAGGTCGTAAAACCAGTGTTTTCCATGGATGGCGCCGTAAGGCAAAGGCGGGCATTCGTTCACATTGGGAAACATACCCAGGGGAGTAGCATTGACGACCAGCCGATATTGAGCGAGCAGCGCAGGAGTGATTTCGGCGTAGCCCAGTTCTTCATTTTGGGGCTGTCGGGACGCCATGCGAAAGGGGATTGAACGCTTTTTTAAAACAAAGGCGACGGCCTTTGCCGCCCCTCCCGTACCCAGCACGAGCGCTTGCATACCCTCCGGGAAGACATCGGGCAGCGATTTCTCAAAACCAAAAACATCGGTATTAAAGCCTTTTAGCCTGCCACTTGAAATGCGGATGGTATTGACCGCCCCGATTTCCTGCGCCGCCTCGTCTATTTCGTCTAAGTGGGGGATGATGTTTTCCTTGTGGGGAATGGTGACGTTCAGCCCCTGTAATTCAGGCTGCGAACGCAGGAGCGCAGACAATTCATCCAAAGAGCGCATGGGGAACAATTCGTATTCGCAATCGCTGAGACCTTCCTTTTCAAATTTTTTTGAAAAAAAGTTTTTAGAAAAAGAATGGGATAAGGGGTAGCCAATCAAACCGTATAATCGCTTAGGCCTGCCTGAAGTATTCATTTGTTGGAAAGCTTAAAACCATTGAAGTTCCCCTTTCCCCTGCCGGATGAGTTCAAATTCCTTTCCGGTGCAATCCACTAAGGTGCTGGGTTCATTGCCGCCCAGCCCGCCATCAAGGACGGCGTCTATCTGGTTTCCAAAGGCTGCTTCGATATCAAAAGGATCGGTGAAATACTCGTCGAAATCGGCGTCGCTGTCTTCCATCTTCAGGGAGGTGCTGAGGATGGGGCGCCCCAGCGCCTCTACCAAAGCCAGTGCGATATTGTTTTCGGGGATGCGCACGCCGATGGTGCGCTTGCGGTTTTTGAAAAGTTTGGGTACGGTGTTACCGGACTTTAAAATGAAAGTAAAAGCCCCCGGAAGATTCTTTTTCAACAGGCGGAATATCTCGTCGTCTATCTGCCCGGCAAATTCTGCGATCTGGCGAATGTCCTTACAGATAAAAGATAACATCGCCCGCTCCGGATCCAGGTGGCGCAGCCTGCACACCTTTTCCACTGCGCTGTGATTGAAAATATCGCAACCCAATCCGTACACCGTATCGGTCGGGTAAGCGATAGCCCCTCCGTCTCTCAAGATTTCAACGGCCTGCTGGATTTTTCTGCCATCGGGATTGTCTGGATGAATTTGTAGTAACATAGTATAATATCAGATGAGCGCCCTTAGGGCTGTTTCAAAATTTCAATAGTGAAGGAACCTGGCCAAGGTCGCAAAAATCGCAGATTGAGTCGCTATGTCGGCCTAAAAAAACCTGCACCTGCCGTCCAAACGGCCTTTAAAAAAACTATTTTCGCTGCAAAAAAAGGTTTAGCATGAGAAAATCACTCTTCATCTTCTTTGTTCCCTTTTTCCTGACTGCCTGCCAATCTGACGGTGGGCGCTCTGCCCTTATCGCTGAGATTCAGACGCTACAGGAAGAGATCGGCCAGGAAGGGCAGCCGGATCCCGGGCAAATCAGCCACTACAAGAAAGCTTTGCTGAAGTACGCCGCTAATTTCCCTGAAGATTCCATCACCATTACATACCTGACAAAAGCCGGAGAGGTGGCTCGATTGGAGCGGCAGTTTGAGGAGGCTATTCGAATCTACGACAATATCATCGTGCGCTATCCCGACAACGCCGGTACTGCCAAAGCCCTGTTCATGAAGGGTTTTACCTATGAAAATGATTTGGGGAATCCAGATTCAGCCGGAGCCGCTTACATGCTTTTTCTGGAAAAATATCCGGATGACGGTATGGCTGAAGACGCCCGTTTTTTATTAAAAAATTTGGGAAAGAAACCGGAAGAAGTATTGAAGGAGTTGGAAGGAAGGTAAAAAAAACAGGGTGACAACATAAAGTTGCACCCTGTATAACCCCAAAAAACCAAATGAAAACAATCTACTTTTTATAACTTAGGAGAGATTCACTCTCTATAACCTTCAAATCAGTATTAAAAACAATCGCAACTCAAAGTAGTTTTCTCTCTTTTAAAAAAAATCAGAAATTTCAAGTTGTGCGTTTTCGACTGTCAATTCTCCAAAAAGTCACGTCGTACTAACAACTTTTGAAAATATTTTTCAACGCACTTTAAGTATGCGCCAAAGTTATACATTCTATCAATACTTGCAAAAAGAAAACGGGGATACGGCAAATTAATTTGAAATGATCTAAATAATTGGGTAAAGGAATCTCCGGAGTCGGGATAAACCTAATCGCAGTCCCCGCTTGTTATGGTACCTGGTTCAGGATTTTGTCCGGAGGGATTTGGCTCATAGTCGGGCTTATTTTCAGGCATTTTAAAAAATGAATTCTTGGCAAAAGTTAAAAAAATATTCGTCTGCACCAATTGCGGAGCCACCTCCCCAAAATGGATGGGACATTGCTCCTCCTGTGGGGAATGGAATACCATCGAAGAAGAAGTCATCGTGCGCGAAACGGCGCCTGAAGAGCGCAGCCGCTCGTGGCGAGGAGGCGCCAACACTAAGGAGCCGCAGCCCATCCTCTTACCGGAGGTTCAAACCGGAGCTACCCGCCGGCTCAGCACGCCGGACAACGAACTCAATCGGGTGCTGGGCGGAGGAATCGTCAGCGGGTCGCTGGTTTTGCTCGGCGGCCAGCCCGGTATCGGTAAGTCCACCCTGCTGCTGCAATTGGCTCTGCGGGTGAAGGCAAAGATTCTCTACGTCAGCGGGGAGGAAAGCGAAGAGCAAATCAAGATGCGCGCGGATCGCCTCGGCGGTCTCCAATCAGACTGCTATCTGCTGACGGAAACCAACACGACCAAAATCCTCGTACACGCTCAGAACCTGGCGCCCGACTTAGTCATCATTGACTCGATACAGACCCTTTCGTCGCCGCACATAGACAGCGCACCGGGCAGTATTTCGCAGGTGAGAGAATGTGCGGCAGAATTGCAGCGCTTTGCCAAAGAGACCAATATCCCCGTTTTCCTTATCGGCCACATCACCAAAGACGGAGCCATCGCAGGTCCGAAGTTATTGGAACATATCGTGGATGTAGTGCTCCAGTTTGAGGGCGACAGGAATTACACCTACCGCATTCTGCGCACGCTGAAAAATCGCTTTGGCTCCACGGATGAACTCGGCATCTACGAAATGCAGACCGGCGGCTTGCGGGAGGTCTCCAATCCCTCCGAGCTACTCCTCTCCCAAACCGACGAGGAGCTGAGCGGCAGCACGGTCGCCGCCACGATGGAGGGCATGCGGCCCATGCTTATCGAAACGCAGGCCTTGGTCAGCACCGCCGTCTTTGGCACGCCGCAGCGCAGCGCCACCGGCTTCGACCTCCGGAGGCTGAGTATGCTCTTAGCTGTGTTGGAAAAGCGGGGCGGCTTTCCCTTCGGACAAAACGACGTCTTCCTCAACTTAGCGGGCGGCATTCGGGTGGACGATCCAGGCATAGACCTGTCCATCGTCAGCGCCCTGATTTCTTCTTTGGAGGATGTAGCAGTGCCCAAAGACACCTGCTTCGCCGGAGAAGTGGGGCTTAGCGGAGAGATTCGCGCCGTCAACCGCATCGAACAGCGCATTCAGGAAGCAGATCGCCTGGGACTTAAACAGATTTTTATTTCAAAATATAATACGAAGGGATTAGACCCCAAACGATTTAAAATCGAAATAAAAACTATCGGAAAAATCGAGGAACTATATCGGCTCCTGTTTCAATAAACTGCTATTGCATTCAGCGACAGAATTTTCGTCTGACCCACGCCATCCGTGAAATGCACGGAGCTTAGAATCAAGGGAGTCGCAAACACTCCGCCGATTTCTCCGAGGAAGATTTCCACTGTCTCGCAGGGACAAAATTTTGTAGTTTTGCTACTCTTTATCAGAAAAAACAGAAAAAATGACAGATTCTCCAACACTCTCCTCTAACTCCCGCGTCTGGATTTATCAATCCAACAGACCTTTCCAAAGCGACGACTTACCTCAACTGCGGCAGAAGGTTGATAAATTTGCTCAAACCTGGGCCTACCACGGCACTAAGCTGACCGCGCATGGCGACGTCTATCACAATCGCTTTATCGTGCTCATGGTGGACGAGGAGAAAGCCGGCGTGGGCGGGTGCTCGCTCGACAGGTGCAGCCGCTTCCTGCGGGAAATTGAAAAAAACTACGGCGTCGAATTGTTCGACCGCATGACCTTTGCCTGGTTGGAAGGCGACGCCATCCGCACCGCCGACAGCGAAGAATTTGCCCGCCTCTATCGGGAAGGGAAAATCAACGACAACACCTTAGTATTTGACAACATGGTCAATACCAAAGCTGAATTGGAAGAAAAATGGCTCAAGCCATTAGGCGATAGCTGGCACAAGCGATTCGTCTGATCCATAATCAGCTATTGGGCGCCGGTCTTTTGTGCGGCAGTTTTTACAAAATAGTCATCAAACTATCCCAGTATGTTTGGAAAAGTAAAAAAGTGGTTAGGCATAGAAGGCGTAAAACTCGAACTGGTTTTGCCGGAAATGGCCTTTGAATTAGTAGGCGCCGTGAGCGGGAAGATCCGCTTTTATTCCAAGCATACTCAGACGGTATCGTCCATTCGCTTAGTAATGATTGAAAAATACAGTCGCGGGCGGAAAAAAGAACGCTTAGTGGACGAGTATCTGCTGGGCGAAGCCACCCTCGACCAGCGGTTTACAGTTCCGGCGGAGGAAATGATGGAAGTAGATTTCACACTGCCCTTCCAATTAGTAAAATCCAGGGTAGATGAATTTGGCGACAAGAATTTCCTCACCGGAGGCATCGTCAAATTGGCCAAAACTCTGCGCAATGTGCAGTCCGAGTTCCGTATTGAAGCGGAAGCCAAAGTGGAAGGCACTGCCCTGAACCCCTTTGACAGGAAAGTGTTGAAGCTGATCGAGGCCTAAGGCTGCTTTTCCAAGTTGAGAAGTAGATGAATTGCATGTAAGAAATCATACATGTTCTGCTCTTTAACGGCGCTTTTCAGATAGCGCAAAATTGGGCTACCTCAAAAACATATTAGACGAGATTATCCCTCAACGCAAGGTAGCGTCCAATTATACTGAAACGAACTAAAGGACTCAAAGAGGGATTGTCAACGACCTGCTTCTCACACAAATCGCAACCCTCCTTTATTCCAATTTTTTTCATTTTTCTTCTAAAAAAACTTTTAGAAAATCAGCTTGACGGCTTTCAGCGCTCAGAAAACCGAGCGTCCGGTTTTTGTCGTAAACAACTCCAAGGCTTTCATCCCCAGCACGGAATTTCCCTTCATATTCAATTCAGGACTCCAGACGGCAATGCTGTACTGACCTGGCAGCAGGGCGGCTATTCCGCCGCCTACCCCGCTCTTGCCGGGCAGTCCGACGGCGTAGGTGAACTCGCCGGCTTCGTCGTAAAATCCGCAGGTCTGCATCAGTGCGTTGAGGCGCTTGGTCTGACTGGTGGTCAGATAGCGTTCGCCGTTGTAGGGGAGCAGGCCGTGATTGGAAAAGACCTGCATCGCCTGGGCCAGTTCGCCGCAGGTCATTTCGATGGAGCACTGATAAAAATACACGTCTAACACTTCTTCCACTTTGTTTTGCAGGTTGCCGTAGGATTTCAGGAAATAGGCTAAGGCGAGGTTTCGGTAGCCCGTCTGCCGCTCCGAGTTGGCGACGGCGGGATTGAAATGGATATCCCCGTTGCCGGTCAAGGTGCGCATAAAGTCCAGGATCTTCGCCTTGGGGTTTTCGAAATGCGACACCAACACGTCCGTCACGACCATGGCGCCCGCATTGATGAGAGGGTTTCGAGGAATGCCTTTTTCGTATTCCAATTGCACCATAGAATTGAAAGAAGATCCCGAAGGCTCCACGTCCACCCGCTTCCAGAGGCTTTCTCCCACTAAGCGGAAGGCCATGGCCAGGGTAAAGACTTTGGAAATACTCTGAATGGAGAACTTCACCTGGCTATGGCCTATTTCGTAGTGCGATCCATTGTTGAGCTGGAGAAAAAGACCAAACTGTTTGGGATCCACTTTGCCCAGTTCGGGGATGTAGTTGGCTACTTTGCCCTGGCCATAAAGCGAGCTTATTTCGGCGGCGATTTCCTGCAAAATCTTCGGGTAATCCATCGGTGCGATTTTTTGCCAAAATTGGGAAAAATTAAACTGCTCCACCTGCTTAGAGATGGAGGAACTGCGAGTTGGGTATCGAAGAACTCCGGGGCGCTCTAAAAAGTTACTTCTATTTTATAAAGGATTTTCCTGAATAAGTTTGCCGTATCTTCCCTTTATCCTGCCTACTTTTGCGCCCCTTAAAAACGGAGCATACCGGAGTTTAAAGGTTTTTGATTATTTTTTTAAAAAAAATTACTATTTTAAGTGAAAAAAATCTGACCCATGGGAAGAGCATTTGAATACCGGAAAGAACGCAAAATGAAGCGCTGGTCAAACATGGCCAAATCCTTTACCCGCATCGGTAAGGAGATTGCCATTGCCGTCAAATCGGGCGGCCCCGACCCGCATTACAATCCCCACCTGCGCATGGCCATCCAAAACGCAAAGGCCGCCAACATGCCCAAGACGAACGTCGAGAACGCCATCAAAAAGGCTGTTTCCAAAGATGCAGATCACTACGACGAGGTCGTTTACGAAGGATATGCGCCCTACGGCATCGCCGTTTTGGTGGAGACAGCTACGGACAATACTACGCGCACGGTGGCCAACATCCGCCACGTCTTTTCCAAATACGGAGGCTCGCTCGGCACATCCGGCTCTGTGGATTACATGTTTTCCAGAAAAGGCGTTTTCCAGATCGGCAGGAACGCCGTCAGCGATATGGATGAATTTGAACTGGAAATGATTGACGCCGGACTGGAAGGAATCAAAGAAGAAGAGGATAGCCTGATACTCTACTGCGCCTTTGCAGATTTCGGCTCGCTCTCCAAGGCGCTGGAAGACAAAGGCATCGAAGTATTAGAATCCAAGCTCGATCGCATCCCCTCCGTCCTGAAGAAACTCAGCGATGATGAAGTGGACGAGGTCATCCGCCTGATTGAAAAAATGGAAGACGACGACGACGTCCAGAACGTTTTCCACACGATGGACATGTCGGAGTAATAAGCTGCCCTCCAAAACTTAATCGCTGCGAATGCAGAAATTGGAAGCCCTATCCATTTCTGCATTTGCGCTTAAGCCCTCATCGGAAGTACAATTCTAAAAATAGAGCCTTTAGGAAAATTATCGGCGACGGATATGCGCCCTCCATGCGCTTTGACGATCTCGCTCACGATGTAGAGACCCAGTCCCGTGCCTTTGGTCTCTCTGGTTTCCTCGCTGCCGATGCGATAAAATTTGTCGAAAACCCGCTTCTTCTCTTTGTCTGAAATGCCGTGCCCCTGGTCTGCAATTTCGATGACTGCCGATTTCCCTTCATTTTTCAAACTCAGTTCAATCGCAGCGGGTTTTTCGGAATACTTCATTCCATTCTCCATTAGGTTAGTAATGACGGAGACCATACCCGATTCGTCCATTTTTATAGGCGGCAGGTCGTCCGCCGCCATGAGCGAGAACGAAGCGTCGGGATAGCGTTGGGTCATTTTATCCAATAGGTCTTCTATCATTTCGCGCAGGTCGAGCTGTTCAAAAATTGGCTGGTAAGCAGTTTCGAGCTTAGCGGAGAGCAACAAGTTTTCCACCAGTTCCAGCAGGCGTTCATTTTCCTGTAGGGCGCTGCGGGCGAGTTGGTCGGATCTCTCTTTGGGCAGTTCCCGCTTCATCAGGGTTTCCAAAACGAGGCGAATGGAAGCGATGGGCGATTTCAGTTCGTGGGTAATGGAGAGGAGGAAATTGCGGGTCTGTTCATTGGCTCTGACTTCCTTTGAGTAGCCCTGATTGATAAACCACAGACCCGCCAACAGGGTGATGACGAAAACACTGGCTTCGCCAAAAATCATCCATTCCTGGCGGGCGTACTTGTCGGAAAGTTCTTTGTAAACGGGCGTCTGCTCAAACTCAGTATCGTTAAGGACAAGCCCTTCGGCTATCATCCCGATTTTTATCAAATCTCTTTTGGCATAGAAGGCGTCTCTGTTTTTGGTAAAAATCAGCAAAGACCACCAGGTAAAGGCCAGCAGCATGTAAGCCATCACCACATAAGACAAAAGTCGAAGTCTGATGTTAGTCATTTTTTTGAGTCAAAGTTCTTTAGAAGGAATGTTCCCGGTAGAGAAAACACTGCCGCCCTTTCTATTCGGGGTAAAAATCTACATTTTTTAAAAAGAAAAAAGCCCCGCAGGGATTTTCTGCAGGGCTTTCAGGAATTGAGGGGATCCTATATTGATTTTAAATGTATTCCGCTTTTATGACGGGTAGGGAAAACTGCCCATCAATCTTCGGCAGTCTCGGCGGCAGCCGGCACTTCTTTGCCCACGTCTAAAACATGCTCGTCCACTAAGATGCGGCCGCAGTGTTCGCAGGCAATAATTTTCTTGCGCATAGATATTTCGAGCTGTAGTTGAGGCGGCACGTGATTGAAGCACCCGCCGCAGGCGTCGCGCTCTACCGTCACGACCGCCAGGCCGTTGCGATAAGCATTTCTGATTTTGGTATAGGATCTCAACAGCTTCTCTTCAATTTTCTTGCGCGCTCTATCGCTTTTTCTGCGAAGCTTCTCTTCGTCCTTGTCTGTTTTTTCCTGGATAACTCTCAACTCTTCTCTCTTGTGTTCTAAGTCCACTTTTTTGGCTTCCAATCGCTCTTCGGTCGCCTTCAAGGTTCCTTCTTTGGCTTCCACATTGACTCTCGCCTCTTTGATTCTTTTTTCAGAAAGTTGAATATCGAGGTTCTGCATTTCCAGCTCCTTGCCCAGCGCTTCATACTCCCGATTGTTCTTCACGCTTTCTTGTTGTTTTTCATAGCGAACAATCAGCGCTTTTGCCTCGGCGATATTCGACTCGTAGCGGCTAATCTCCCCTTCCAAATCTTCCATGTTTTCCTGAAGGCGGCGATAGCGGGTTTCTAATCCTGCGATTTCGTCTTCTAAGTCGCTGACTTCTATCGGCAACTCTCCTTTCAGAATTTCCAAATCGCTGATTTGAGAATCGATGAGCTGTAATTCGTACAGATTCTTGAGTTTTTCTTCTACGGTTAATTCGGCCATTTTTCTAAAAATTATGTGTTGTTCGCCGTTTATCATTCGACTTTCAAAGTCGGAAACAAACAGGAACTAAATTATTACAAATAAAGAACAGGATTAGTTGTCACTTCAGTTTTAAGGGGTGCAAAAGTAGGAAATTTATCAGAGATAATTTCGCACAATAAATCAATCGTAAACTGCTCACTTTCAAAGTGGCCAATGTCGGCAATCACTAAATGGCCGTCGGCGTCAAAAAACTCGTGGTACTTGAAATCAGCAGTGACAAAAACGTCGGCTTTCTGAGCGATGGCCTGAGGCAACAAAAAACTACCCGAGCCTCCGCAAAGTGCAACGACCTTCACCGAAGCGTCCAACAGGCGGGTATGCCTCACACAACTCACCCGCATGACTTTTTTTAGATTTTTTAAAAAATCCGTCGCTTTCATCGCCTTAGGCAACTCGCCTATCAGCCCTGCGCCCAACTCTAAGCTGTGGTTTTCTAAGTTGCTTATTTCGTATGGCGCATTTGGGGTATGCTCGGCGATAAGGCTGCGCATCGCCCCCTCGCGAGCCGAAGGGTAAATTACTTCCAGCTTCATCTGGGCGAAACTGGCGCCCGCAGCCGTGCCCACTCCCAGCGTGGCGTAGCTCGTCCGGTCAAAGCCATGCACGCTACCGGCGCCCGCCTCAAAGAAAGCGGCGCGAAGCGGCTCTATTTCACCGGCGGAGGTATAGATGACAATCTTCCGATATTCCTTTTTGGGAGAGAGAATCCGAGTATGAACCAAACCGAGTTTTTCGGCAATTTGGGCATTTACACCTTTATAGTAAACATTATCAAGATTGGTATGGATAGCGTAAACAGCCAAATCGTTTTTAATCGCCTTTATGATTGTCCGTTCCACATAATTGCGACCCGTTATTTTTTTCAAGCCCCTAAAAACGATGGGATGATGAGCCACGATGAGATTGCAGCCTTTTTGGATGGCCTCGTCCATGACTTCCTCCGTAGCGTCGAGGCAGCAAAGGATGCCTTTGACTTCGGCAGCCGCATCGCCGGTAATCAAACCAGCATTGTCGTAGCTCTCCTGGTAACCCGGAGGCGCCAAACTTTCCAAATGCGAAATGACTTCCTTAATACTAAGCATGTATAAATAGTATTTTGTGGCGGCAAAGATAAGAGCGAAGCGCCCTTCCAGCCAAAATCTTACTGCGTCTTTCAGCCGCTTATCTTTTGGCAAAAAATAACCGCCCAACTTTCTGGTTGCAAAAAAATACACTAACCTTGCAACGAAAGCATAGATTCAATTAACAGTAAGAAATTGACATGGCAGCTAAAGCAAATGGGAAAAAGACAAGGCTTACTTTTATAGCCATCGCCGGCATCGCCGTTGCGCTGTATTTAGTCACAGCTATTTGGCCCGGGTTAATTCCAGAAATGGCGAACAGGGTTATTTTGCTGGTTCTCTTAGCCGTGGCTTTTTACCTGTTGGGAAAATCGGTCAAAAACCTCCGGCGTTAAACTTTGGTTTTTATAGTTCTCAGAATTATTTTTTTTAAAAAATGATTCTCACAGGATTATATTTTTTTTAAAAAAATTGAATTAGTAAACTGAGCTTGCATAGCTTGCAGTGAAAGCAAATCTCACAGAGAATGGAAAAGGAGTTAAAACCTAAAGCATTTTGGCAGCGCCCCGAAGGCGTTACGGGAATAATAATTCTGGCTGCGCTGGGTATCGGAGCGGGAATATTATTGTCTGCCATAGGCCCGACCCTGCTTGCTCTGGCTCAAAGCACCGTTTACCTGGTGCTCATGCTCATGGTATTCGCCGGCTTAGTCTATCTCGCGCTCGACCCAAAAATGCGGGCGCTGGTCAGCTACCAATACAAAGCCCTGATGAGATGGATCACCGGTCTCTTCGTGCGGATTGATCCCATCGGCATTTTGAAAGACCACGTGAAAGAATTACAGGGAAACCTGCGAAACATGAATCAGCAAATCAACAAGCTCAGGGGGCAAATGCACCAGTTGGGCGAAATCATTTTCAATAACAAAAAAGAAATCACAAGCAATCTCCAACTCGCCAGCGAAGCCAGAGACCAGGACAATCAGGCCATGATGGTGCTAAAAAGCCGCAAAGCAGGTCGCCTCAAGGAATCCAACATGAAGTTGGACGAGTTGTACAAGAGAATGGAAGTGCTGTACCGCATACTCGCCCGCACCTATCAAAACACCGAGATTTTAGTAGAGGACATCAAGGATCAGGTAGATCTGAAAGAGCAGGAGCGCAAAGCCATCATAGCTTCGAGTTCAGCCATGCGCTCGGCGATGAGCACCATTCAGGGCGACAAAGATAAACGAGCTATGTTCGATCAAGCGCTGGAGGCCGTAGCCGACGATGTGAGCCAAAAGGTGGGAGAGATGGAGCGCTTCATGGCAGTATCGGCCAATTTCATGAACAGCATTGACCTCAAAAACGGCATCTTCGAGGAAGAAGGCCTGGAACTACTTGAAAAATGGGAAAAAGATTCCTTCACCAAACTCTTAGGTGAAGAGAAACATACCATCCTACAACAGGCTCGCAAAGACTCAGATGAGTTAGACCTCAACGCCCCCGTCAAAACTCCCGAACGCGCAGAAAGGACCAATCAGTACGACAGCTTTTTTGAGTGAGAAACAGTTGCAGAGTTGGCCGCCATTTTCCCCTCCCACGCAAAACAAATGGCGCTAAAAGTTTTTCTTCAAAGCTACCCTCTGAGCAATCCCGAATTTGCTCTCCTCTCTCGCTCATTTTTTGTTGGAAAAAATCAAAAACTAAATGTAATTTTGCCTTTGACTTCAATCTCTCCTATCTTTATGCTCTCACTCGCAAGATTCATCACACCTAATTTCTCCTCTATTTAAATTCCCTTATCCAGAATAGAAACAATCATAACACAAGATTATTAAGAGCAAAGAAATCGAACTAACAAAAATTATGAACCCACTGCACCCGAAAAATTCCATTCGTGTTTACTTACTATTTCTTTTAAGTGGATTTTTTCTTTTTCCTTCCTCTGTCGCCCAACTGAGCATTGAATGGGACAAGACTTATGGCGGTACAGGATGGGAAGAACTACAGACTATGGCGCTGACCGCCGACGGCGGCTACATTTTCGGAGGGATTACCACCACAGCCGCCCCTTCTTCAGAAATAACGCAACCATCGAGAGACACCGTCGCCTGGCCGGAAAAGGAAGGCGACTACTGGGTCATCAGAACGGATGGCCAGGGCAACCCAATTTGGAACAGGCGCTACGGCGGGTTCAAAGAAGATCGCCTTTGGAGTATTCTACAAACCGCTGATGGCGGCTTTATCCTCGGCGGCGAGTCGGCGTCCGGTATCGGCGCCGACAAGACCGGAGCGAGCCGGGGCGGGATGGATTTTTGGGTCGTCAAAATTGACAGCCTCGGCAATAAGGAATGGGACGCTACCTACGGGGGCTCCGCCAACGATACGCTGAGGGCCATTGTCCCAATGCCGGACGGTTCCTTCATGCTCGCAGGCTATTCCAACTCGCCGGCAGGCTTTGAAAAATCAGAGGGCGCCAGAAGCGAGCTTGCCGACTATTGGGTGGTAAAAATTGCTGCGGACGGCACTTATATGAAAGACTTCACCTTCGGAGGTTCCGGCGAAGAGCGCCTTTTCGACGCCACCCTACTGCCCGATGGCAATATCCTCCTGGCCGGATATTCTACCTCGCCTATCAGTTTTGACAAGCAGGAGCCACTCTATGGTCTCAACGATATTTGGATAGTGAAAATAACTCCAACCGGGCAAAAGATATGGGAAAAGACCATCGGCGGCAGCGGAGAGGACGTGCTGCAAAGCGTCTATCTGACCAATGAAGGTACCATCCTGCTGCTGGGGCAATCCGGCTCCCCTATCTCGGGCAATAAAACCGAAGCTCAGTTCGGCAACCTGGACGCCTGGATCGTCAACATTCAGGATGCGGGAACCTCTGCCGAAATTCTATGGCAAAAAACTTATGGCGGGCTTTCAAACGATTACGCCTATTCGGCTGCCCAGAACCATACCGGATACTACATGGTGGTCGGTGTGACTTCTTCAGAGCCTATGCCGGAGGGAGGACGCATGACACCCATCCTCGGCTATAATGACTTCTGGGTGCTTTTTCTGGACGAGCAGGGAAACCTCCTCTGGGATGAAACCCTGGGCGGCGCAGATATAGATTCCGGCGTCGCCATCAAACCGGCGCATGATTACAGCTTCATCTTCGGAGGGCACTCCAGTTCCTCTGTAAGCCCGCCCTACAAATCCGAAGCCTCCAGAGGTCTGAACGACATGTGGGTCGTTCGCACTAAGTGCTCATTCGCCGGCCCCGACTTAGAAGACCTGTCCAGAGTCTGTAAAGATGAAACCCTCACCGTCAATGCCACCGTCACCGCCTGTCCCGATTGTATTTACCTCTGGGACGACGGAGCGGAAGAGCCGGTGCGGCACTTTCGTCCAGATAGTAGTTTCCAACTGAAAGTGACCATCGTACACCCCGACGGTTGCGACCTGAGCGATTCCCTGACCATCCAGGTAAGTTCCGGTCCAGAATCAATATTGGCAGAGGGGCGACCCATCTCCTGCTACGGCGCCAACAATGCAGAATTTCACGTCGCTGAAGTGCTGGGGGGCGAACCTCCCTATCTTTTCTCGCTCAACGAGGGAGAGTGGGAAAGCTCCGTGCACCATATCAAAATGGAGCCTGGCGACTATACATTACAGGTGCTCGACGCCAATGGCTGCCAGTTGGATACCGTCTTTTCTATCGTCCAGCCGGAAGAGGTGCAGGTAGTTTTGGGAGACGACATCTACCTCCAACTTGGCGACAGCGTACAACTTCAGGCGCTCACCAATCTCACGGGCTCCTTTAGCTTCGAGTGGGGACAGCCCGAACTGTCTTACTGCAATTGCCTCACTCCCTGGGTAAGTCCGGATCACACGACGACCTACAGCATCGTGGTGAAAGACGAAAACGGCTGCAAGGCAGATGCGCTGGTGTGGGTCATCCTGGATCGAACCACCGCCGTCTTTATCCCCAATGCATTTTCGCCCAACAACGATAATGTCAACGACTTCTTCACCATCTATGGCGACTCCAGGCTGAAACAGGTCAAGAGGCTAACGGTCTTTGATCGCTGGGGCAAAAAGATGTTTGATCGCAGCAACTTCCCTCCCAACGTCGAGCAATTGGGCTGGG
>CAZXQI010000074.1:0-18755 GCA_964643005.1 uncultured Saprospiraceae bacterium | reverse complement strand
CCCCGGAGGGTCGAAGGGTTTTGAATTTTGAACTGTTTCGTCAGGTGATCTATGAGGCCAAACTCGCCTAAGGCGCTGATTTCTGTTCGCTTAGTTTCTTCTGCCATGTTGAATTTTTAAAACCAGAATTTTCAAAAAAAATAAAACGAAAGGGTAAAAACATCGGGCGGCAAAGGTAGGCAGATGAAGATTGGCGTTGAATCGCACTGGCATTTTTTGTTCAAAGATTATTTGGAAAACCTTTTATTGATGTGTGTGTTTTTAAAATCAATGTAGGTACATCTATTTGCTCTTCTTAGCACTTCAAGCTTCTTTTATAAATCTAAAAATCCTTTTTATTATGGCTATCCGAATTATTCCTAAAGAGAGACAAGCCCAAGGCGGCTTTAACGGCGGTGAAATTGTCGAAAACAAACCAATTGGCTTCCCTCGGGAAGGCGGCGTCCTGCGCCCCTATTCCTATCTGTTTTACTGGGCTTATGCAGAGGCTAACGTGGACAGCACCATTGGCCTCCACCCACATGAGGGTTTTGAAATCATGTCCTTTGTGTTGAAAGGCAGCATCCGGCATTTTGACACCAAACTCAACGAATGGCGGTCTTTAAAGGCGGGCGACGCTCAAATTATCCGGGCAGGAAGTGGCGTGAGTCACTCCGAATTTATGGCTAAAGGCGGCGCTATGTTTCAGATCTGGTTTGACCCCAATCTCAACAAAACGCTGCACCAGCCGGCTTCTTACGATGATTACGCTTCTGACAGCTTCCCAATTTCCAAAGATGGCGATATGACGATCAAGACGTACATCGGCAAAGACTCCCCCGTCGCGCTTGACACGCCGAACCTCGAAGTACAACGATTCAATTTTGAAAAGGCAAACCACCGCCAGGCTCTTGCGGCAGGGAATATCTACTCGCTGTACGTGATAGACGGCAACTTCAAAATCAATGGCGAAGCGGTAAAAGCTGCCGACTTTGCGATTTTGACGGGCGAGGAAGAACTCGTCATTGAAAGCGACGGCACAGGAGATGTTTTCATGGTCAGTCTGCCGGAGGAGCTGGAGTACATGACCTACACAGAGATGATGAAGCAACGGATGCGGGCGTGAAAAGAGCGATTGAGATGATATGTCTAATTCTGACCTTTGTGAAAATTGGTTAAGAATTTACTAAAGCAAAAGGCATTGTTGTATAGCTGGCACAGTAGTCTTATTTTTGGCGCCGTCTTTAGTTAAATCTATTGTGTGTAAAACCTTCCAGTAAATTTCTTAACTTAATAAAACACAGAGTCCGTATGAAAAAGACATTCTTCTTGTTCGCATTCCTTGGCCTTTTTGCTTTTGCGGCCAACGCTCAATCCAAAGCCTGCTGTGCTTCTAAAAGCGCTTCCTCTGAAAAAGCTTCTACCACAGTGACTACCGATGTTGAAACCGCTGCAGCCAATGATGCAAGCATCGTGAAGCAGGTTTCCAATACGGGAGAAGTGACTTACGCTCGCAAAGAAGTTTGCCAGACTACAGGTAAAGTCAGCTATCAGGAAGTTGAGTATTGCACGAAATCAGCTAAATTCGTCAATATCTCGCCTTCGGAAAAAGCTGCATGCTGCACTAAAGATGCTAAAGCTAAAAAGACTTCTTCATCCGCTAAAAAAGCAGCCTGCTGCGCAGGCGGAGGAGACAAGGCCAGCTGCGGCAGTGCAAAAAAAGTTTCCAACTGATAAGAGACTTTGAGATCAAAGTAGAATCTGCAAACAATAAATATAGATCGCGGTTTTACTTCAAAAAAAGAGCCTTTGCCAAGATGGACAAAGGCTCTTTTGTTTGGCGCCCACTTTATTTTTTTAGCTCGGAATACAGGCGCCCCGCCCGATACTCCTTTAATACATGACTAACTGTTTCGGAGAGATTATCCGGCAGATCTTCTAAAGAGCGCCAGGAGACGCTTTTAAATTTATCAGGCTCCCCTGTTTTCAATTTTCCTTCCCAGATGCTGGCTTTAAAATAAAGAGTAATACGATGCTCTGAATTTTTTGTGCGCTTGTGCAGTACGTGGACGAGTTGTAAATTTTTCTCTTTCAAAATTATTCCTGCCTCTTCCTTCGATTCCCGAATCAGCGCCTGCATGGCGTACTCGGTGTTTTCAATAGTTCCGCCGACGAGGGTGTAGTTCCCGCCGAGCTTTTTTTTCTGGCGTAGCAGCAGGATGTTTCCATTGTCGTATAAAATGAGCCGGACTTTCAGATTGATGTTGGCCATGAATATTTCGTTTTAAAAGCGGACAAAAATAAAAGAAAAGCAATCACCACGAATACTTTATCGCAAATACCGGAACCTCGTCTCTCAGACTCGAGTAGAACCGAATCTTGCGACCAGAACTGAGTTTGGGTTTGTGCAGCCTCGGAACAAAATACCCTATCGCCGCTCCGACGACATAACCGACGGCTACATCCGTGAGGTAATGCTTCCCCGACTTATAGCGCAGATACCCCGTAGCGGCCGGAACGACGGCGGCAGTCGTCCAGATGGCCGGCTTCCAGCCGCTTTCCGGATGGTAATCCGACCAGACTTGAGCCGTGAAGAAGGAGAAAGCAGCCGTCAGAGAAGTGTGTCCGGAGAAAAAAGAGAGACGCGACTTAGCCGTCAGCTTGTCTGCGACAGGTATTTCAGGATTAAAGACATAAGGTCTGTCCCTCAATGCGAGCCTTTTAGAAACGAGGGTTAGGCCGTGTGTGAGCAATGCCGTTTCCGATAACAGCGCGGAGATTCTTTTTGCATCCTGCCGGATGTCCTTGTCGGCCATCAGGCTGACGGGTAGCAGGAGAGAACCCGCCGTCATGAAATCGCTTGCCCGGTCTGCCGAACTGTTATAGAAGTGCGTGGCCTTTTCATCTATTTTTAAAAGTCGGGGAGGCGAAAGATGTTGAATCTCCAGTTCCGTTCTTGGGTGCAGACTTTGGGTCAATGCATAGCCGGCAATGTTCAATCCTAAGCCTCCGATTGCTAAAGGAGCGTCCATCTTCCAGTTTAGCCGATAGAGCCCAGTATCTTCCTGGCTCTGCAAGGAAACGGGTAGGGATAGACAAATGAGGCTTATCAAGAGCCAGTATCGGATAGGGCTTTTCCTCTGGAGAGTTTCCTCCGGCATGGAGAGTTTGTCGTTTGGGAAAAACATTCTTTTAATGGAGTAACTATAAAATGACGTTTTGATAAAGGCGGTTTTAATGGTTGCGAAAGGTATTTATTTCTGGAATATTTAACTAAAAGCGACCACGGCAAATTAGTATAAACTGCTTATTTACTGTGGTTTATCGGCGACGACTAAGCTATCAGAACAACAGTAGCGAGACTGTCTAAAAGCTCTTTTTGAAATAAAAATTTAAAAATAATAAAATGGGTAAGGGTTTAAATCTGCGCAACCTTCGTGACAACCGCACTGACCTAAATGGTTATAAAAAAAACTGCCCCCTTTCGGGAAAGCAGTTTGTTTAGAATTTAAAGTCTTTGAAACTCTGCGGAGAGGGAGGGATTCGAACCCTCGGTACAGTTGCCCGTACAACGGTTTTCGAGACCGTCCCAATCAACCACTCTGGCACCTCTCCTCGCTTTTAAGCTTGCGGGGCGCAAAGATAAGCGGGAATTAGGAAAAAAGGTTTCAACTTATCCTCTCCCTGTGACAATTTTTTGAATTTTCTCTACCTTTAACAGGCAACTCTTCAGTTTGGTTAAAAATTCAGCCGACACGTGGAAAGAAGAAATTTTTTAAAAAACAGCCTGCTCTCAACTGCCGTTCTCGCAGGCGCCGACGCCACTTCCCTGGCCGGCAATTTGCTTGATTTTAATTCCGCTCATTCGTTCAGACTCAGATATGCCCCACATCTTGGCATGTTTGAACACAGCGCAGGCAAAGACCCGATCGACCAATTGCAGTTCATGGCCGACATGGGTTTTCAGGCATTTGAGGACAACGCCATGATGGATCGGGAAGTCGCTATGCAGGAGAGACTGGCTGCCGCCATGGATCGGCTCGGTCTGCAAATGGGCGTTTTTGTGGTGGCGTTTGACCACTGGCCGCTTTCTACTTCCTTAGCTTCCGGCGACGAGGCATGGCGAAAGAAATTCCTCGATAGCTGCCGCCTTGCAGTGGAGACGGCTAAGCGGGTCAATGCGAAGTGGGCGACCGTCGTGCCGGGCAACTACGACCGCCGCCTCCCCGTGGGTATTCAAACAGGGAATGTCATCGAGGCGCTGCGCCGGGCTGCTGAAATTTTTGAGCCGCAGAACCTGGTGATGGTACTCGAACCCCTGAGCGACACGCCCGACTTGTTTTTGCGAAATTCAGATCAGACTTACATGATTTGCAAGGCCGTCAACAGCCCTTCCTGTAAAATCCTTTTTGACTTTTGGCACATGCAGAGAAATGAAGGCAGGCTGATAAAAAACATGGAATTGTGCTGGGATGAAATCGCCTATTTTCAAACCGGCGACGAGCCGGGTCGTAATGAGCCTACTACCGGCGAAATCAACTTCAAAAATATTTTTAAGTACATCCACAGTCGGAACTACCAGGGCATTATCGGTATGGAGCATGGCGTCTTCGGGAAAGGAAAGGAAGGAGAACAGGCGCTAATCAGGGCCTATGTGGAAGCGGATTCATTTTAAAAATGAAGACCCTGGTTCTCTCAACTGCGCAAAATCTTGCGGATACCGAAGAACAGAATGGAACCTACCGTGAATACGATAAAAAATATGAACAGACTATCTTCCACCCGAAAGGAGGACATGCCCTGCCTCATCTTTGTCCATAACCCGTAGGCCATTGCCGCAAGTAACACAAAGCCGATTAGCTGCTTAATCTTCATGGAATTATCTTTTAATAAATTTAAATTGTCGCCTGTTTTCAAAAATCATACCCTGAACGGGGCTGCAAAGTTAAAGCTATCATACTTTTTGCGCTGTGACTAAAGGCACATTGGAGAAATGGGGAAATCCATTCCCGAATGATAAGCGACTGCGTGCACGAGGCAGGTAAGTACATTTGAAAGTTAAAAGGAAATTGATTTTAGGCGACAGATAAATTCTCGCCCAACTTTATAGGATTGAATAGCTTTGTAAAAAATAGCGTCTGTTGATATTGGAGAATCTCGCTGAACGGAACTTTATCGGTAGCTGATTCCTTTTTAATGTTTCCAAAATTGGATTTATGACCATCTCTGAACTTTCCTTACGGCGCCCTGTCCTCGCCGTTGTGATGAATATTCTCATCTTAATATTTGGCATTGTCGGGTTTCAGTTTCTGGGAGTCAGAGATTATCCCGCCATTGACGCACCCATGGTCGGCGTGCGCACCAGCTACCCCGGAGCTAATGCCGACATCATCGAAACGCAGATCACCGAGCCGCTTGAAAAGAGCATCAACAGTATTGCCGGAGTAAAAAATATTACTTCCACCAGCAGCCAGGGCGCCAGCAATATCACTGTAGAATTTGAACTGGGCATTGACTTAGACAACGCCGCCAACGACGTCCGGGATAAAGTTTCTCAGGCTACCCGCTCGCTTCCCAGCGACTTAGATGCGCCGCCGATAGTAGCCAAAAACGACCAGAGCAGCAGCCCCATCCTCTCCATGGCGGTTCAGAGCAATATTCGCAATCAATTGGAAATCACCGAGTTGGCGAACAATACCCTCGTGGAGAAACTCGAAACCATTCCGGGAGTGAGCGGCGTGCAGATATGGGGAGAAAAGCGCTTTGCCATGCGCATCTGGTTAGACCCGGCAAAGATGAGCGCCTACGGCCTTACGCCAATGGACGTGCGCAATGCCCTCGAACGGGAAAGCGTGGAACTGCCTGCGGGAAAAATTGCGGGCAATACGACCGAGTTGACCGTGCGAACCTTCGGCAGACTTTACACGGAGGAGGACTTTGAAAATATGAGCGTAAAGACTTCAGACGGAGCGGATATCCGTTTGAAAGACATTGGCTACGCCGTATTGGGACCGGAAAACGAGGAGACTGTTTTCAAAAGAAATATGTCGCCCTGTATCGCCCTGGCCATTATCCCCCAGCCGGGGAGCAACTACGTTGCAATTTCCGATGAATTCTACAAAAGACTGGATCAACTAAAAAAGGAAATCCCTGACGATATCGAATTGAACGTCATTTACGACAGTCCCAAATTCATCAAACAGTCCATCACCGAGGTGGAGGAAACGCTGCTGATAGCGATAGGCTTAGTGGTGTTGATTATCTTCCTGTTTTTCCGGGAGTGGATCATCGCTATCCGCCCCCTTATTGACATTCCCGTTTCGCTGATCGGCTCCTTTTTCATCATGTATCTGGCAGGGTTTACCATCAACGTGCTTACCTTGTTGGGAATCATTCTGGCGACGGGTCTCGTCGTGGACGACGGCATTGTCGTCACAGAGAATATTTTTAAAAAAATGGAAGGCGGGATGAACAGGTGGAAGGCGGCGCTGGAAGGCTCTAAGGAGATTTACTTTGCCGTCATTGCGACGAGTATCACCCTGGCCGTGATTTTTCTTCCCATCATTTTTTTACAGGGATTTGTAGGTCGTCTGTTCAGAGAGTTTGGAATCGTGGTGGCGGGCGCAGTGCTTATTTCCTCCTTTGTTTCCCTGACGCTCACCCCCGTTCTCAACGTTTTTATGAGTAAAAAAGACGTCCACAAACACGGCTGGTTTTATCGGGTAACGGAGCCATTTTTTAGAGGGATGGAAGACGGCTACTCCCGGCTGCTCAGCGCATTTATGAAGGTGAGGTGGATGGCATTTGTCATCGTGTTGGCGTGTTTTGGCATCATTTGGTCTGTCGGTACCAGCCTAAAATCAGAGCTGGCGCCGTTGGAAGACCGAAGCCAGTTTCGACTACAGGTAACGGCGCCGGAAGGTACCTCTTACGATGCGATGGATAACAGCATTGACAGATTGATTGCTTTTGTGTTGGATAGCGTACCGGAAAATGAATCGGCAGGTTCGGTAACGGCGCCCGGCTATTCCGGCGGCGGCGCAGTGAATACGGGCTTTGTTCGGGTGACGCTGTCGCCCCCATATACACGGGAGCGCTCCCAGCATGAAATCGTGGAGATGGTTTCCCGCAACCTCCCCAAGTTTACAGACGTGCGGGCATTTGCAGTAGAAGAGCAGACCATTTCGACTAACCGCAGGGGCGGGCTTCCCGTTCAGTTCGTCATTCAGAACAATAGCTTTGAAAAGATAAAAGAAGTTCTGCCGCAGTTTTTGGAGGAATGCAATAAGAGCAGCGTATTTCAGATGGTAGATAGCGATGTTAAATTCAATAAACCCGAATTGCGCGTCAACATTAATCGCCTGAAAGCCAACCAGATGGGAGTCAGCGTCGGCGATATTTCAGAAACTCTGCAGCTCGCCCTGTCCAATCGGCGACTTGGCTACTTCACCAAAGACGGACGCCAGTACCAGGTCATCGGGCAAGTGCAGCGCAATGACAGGGACGACCCTTCCGACCTGAGAAATATTTATGTCCGAAACAACCTCGGACAAATCATCTCCTTAGACAACGTCGTAAACTTTGAAGAGGAAACATCCGCTCCGATTATTTATCACTTCAACCGGTACAAGAGCGCTACTATATCTGCCGGACTGGCGCCGGATAAATCGCTCGGAGAAGGTATCGCCGAAATGCAGAGGATTGCCGACTCCCTGCTCGACGAAACCTGGACGACTGCCCTCACCGGTACCAGCCGAGACTTTGCAGAAAGCGGGGGGAACACCATGTTTGCCTTTGTCTTCGCATTAGTATTGATTTTCTTAGTGCTGGCGGCTCAGTTTGAAAGCTTCGTTGACCCGCTGATTATCATGATTACCGTACCGTTAGCTATCGCAGGAGCTGTTCTGTCGCTTTCTCTGTTTGGCCATACGCTGAATATCTTTTCGCAAATCGGAATGATCATGCTCGTGGGATTAGTGACTAAAAACGGAATTCTCATCGTGGAATTTGCCAACCAGAAGCGGCGGGCGGGCATACCCAAAATGCGCGCTGTGCTGGAAGCTTCCCGCGCTCGATTGCGCCCCATCCTCATGACCAGTCTGGCTATGTCGCTTGGCGCCCTACCCATCGCCCTCAGCCTCGGCGCCGCAGCTACGAGCCGCATACCTCTGGGTGTAGTCATCGTCGGCGGCATTATGTTTTCGCTGATTTTGACCCTTTTTGTAATTCCTGCGATGTATTCATTCCTTTCCAGCCGGAAAGAGAAAGTGAGCTTCGAAGACCTGATGGAGAAAGAAGAAGAGGAATTGCAGGCTATGCATGCGGGAAATTAGGGCGCTTCCATACTCTCTGTGAGTTTTTATTTTAAATAAAAGGGATTTTGGGAAAATGAAAAACCTGAAACGGGCGCGACTCTAATTGATTCTAAGAGCATTCGGCATCCTGCAAACCCGGGTGTAGCCAAAGCTCTTCCGTCGCCTCTTTTACAAGCTGAGGTTTGAGTAAAAATAACTGAGTCCTATTTTTTTACCTTCGCAGCGCAAAAAAAATACCGGCGCAGGATATCGGCGTTTATTCAGCATGTCGGTAATAAATCCGAATTATGAATAAGATTGAGATCTGGCTGCTTAGCTTCAGTTTTTGCCTTTCCCTTTCGATAAATGGATTTACTCAGGAAGTGCTGAGCTCCGAAGAAGTTATCGCTACCGCCCTCGAGCACAATTACGGCATTCTCTTAGTGAAAAATGATTCTGCGGCTGCCGCTTTGGACGCCTCCTTTGCTTATGGCGCATTCTTGCCGCGCCTCAACGCCGCGCTTGGCACTGGCTGGAACAACAATGGGCAACGACAGCAATTTTCAGACGGAACCATCCGCCAGAGCGATGGCGTAAAATCCAACAACCTCGCCGGCTCTCTCAATCTCAACTGGACTTTGTTCGACGGCATGAAGATGTTTACCACGAAAGAAAAAATCGAGGAAATTGCGAGGCTCGGAGAAATCAATGTCAGGAACGAGGTAGTGAATACGATTGCCGATGCGGTGACCATTTACTATGGCATTGTCCGCCAGAAGCAGCAATTGAAAGCCATTGAAGAGCAGATGAACGTCAGCGAAGAACGGGTGAAAGTAGCTGATCGAAAACTTTCGACCGGCCTCGGCAGCAAGCCGGAACTCCTACAGGCTCGCGTGGACCTCAACGCCCAAAAGGCTAGGCAGTTGCAGCAAACGACACTGATCATCCAACTCAAAGAAGAACTAAACCAACTGACGGGTCTGCGCCTTCCCGACGAATTTGATGTGGTGGAAGAAATTCCCTTCGAGCCGAATTTGCAGTTGAGTGAAATCCAAAGCAATATCGCTTCCTCCAATCCTTCACTGCTACTGGCTCAGCGCAATATCGGTATTGCACAGCTCGCACTAAAGGAATTGAAAGCCGATCGCTATCCCACGATTGATTTCAATTCTACCTACAATTATAGCTGGCTCAACAACCAGACAGTGGTGAACCCATTCCAGCCCTTAAACAGCCGTTCTAATGGTTTCAACTTTGGCCTGACGGCCAACATCCCCATCCTGAACAACCGCTTCGTGCAGCGGAATATCGAACAGGCAGAATTGAACATTGACTACCTACAGTTGAGCTATTCAGATCAACAGACCTCTGTCAACACTAACACCCGAAATACTTTCCGGGATTACGAATACCAGAAACAAGCGCTCCAACTGGAAGAGGAAAACATCGAACTGGCGCGGGAAAACGTGACCATTGCATTAGAGCGCTTTCGGCAGGGAGTCTCTACTTATCTGGAACTGCGGGAAGCGCAGGAGAGCTTAGAGAGAGCTTACGATCGCCTCATTGATGCCCGCTATAATACGAAGGTGGCTGAAATTGAATTAATGCGCCTGAGAGGGGATATTGTGAGATAGGAGAGTTGAGCTGAGGAGGGATTCGCAGTTGTTTTGCCGATGTTTTTGGCAGGGACAAACGGAGATATACCAGTAATTACCAGTTTAGATTTCCTTTCTCAATGCCAGCGCCTCGTCCTCCTTTTTTCGCATTACCCGCTTTTCTTCCTCTGTCTTGTCTCTATAGCCGCAAAGGTGGAGCAGGCCATGCGCCATCACTCGATGAAGCTCCTGTTCAAAGGATACGTTGAAATCGCCTGCGTTCTCCTTCACGCGCTCAATGCTGATAAAAATGTCGCCTTCGATCAGGGGAAGCTCGGCGTAGTGGAAAGTGATGACGTCGGTCAAGGTGTCGTGGTCGAGGTATTCGACATTGAGGCGGTGGAGGTATTCGTCGGAGCAGAAAATAAAATTGAGCAGGTGAAGCGTTTTGTCCTCCTGCTCAATCACTTTTTGTAGCCATGCAGCGTCTCCTTCTTCATCTTCTAACCTAAACGGTGTTTCCTCTGAGAAAAAACAAACCGCCTCGTCGTCGTCCTCTGTTGGAGGGAAAAAAGGCTGCGGCATCATTTGAAGTTGGAAAGTCGAGTTGTTTCGATGGCATTATATTTTAAAGCGCATCTCAACAGTGCTGCCATTGTTGTAAAATCGAATGTTGTCGGATAGTTGTTTCATCAGGAAAACACCGCGACCGCCACATCTGCGAAGGTTTTCCGGCGCTGTAGGATCGGGGAGACTGTCGTAGTCAAAGCCGCATCCTTCGTCGGATACCCGTACTGCTAAGCAATCTTTTTCTTTTCTGGATTGAACCTGAACGGTTTTGTTTTCCTCTTCGCAGTTGCCGTGGATGATGGCGTTAGTGACAGCTTCCGTCAGACTGATGAGAATGCTGCATTGCTTGTCTGGATCGAGATTGTACCTGCCAACTAACTTTTCGACGAAAGGTTCTACTGCTGAAACGTTTCCTGGATTCGAGTTGAGTTTTAACATACTATATCCTTTTACGATAATCTTTCCCCCGCCAAGTGTTAAACTGGCGAGGAGTACTGAATTAATTCGTTTAGGATAGTTCGCGAGATATTACTCTTAGGGATATGCTGATTTTGGGGCAGGAGACAACTTGGATTGGAATTAAGTTCTGGAAACAGGGCACAAAGTTAATCCCATAATAGACGTTTGTCAAGGCCTTCCGAATAGAATGTTGAAAAAATGTTAAATTTCCTTTAACGCCATCGCTTACCCTGGCTTATTAGCTTTGCTCTCTTTTCTCCATAGCCAGACAACGCCTGCGACGCCTATTATCATCAGGGCAAGCGAAATTAACTCTGCCTGAGTGGGGTGAAAAGGAAGCCAGTCGTATTTCACATTTACTCTGATTTTCTCAATGGAAAAGCGTTGAATGCCGTTCAGGAAGAGGTAAATGAAAAACAGCATTCCCGCTATCTTGAGCCTTTTGCGAATGACCCAAAGGATGCCGGCGATGAGAAAAGAAGCGATAGTTTCGTATAGTGGAGTAGGGAAAACGGCCTCAGGCAGCCGGTTGCAATAGAGCCAGGCGCAGCCTTCGATGGGGATGCCGTCTCTGTTTACGTTCATGGGGTAATCAAATGACCACAGCCAGTCGGGGAGAAACCACCACCCTGGTTGCGGACCTGCCACGATGCCCCAGTCTCCGTCTCCGGCCAGTTGGCAACCGATACGGCCGACGCCGTAGGCAATGACAAATGCCGGAGCGAGGGCGTCCAGCGTGTGAAAAACGGGGATGTTGTGCTTGCGGAGATACCAGACTATGCCGAGGAAGCCGCAGATAAGCCCTCCGTAGATGGCCAGCCCACTTCCGGAGAAGAAGACCCCTATCGGATCGGACATAAAGCCCGATGGCTCTTCCAGAATGGCGAAAATTTTTGCTCCTATGATTCCGGTGATGGCGGCTACAATTGTCAAGTCTCCGATGCGGTCGTGCGGATAGACCTGGATGGTTTGTTCTTTTGGCTTGGCGCCTGCTTTTTTCTGCTTTTCCCACCAGCGAAGACCGGCAAAGACGCCGGCGAGTAAAAGACCTGCCGGCCAGTTGCCTTTTAACGAGAGGATGACATCGGCGGCGTCTGCCTGGAATTCTCCGAAATACTGTATGATGTAAACGACCTTAAAACCGACCAGAAAACCGAAAATTCCATTAGATACAAGCTCCCACGGTCTAGCCTTGCCGCCTGTAATTTCCTTTACTTTAGTTGGCTGATAGATGCCTTCCTTTGCCTTTCTTTTTAATTCAATATAAAAAAACCAGGCAGCGGAGAGAATCGCCAATACCAGCAACATGCCAAAGGTCTTAAAAATGGAAGTCCAGTTATCTGGCTGTGTTCCGAAGAAATCGTGTAGTAGATAGGAAAGATCCGGGTACATAGTTTATGTTTACCGGTAACGCATTTGAGCTAAAATGAGGCTGGCGCCGAAGATGCGAAACCGTCTTTTTTCTATTTGATTTCGGCAAAGATAAAAAAGGAGCAACTACTTAGGTCTCTTTGAAATTCGATAGTAATTCAGCGGCAATTTGGAGAAGATTAAAATCTGCGTTTAAGTCCAAAGTGAATTCAGACTGATTTTCTCCTTTGTCAAAAATCATCTGCGGGAAACCGTAGGCGCAAGACCTCTCCGGGGCGCTTAGCTCATTATAGCCTGCATCAGGTCTTTGAAAGATTCGGCAGGGCGATACTTCTGACCCTTATAGCTATCCACTCGGAATTTGAGATGATGCGGCGCATCGTTGCGCAGCGAAAATTCAATGGTGATATTTCCATAGCGCTGGTTGACTTTGGAATCGTCCCAAACCGTACGGGGCTTTAAGTAGTGTCTTTCAAGCGTCTCGACCCAGGCTTCTCGCGCCCAGGTGCGCGTGTCGGACATTACGGATTTGTAATTGAGACCCAACACTTTTTCTTTTAGAAGGTCAAACAAATAGGTGGTCTCCTGTTTCTCCATTTTCCTCTTGTTTACATAAATGACGAACCCTTTAGAAGAAGGCATATTGAGGAAGTCTATTGATTCGTCTATATCCTCGGGCAGAGCCTGCCACAGCCCGTACTGCCAGTCTATCCATTCTAATAATCCAGCGCTGGACTTGGAGTCTTTCCACGCATCAAAACCATGCTGATATCCATCGGGGCGACTGAGCATTTCATGGATATATGGAGTAGAAAGCGAACTCTCTTCGGCTTTTTGAAAAAGATTTTTAAAATAATCCCAGATATCCTTCATGCGGTGAAAGAGATTTTTCCAGCGAGCGCTTTACCTCGGTTAAAGAGGAGCCTTGCTAACCAGAAACAAGTTTAAAGAGTCAGCCTTCTTCGCTTTCTGCGCTGTCCTTTGCGAGGGTAGCCTCGTTGATGGCTTCCAACTCTTTGTCAATAAAATAAAGACTTTGCGAACCCTCTCCGATGAGCCGAATGCGATCCAAGATGGTTCTCATCAAAGATTCCTCCTCGCGTTGCTCGTTGACGTACCATTGAAGGAATGTCTGCGTGGAGTAGTCGCTTTCTTCTTTGGCCAGTTTGACCAAGTTGTTAATGCTCTTTGTCACGCTCTGTTCGTGGGCATAGACTTCCTTAAAAATCTGTTGTACTGAGTCAAACTGCCTCGGGGGTTCCTTAATGCCCGGTGTTTCGGCAAAGCCATTCACATCGGAAAGGTAAGCAAATAACTTCATCATGTGCATCCGCTCTTCGTCGGACTGCCGATGTAAAAACTTAGCGCATCCCGTCAATCCCTGATGGTCGCACCAGGTAGCCATCGAAAGGTAGAGAAACGACGCAAAGCCCTCCGACTCAATTTGCTGATTGAGCGCTTTTTCCATTTTCTTTGATATCATCATCCTAGTAAGATTTAAAATTGTGAGCTGATTTCTCTGAGGCAATAGCATAAGTAGCTTCTGGGCGGAGAGAATAACTTGAAACCGCGAAAAGTCAATTTGGTTTGCGCATTACAAAATAAATTCACGAGGAAGAAATGCCGCAAACCGATTCGATGGCAGGCGAGAAAGCCTTCTGTTTTTTTATCCACTAAAAAGAGGCGACTCCCTTTATAGGAGTTTTTTATTGATTGAATTTTTAGGGCTTTGCCGATGTTAAAGCTAAGCTTGCGATGTATTGCAAAACCAAAATTGTTTAAAAATCAAATTAGTAACACCAGATTTAATGTCTATTTTTGCCCGAAAGCTTTCAAAGCCGAACTTGGAAGCAGGCAAAAATCTGGTAACAAGCAATATGGGAAAAATTATCTCACTATTAAACCACAAAGGAGGCGTTGGAAAAACAACCAGTGCTATTAACATCGGAGCGGGACTGGTGGAGCTGGGGAAAAGAGTATTGTTAATTGATTTAGACCCACAGGCCAATCTTTCCGTCTCTCTGGGTATTCCGAGACAACCAAATACTATCTATGAAGCTCTCCGGGGCGAATCGGAACTGGAACCTTATTCTATTAGAGAAGGTCTGGACGTAGTTATGTCCACTCTTGATTTGTCAGGAGCAGAAATGGAGCTAATCAACGAGGCTGGCAGGGAGTACATTCTCCGAGAACTGTTCGAGCCGATTAAAGAAGACTACGACTTTATTATCGTGGATTGCCCGCCCTCGCTGGGATTGCTGACTTTGAACGCACTGGCAGCCAGCGATTTTGTTTACATCCCCCTTCAGACGCAATTCCTTGCTTTACAGGGTCTGGCCAAAATCAAGCAGGTCATTGACAAGGTGAAATTCAGGCTGAACAAAAAACTTGAAATTGGCGGTGTGATTGCGACCATGTACGATAGTCGCAAAATCCTGAATCGAGACGTAGTCGATACGATAAAAAAGTATTTTGGAGAAAAAGTCTTCGATACGCTAATCAGAGATAACGTGACCCTGGCAGAAGCGCCGGCACAGCGAAAAGATATTTTCAATTACAATCCAAACAGCATCGGCGCTCATGATTACATGAGCCTTTGCAAGGAAATTTTAAAAAGGGTAGAAGTGCCTGCATAAAACATCCCAACCATCGCTAAAAGCGATTTTCCCAATTAAACAAACAGCCAATATCATTTAAATTGAGCAAGAAAAAATTTACAGATGGATTAGAAAGTCTTTTTCACGCGCAACACCAGGAGCGTGGGGAAGGCACTGCTTTTCTGGAAGGCTCTGATTCGGGGTCGGCGCCGGAGAAAAAACCGTCTGTGAAGAGGTCTTCTTCCAGAAAAACCTTTACAACAGACCTGGATTCCCTGTTACAGGAAGCATTACAGGAATCTTTTGAAGAGCAAATGCAACAAAGAGCCGACGCCGCTTCCTCATCAAAATCTCAGGCTTTTCATCAACAGGTTTACCGACATAGGCCGGGAACCGGATTGGATATGCTCATCAGAAGGACGGTAGAAAGAGGAGAAATTGAAGAAGAAAAATCTACCGGCACCAAACGCTTAACCGTTGTCTTTGACAAGAAAAAGCTCAAAAAACTCAAGTCCATTGCCCGAATGGAAAAAGCTTACCTTAAAGATATTCTGGGAGAAATTGTCGGCGAGTACATCAATAAATACGAGCAACTAAAAGGAGATATTGAGCAGGAGTGATATCACTCAGCCAGCCAGTTCGATACAAGCTCTTCGGCCGTTTTCAAAGCCTTTTTAAGAGAGTCGTTGACTATTACCACGTCAAAAAGATTTTTGAACTGTAGTTCGTAAGCAGTTTTGTCCATGCGTTTTTGCAGACTTTCAGCGCTTTCGGATTTTCTGTTTTTCAGGCGTTTAAAAAGCTCCTCCACAGAAGGCGGACTAATAAAAATGGTGAGCGCTTCCTGTGGGTACTCCTTTTTAATGTTCAACGCCCCTCTTACATCAATATCAAAGACGACGCACTTTCCGGCAGCCCAGAGCCGCTCTACTTCGCTTTTTAAGGTTCCATAAAACTGACCCCGGTACACTTCCTCCCATTCAAGAAATGCCGACTGGCGAATAAGATCCCTGAATTCATCTGCCGTTTTAAAATAATAATCCCTCCCTTCTTCTTCATTATGTCTCTTCTCCCGGGTGGTAGCTGAAACTGAAAAGGCCAGATTGGTATAAGTTTTCAACAAATGATGAACGATGGTCGTCTTTCCCGCCCCAGATGGAGCCGCGATAACGATCAGTTTTCCCATGTTTTATACGGAGTTGGCTACTTGTTCTTTAATTTTTTCAAGGTCGTCCTTCATGCTGACGACGAGCCGCTGGATATCGGCAGAATAAGCTTTGGCGCCTAAGGTGTTAATCTCGCGCCCCATTTCCTGACTGATAAAACTTAGCGTCCTTCCCTTTGAGGTGGCTATCTTATCTAATTGCTCGAGGAAGTAATTGCAATGCTGTTCCAGTCTTACCTTTTCCTCCGTGATGTCAATTTTTTCCAAATAAAAAATGACCTCCTGCTCGAAGCGGTTTTCGTCTATATTCTCTTTGCTCATGAACTCTTCTAAGTTCTGGCGGAGCCTGTTGCGCAGCAATTCGATTCTCTCTTTTTCAAATGGATTGACGTCTTTCAGAAAAGATAAGATATTGGTGGTTCGAAGCCTCAGGTCTTCCTCCATGGCTGCACCTTCTGCTTTGCGAAAAGCCTCGAAGTTCTTGAGCGCATCCTGTATGGTGTTTTCAACAGCCTGCCATTCCCGCTCGTCAATTTCAGATTCGTCGGAGATAATTACGTTTGGAATCTTCACGATGGCCTGGATTAGCCCCTCTTTAGAGGCGCCCAAATCATCGGCTATCTCAGATAATTCCTTGAAGTATCGCTTGAAAAGAGGGATGTTTAGCCCGGCAGAACCGTTGTCGTCTCCGTTTAGGGATTTAATTTCAATGGCCAATTCGATTTTCCCCCGCTCCACCCGCTCGGTGATGAGTTTTCTTAAAACATGCTCCTTTTCGCGGAAACTCGATGGTAGCTTTAAGCGGATATCAGTGAATTTACTGTTGAGCGAGCGAACTTCTACTGATATCACTTTTGACTCGAAAGTATTGGAAGCCCGACCGTAGCCGGTCATAGAAAGAAGCATAGTCAAACGATTTTTTAATTGGGACATTCCGACGGATGGCCGGATAGTCAAAAGAATGGCGGCAAAGGTAGTTAATGAGTATTCATAAATTTTAGATAATTACTAGATAACATGTCTGAGAAAAATGTGAAAGCCCATTCTCTCCCACCGAGATTCTTGGGCCAAGGCTGAAAACTCCTGGTTTTTAGAGACTGGAACAACATAACTTTCTGATAATTAGGAAGAAATTTAAGGAAATAAAGTAGTTTTTGTTTTTGTGGAAGGAAAAAATTCCGAACTTTGCCGACTCTTTTGAGAATCCAGAAGATTTTTTTGCAACTCATTCTAAACCAATTAAATAAGATGAGAAAAGCTGATTTAGTAACTGCGATTTCGGAGAGCACTGGCGTGCCCAAGGTGGACGTTCTGGTAACGCTCGAAGAGTTCTTCAAATCCGTTAAAACTACGCTGGCCAACGGGGAAAACGTTTATATCCGCGGGTTTGGTAGTTTTATTATTAAAAAGAGAAAAGAGAAAGTAGGTCGCCATATTAAGAAAAATGTCTCCATCAAAATCCCGGAACATTACATCCCTTCTTTCAAACCCGCCAAGGTATTTGTTGAAGGGGTAAAAGAAAAAGTGACTCGCCTTCCTGAAGATGAAGGTGAGAATTAAACTTGCCGATGAAGTTGATTGAATTTGACAAAATGCTCTCTTATGAATAAGTCCCAGTGGGTGCTGATTACTTTAGGCTTCCTACTCTTTGTGGGACTTTTTTTTGGATTTGACACCAAGCCGTCCAAGCATAAGGTCGTTGAAAAACAACGGGAAATAGCCGCCGTTAGCACCGACATTTCCTCCTTGTTGATAGATGCAAAAGCAAAACTCGATGCGGGTAGCATGGCGACAGTGCAGACTTTAGAAGCAGAAGTTCTTTCAGCCAAAACGGACAGCGCAAAAGTTGAATTGCTGAAAAAACTAGCCGGCGTCTGGTACAATTTACAAAACCCCTCCATCTCTGGACATTATGCAGAAGAAGTGGCGGCAATAGATAAAAGCGAAGACGCATGGGCAATCGCCGGAACTACTTATTCCATCTGCGTCGGAAAAGAAAATGACGAGAGAATTAAAAACTTCTGTACAGAACGCGCAATTCAGACCCTCGAAAATGCAGCGTCTCTGAATCCCGCAAACCTACAGCACAAAGTAAACCTGGCTTTGATCTACGCAGAAAATCCTCCTGCTGATAACCCAATGAAAGGCGTGCTTATGCTGATCGAACTGAACGATAAAAACCCGAAAAACCCACTTATCCTGACTCAATTGGGAAGACTGGCCATTAAAACAGGCCAGTATGAAAAAGCTGTTGAAAGACTACAAGAGGCTTTAGCGGTAGATCCTGATAACCAGAAAGCTGTCTGTTTCATCGCTCAGGCCTACGAAGAACTTGGCGATACAGCCAATGCCGAAGCGTTTCAGAAAAAATGCGAAAAACTTTCGGGTCGTTGAATCTGTTCGCTTATCAGATCTGAATAATCTCTGCCCTGTACGGCATTTATTATAATAAAATAATTATTTTTTCATCACATACTTAAATTCATTACTAATATGCCTTGTGGTAAAAAACGTAAGCGCCATAAGATTGCGACTCACAAACGCAAAAAAAGATTGCGCAAGGATCGTCATAAGAAAAAGAACCGTTAGTAAGGTTTGAGTACGTTTTGTTGGCAGTAATGAATAGGAACTGCCAACAAAACCTGTACTTGTAATCGCTTTCGACAGCGCATTGGTAGAATAGATATTCAATTGATCTAATACAATTTTAAGCGGTGTCCGTTTT
>CAZXQI010000073.1:0-18857 GCA_964643005.1 uncultured Saprospiraceae bacterium | reverse complement strand
GCGCCGACTTTCTCCTAAAACGCTAATCGATCTAGTGAAAATCAGGCTATGTCTTTGTCTTATTTGGTTCTTTCTCCGCTTCTCTTTAAAAGCGGACGGCAAAATTAAGAAGTCATCTGTTAAGAAAAAACTTTTCCCAAAATATTTTCAAGAGTTTTTTCCGCCCTCTTCTATGCTTTAAAAAAAGCTAAAGTTTAGTTCCATTTTTTCAAAGCGGGCGCAAAGGTAACAAAAGCTGATAGTCATTTCCAAATATTTTTCAGAAAATAAAAACTTTGAATACTCCTGCTTCCATTCATCGCTTTTTACCTTCTAAAGCCCCTCCCGCCTGAGCAGCCGACCTATTGAAAACCAGAAGCTAAGCGATATTGTTTACCTTTCATTCTTATTCCAAAAAAATTAAATGAGTCAGCATTTCATTTAGCTGCACGGGTCGGCATCTCTATGGGGCAGCATATACCCCGGGATCATCCGCATACACATTAGTATAAGTATAAAAAAAAGTGAACGATGAAAGATTTTTGGAACCAGCGCTACGCTTCAGGCGCCTATGCCTTTGGAGCTGAGCCGAACGTTTTCTTTAAAACTCAAATAGATAAGCTCAAATCCGGCAAAATCCTGATGCCGGCAGACGGAGAAGGGCGTAATGGCGTCTATGCCGCCACCAAAAACTGGGAGGTTGTCTGCTGCGATGAAAGCGAAGAAGGCAAGAGAAAAGCCAATCAGTTGGCAGCTTCAAAAAATGTGACAATTGATTACCGGATAGCCGATTTCGGAGAGTTGTTGCTCGAGGCCGATTACTTTGATTGCGTTGGCCTCGTCTATGCGCATTTCCCTTTGGAGAAAAGAGCCTTGTTTCATCAAAAAGCTATCAGGGCTTTAAAGCCGGGAGGTACGATCATTCTGGAAGGTTTTTCAAAAAACCAGTTGGGGAATCCCTCTGGAGGACCAAAGTCGCTGGACATGCTCTTTTCCGAGGAGGAATTGAAGAGCGATTTTCGGGAACTCTCCATGTTGAACATTAGGGAGGAGGAAACTACCTTAGACGAAGGCCCATTCCATCAGGGGAAAGCGGCAGTTATACGCTTAGTCGGCAAAAAGTAACGCTCCCCTATTTTCTTAGTCTTCAAGGCTAAATTTTGCAAACACAATCTTGCGGTAGTCGTCAGTTTCAAACAATGCGCCTACCGTCGTCTTATCCACCTGAACCAGGTCGGAGTAGGCGGCATCGCCTGCATGAACTACCGGGCCTTTTTCCCAATGCTCTCCTCCGTCGCGACTAATCTTTATTGTCAGGCAGCAGCGCTCGGTCTGGCTGTCGGGATTGCAGTGAAGGAGAAGGTTTTCGTTTCTTTTATTTTTAAAATTTAAAAGACTCCCCTGGCAAATGGGATCGGGTAGGTCTGTGGCTACCCATACGGTATCCCAGGTTTCTCCTCCGTTTTGGCTGCGGGCGAGCAATCGGTATGGATGGTCGCCAAATTGGTTGCGAATGCTCATGAGCAAACCATTTTCCGGCAATTCCGCTGCGGTGCTTTCATTGCTTCCCGGATAATCTACGTCTTCTGACAAGCGCCAGGTTTTGCCATGATCGTCAGTGAAATAGGCATGGGCGCGATACTCCGCAAAGCGATCCTGGGGCGGCCCCATCGAATGATTGGCAGGAATGAGGATGCGACCATTGGATAACTGTAGCGCATGGCCGGGCGTATTGGCGTAGGTGCGCCAGTCTTCCGGGAAATTATACTGAGGATTGAACTCCGGCATATTGGGCTTATTCACAAACAAGGTGATATTCACCGGCGCCGACCAGGTTTTTCCATGGTCGGAACTGGCTACGTACCAAATTTCCCGAACGCCTTTGCCCTGCCTCACCCCGTGCTCTGTCGTCGTGCCCGTATTATAAAAAAGGAAAAGCCGGCCTTCGGGGAATTCGGGATCCAGCAAATCGTAAACGGGGGCGGAGTTGCCGGTCTGAAGCCCGTCGTTTCTCGTCACGACTTTTAGTTTGCTCCAGGTCGCCCCCTGGTCTGCGCTCGTTTTCAGGACGATGTCAATGTTTCCAAAATCGCCGCAATCATTGATGCGACCCTCGGAGAAAGCCAATAGCAATCCATTGGGCGAGCGGACAATAGCCGGAATACGATAGCAATTATAGCCCTCTTCCCCATTTTGGAACACTACCGTTTTGCCTGTTTCGGGCGTCTCGTCTGACTGAGCGAAAGAAACTGCGTTGAGCCCCGACAGGCCTAAGCAGACCAGGCACATCCTCAAAATGTATTTTTTCAAAAAAATTGCCATATATACTAATGTATGATTTTCCATCCGTCAAGGCAGGCGCTTACTCTGGAAGCTGTTGCGCATTGCGGTTTTCTTCCAGATCCCGTTTGTTCATCAAATCAACCTTGACGACCAGCGCCATGCAAAGAAAGAAAAATGAACCGACTTTGTCTGTTTCCACCAGGTCGTTGATGAGCAGCAGGCCGTCAATAATTACAGTGGTAATCAATGCGGCGAGCAATACCCGTCGTCGGGAAGGGAGGACGGTCTGGTGATAGACGGCTTCTCCTTTTAAAAGAACCAAAAAGATCAGGCCTATAAAAAGCAGCGCCCCCCCAAAGCCTTGTTCTACCAAAGTCATCAGGTAGTAATTGTGGATGCCGGAGCCTTCTTTGTTGTCGCTGACATAGGTGCGAAAACTGGCTATCGAATAGGTCTTGTAAAAACGGGTAAAGGTACCTGGCCCCCATCCGAGCCAGGGTCTTTCCGCCACCATGTGACCGGCAGCTACCCAGCGATAGACCCTCTCCATGGTGGATACGTCCTGCCCCTTAGTGGTTGCGCTCAGCAGGTCGCGAAAATCTTCATGGGTAATGGTCTTTTCATAAACCGGTTTATGGTCGAGGTACTTATTGTGGCCGACCATAGAGACTGCGTACAAAACTGCCAGAACAGCGGCAAAGGCCAGAGCCAGTTTCATCAGGCGCCATTTAATCATAAAATAAGCGCCAATCCCCATGACTATCGTGACATAGGCTGCGCGGGTATAGGAAAGCTCAACTCCTATCAGCAGCAAAATCAAGGCGGCGACCAACAGCGTCCAGGGCAGGGAATAGCGGCGGTACCCCTGTCGCATAAACCAGACAAAGGGCAGAAAAATCGTCACCATGCAGGCAAAGGCTACCTTGTTGCGGTAAAACGGATACATTACTTTGTTCACGTCTGCAAACTTGAACCCGTAAACAGCGAAGTTTTTTAATACGTATAAAATGGTAAAACACAGGGGGATTAAAACCACCCAGGTGAGTATCCGCACCTGTTTTTCGGTTTTTAGCAAACTGCCGGCGAGAAAATAAAACGGCACGACATACCAGATTTTGGCCAGGACGAATTTCAGGGAAACGATAAAGTCTTCCGAAGTAATCATCGCAAAATACAGCCACCCTAAATGAAGCAGCAACATCAAAGAGATGGGGTGCAGCAAAAAATCCGGGCGCATGTTCTTCCCGTTTCGGAGCGCATACAGCAAATAGATGCCCGTCAATACCACGGCTATTTGCTCCGTCGGCATATCGGTGACGACGCCGTTGGGCAACCATACTTCCACCGTCAGGGGAATGAAAAAGAAAAGGATGTAGAAAATCTTGCGGAAATCCACCACGGCGATATAGCCGAGCAAAACTAAAGCAGGCGCCCCTGCCAGAAACCACCAGTTGCCGGCAATACCCGCCATCAGGCTGATCACGATGATTGCGGAATAGCCAATGAAAAGATTGCGGATTTGAAGGTCGGTAGCTGACATGCGGAAAATTCGATGAAAATCTTCTCGGATTTATTTAGCAGAAATCCTGTCCAGATGTTTGTGACAGGTTTCTCAGGAATTTGGAATAGATTCTAACTCACTGATTATCAATATCCATTTTTAAACGAAACTCATTTTTTTCAAAAAAAAAAATGGGAAAAGGGAAAAACCATGAGTTACTTCAAATGCAAAATTTCCTTCCAGTTGACATCCTTGTAGGTGTCGAAAATGAGTACGCCGAGGACGCTGAAAACAAAAGCTACCGCTGTGGCCGCCACGACGATTACCGCGCGTTTGGGTCTGGATTTTATAACGGGGATGGGCGCCTCCTCCAATAGCAAAGTGGCGGGAAAACCCGATTCATAGGCTGCTTTGGTTTGCTTGTAGCGCTGCTTGTTCTGTGTCAACTGCTCACTCGCGTCTTTTTGGGTTTTTGTCAGCACGTCCACCAGAGCCATTCCCTGATTGAACCTGTCGAGGCGCTCCTGCATCTTGCTAAGCTGGTTTTCATAGCCGCTAATATTGGCCTTTAGCAAAGCGATGGAGTCCCTGTTGAAATTTATCCTTTCGAAGATGCTGAGTTTAGCCGTAGCGTTGTTCAGTCGGGACTCGGACTCGGCAATCAGTTGGGAAAGACCGGCGGCCTGCTCTTCCGTGTTGTAAACCCCAAAGGCGACTCTGACCTTTTGAAGGGAATCATTCAGCGCGGCCATATCCTGTTCCTTTTGGGAGATATTGAGTTCGTAAGTTTTTATAATCTTATCCTGACTTTCCCTGACGAGTTTTTGGGCCAAAAAATTCACTCGCTCTCTGGCGGCATTGGTCATTTTAGAGGCCATTTCTTTGTCTCTGTCTTCAATGGAAAGTTCTATGGCGTCGTACTTCGTCTTGATGACGTCGAAGTGTTTTTCAAATTTTTTGCGAACGGCGTAAGGGCCGAGCCGGCTCTCTTGCTTAATATTATAGCGGTCGTAGAGATGGAAGGAATCAATCATAAACAAGGCCAGTTCCCCTGAGTTGGCAATGCTCAGAATGCGGTCAATGTCGTTGCCCGTACCGTAGTAATCCGGCGCCTCCGAAGAGGTTCCGAAGATGACTTCGGGAACCGCCAGATCGGGACTGGCCGCATAAAAAATGGTGGTAGATTCGTAATAAACAGGCAATGTCAGTGAAATGATGGCCGCTCCAATTGCGGCGACAATGGAGGTGGAGAGGATGAATTTTTTCCACTTGAAAACAGTCTCTACGACGCCTAACAGGTTGTCTCTATTTTCCATCAGCGTGTTTGAAGGTTCGTATTTTTTAAAAAACGGTCAAAAGTAAGGAGTTTAGGCAGTTAGTCAATTTCCTCCCGCTTTTTCACTAAGTCCAGCAACATTTTAAAACGTATCAGCCGCAGCAGGAAGGCCAGCGCCAGTCCGCCGGCCAGGCCAGCAGCAAATTTTATCTTCCAGTCGAATTCCGGCCATTGATAAAGCTGCCGGTTGAGCAGAACGACCAACAAGATAAAGGAGGCGATTTTTAAAATATGCCTCCGGTCGGCGGGGAGGCGAAGTTCTTTTTTGGCCAAAAAAACCATCCCAATCAGCACCAGGGTCTGCGTAGAAAAGGCCGAAATGCCGGCGCCCGTCGCTTTCCATTGAGGGATGAGCAGGAAGTTTAGCGCCAGATTCAAAGCGATGCCCATCAGGAAAATGAGGTTCATTTTTTTCAGGCTGTTGTTTGCGGTGAGCAGGGTGGAGTAAATGAAAATACCGCTAAATGGTACGAGCGTCAGGATAATGAAGGCCAGCACGTCGCCATAGTAAAGGGTGGCCGTTTCGGGATACATCATCAGCATGATTTCTTTTCTGAAAAAGAAACAACCCACCGCCACGCTCACCGTGCCGCCCCAGATAAACTGGAGACTGAGACGCAACAGGGATAGCAAAGGCTGGTTTTCTCCATTTGCTTTTTTTAAACGTCCGGCCAACTGGCGCGAAAACATGGGCAAAAGAAGACCTGCAAACAGGTAGCCCACCATGTTGAAGGCGTCGAGCAGGCGGTAGGCTGCCGCATAAATGCCGGCCTCGGTGCGGCCGTCCGGCAACAGCCATTCCAACAGGACTATGTCAAAACGGGTGTAAGCTGTCATCAGGAAAACAGCCAGGGCAAAAGGCGCCGACCTTTTGAGGATGTGCAGCAACATGGGTCGGTTGAAGCGGAGGCGAAGAGGCTGGCGAATATGTTTTTTTACAATGATGAATGCAATGAGAGCCGTCAGGAACCAGCTGAGATTTTGGGCGTGGACGAACCATTCTATTTTAAATTTTCCAGGCAATACATTCCCCCAAAGTAAAAGCGCACAAATGCCAATCAGCAGCAGTTTGTCTAAGGTCGAAACGAAGCTATCTGTGCGATACATCCCCAGACCGGAGATATTGGAACGCAAAAAGGCGGTCATGGAAATCAATACATGATTGAGGGCAATAAAGAAAATGAGGGAGAAAATTCCGATTTCAAATCCTCTGAGGGCAGCGGCGACAAACACGAGCAGGAAGTAGAGGGCGCTCAGTAAGGCCTTGACTACCAGAATGTTTGGAAAATACTTTCCGATGAGCTGGGGGTGTTTGGGAATGGTGGTGTTATTGAAATAATGGATGCCGAAATCATTCACCATGAACAGGAGGAAGGTAAAACTGTACAGCGTGGCGTACAGGCCGTAAGACTCCGGCCCGACCGTGTCCTGAATGGTTCGCTCAATGCCAAAGACGTAAAACGGTTTGACAAGCACATTGATAATAATCAGGAATGAGGCATTGAGTAAAAATTCGCGATTCATTGGCTGGCGGGCTGGTCTGTCCTTTCAGATTTTTTCAGAGAGGGAATAATTCATCAGCTTATCGGGCAAAGAACGGCCATTTTTCACCAACCTTTTCTGAACTTTGTAAAAAATTCACAACATGACATCTGAAGTATTTTATAACGGCGACCTGCGCACCACCCTGACGCACCTGCGCTCTGGCTCCGAAGTAGTCACCGACGCCCCCGTTGACAATCAGGGAAAAGGTGCGGCATTTTCACCCACGGACCTCGTCGCCACAGCTCTTGCCAGTTGCATGATTACGACTATGGGTATCAAAGCAAGGGACAAAAACATCAATATGGACGGTGCAAAAGCCACCGTGAATAAAATCATGGCCGCCAATCCCCGCCGCATTTCCAGAGTTGAAATAACTATCGCCATGCCCGCCGGGGTTTACAGCGAATCCGACAAAAATTTATTGGAAGCCACTGCTCGGGGCTGTCCCGTAAGCCGCACGCTGGCGCCCGAATGCGAGCAGGTAGTGACATTTATCTGGTAGGATATTGTCAGGCGGCAAAGTAGCTCCTGAGAATTGCGCCCAGGCGAAAATCCGGATGATTTGAAAATTTCAAAGCGAGCTTCATTCAGCCGCCTCCCTTCCCTTATATTTTTTAAAAAAAAAGGGCGGCGAATTTTAGACAGGCGTCGGCAGGTGTCGCAGGTTTGCAGAGAAATCCCGGCCAACTAAATCGAAAATTAAAAACCGGATAAAATGAAAATATCCAATCGCACCATTACCCTGCTCGTCAGTCTGCTGATGCTGGGGTCACTGGTCTATTTTTTTACGGATATCGTCGCCTACGTGTGCATCGCCTGGGTACTGTCCATGATAGGTCAACCTTTGATGCGTTTTTTTCAAAAGCACTTAAAAATCTGGAAATTCCGCGCCGGCTCTGCCATTTGCGCCCTGCTGACTATACTCACCTTTTTTCTGGCCATCGGCCTGCTGACCTGGCTTTTTCTCCCTCCCATCATCGAGCAAATCAACAATCTGGCCCACGTGGATTACGGCGCCATCGCTAAAACGCTCCGGCAACCCATGGAAAACCTTCAGCAAAAGTTAGAAAACTTCGGAATTCTGCATCCCGGCGAGACTCTGGAGCATCAACTGCAGGTCACTTTTTCAGACTGGTTAGAGCCGAAGTCTATCGGCCATTATTTCGGCAGTACATTTTCGGCGATAGGAAGTATCGGAGTGGGTTTTGCGGCCGTCCTGTTCATCACCTTTTTCTTTTTGCAGGAGGAGGGTATGTTCGTCAATTTTCTCTCTGCGCTGATGCCGGAACAGTACGAGGAAAAAGTACACCACGCCATTTCTGACATTTCCACCATGCTGAGCCGCTACTTTCGGGGACTGCTGATTCAGATGGCCATTTTCACGACGGTCGTCACGATTGGGCTTTCCATTTTCGGCGTAAAAAATGCCCTGCTCATCGGCTTCTTTGCGGGTCTGCTAAACGTCATCCCCTACCTCGGTCCGATTATCGGCGCCGTTTTCGGCGTGGTCTTTACCATCTCCGCCAACCTGAATACAGATTTTTACAGCTACCTGGCGCCGTTGCTCTTAAAGGTAGCGGTAGTATTCGCAGGCGCTCAATTGCTCGACAACTACGTCTCCCAGCCGCAGATTTTTTCCAAAAGCGTCATGGCTCATCCCTTAGAAATCTTTTTGGTGGTGCTCATGGGCGCCAAAATAAACGGGGTGCTCGGCATGGTCATGGCTATCCCCACTTACACGGTATTGCGCGCCATCGCCAGGGCGTTTTTGAGCGAGTTCAACATCGTCAGACATCTCACAGAGCGAATGCAACGGGTGGAAGGAACGGGTGAACAGGCGGAGGAAGAGATGCGACAACCAATTGACTAATATTGCCGCTCCATTAAAAAAGGAGTTTAATAAAAATTCAGATTACTGCAATCCCCCTGAAGGGATGGGGTTCTCGCAGGTTTTACCGTAGGTTCAAACTATTTTCAAAGGGGAGTCTCCGTTGAATTTCAATGAATATTAAACAGTTATGAAATTAAAATGATAGCAGGCGACTATTTGAACAGCCTAAAAAAGTTGTTGGAGCATCGCAAGGCGTCCGGCAGAAAGCGATCTTCAAGCGGGTTTTCAATAAGCCACCTTCTCTTCAAAGTCCTGCCAGTCGTCGAAAGCTTTCAGCCCTTCGTCCCTCAGCAGTTCTCCGATGGGGATTTTTCTATCCGGCAGTGGCAGGATTAATTCTTTGTAAATAAAATCGTCGTCGAAGCCGACCCCGGCGGCGTCTTCTCTGGTGCAGGCGTAAAAGACCTGTTTCGGCCTGGCCCAGTAAATGGCGCCCAGGCACATGGGACAGGGTTCGCAGGAGGTGTACAAAATGCAGTCGTCCAGTTGAAAGTGATTCAGATTCCGACAGGCGTTGCGAATGGCTATCATTTCGGCGTGGGCTGTCGGGTCTTTGGAACCGACCACCTGGTTATTTCCTCTGCCGACGATTTCTCCGTCTTTAACAATGACGCAGCCGAAGGGGCCGCCTTCTCCGCGCCTCATTCCTTCTTTAGCCAGTCGAATGGCTTCCAGCATAAAATCCCGATGATTTTTCATAATGTGCAAATGATAGGTCAAGTCTGAGTAAGGCGTCAAAAGTAGCCGTTTTCACTCAAACTACTATCTTTGACCCCGTCTCAGTCAACCAATGGAAAACTTTCAATACCTAAAAGAAACAACGACCAACTTTCATGGAGCCTTTATTTACAAACGACGCCGTTGTCTTCGGCCTGCTCACGGTGGTGCTGGCAACCATTTTCTACACTTCCAAACTCAAATCCTGGCAAAAATTTTACGGCATCGTGCCGACCTTAGTGTTGTGCTACTTTGTGCCGGCATTATTGCAGTGGCCATTGGGACTAATCGCTCCCGAATGGTTTGACAACAGCCTGATAGTAGAGTTGCAAAAAATGGGGCATACGCCGCCCGTCAATCCCACCTTCCTCGAAATGAAAGAATGGCTCGCCCAAAACGGCATTGGCAAAGAGATATACGGCAGTTATCAGCACGAAAGCATGCTCTATTTTGTGGCGTCCCGCTATCTGCTCCCCGCCAGTTTGCTGCTGCTCTGCTTAGGCATTGATTTCAAAGGCATCATCAGATTGGGGCCAAAGGCGGGCATCATGTTTTTGGCGGGAACCATCGGCGTCATCCTCGGCGGCCCTATTGCGCTTCTGGCAGTCACGCAACTTCTGCCGCCAACGCTGATTCCGGCCAGCGTGGACGAGCTGTGGAGAGGTCTTTCCACCATCGCCGGAAGCTGGATAGGCGGCGGCGGCAACCAGGCGGCCATGAAGGAGATCTTTGAAGTCAACGATTCTCTTTTTGGCACTATGGTCGTCGTGGACGTCGTAGTGGCAAATATCTGGATGGCCTTCCTGCTGTATGGAGCGGGAATTTCCGACCGCTTAGACAGATGGCTGAAAGCCGATAACTCCGCTATCGAGCACCTGAAACAACAAATTTCGGCTTACCGATCCAGCATCGAAAAGGTACCTTCCACCCGCGATATGTTCATCATCATCGGCATCGCCTTTGGCGGGGTGGCTCTCTCTCACTGGGTTTCCGATTCCATCGTCCCTTTTCTAAAAGACAATTACGGAGAGGCTTTGAAGGCGGCGAGGCTGGACTCCGTCATCAACGGCTTTTTCTGGATCGTCGTGATCGCCACCACCATAGGACTGGCGCTCTCTTTTTCAAAAGCCCGAAAATTGGAAGGCGTCGGCGCTTCTAACTGGGGCAGCGTGTTTATTTACATCCTCGTCGCCACTATCGGCATGCACATGAATCTGCGGGAGGTCTTCGATAATATCGGCTTATTTGCTGTGGGCGTCGTCTGGATGATGATCCACGCCATAGTCATGATCGTCGTGGCCAAGGTCATAAAAGCGCCGTTTTTCTTTCTGGCCGTCGGCTCACAGGCCAATATCGGCGGAGCCGCTTCTGCGCCTATCGTGGCATCTGCCTTTAGTCCGGCTCTGGCTCCGGTGGGCGTATTGCTCGCCGTGCTCGGCTATGCGCTCGGAACTTATGGCGGCCTGATTTGCGCTTATCTCATGCAGGCGGTAGTTGGAGGGTGACGAATGTGGAATGCCCGGGCTTCTGATGTTTTTAATCGGCTGTCTTAATTGACTTTTGGAATGGAATGAGGCTTTTTCCTTTTTGATGGACGATTCTTGATTTTTGATTTTGATTCCCTTTGGCTTTTGGAATGGAAGGAGCTTTTCCTTTTTTGATGGACGATTTAAGCCAGGCGATTTTTGATTTTTGATTTTTGATTTTTTTTGAAGAGACCCTCCTGGCAGAGGGGCTGGAAGGGCGGCTTATAATATTTTAAATCGGCTGTCTTAAATCGCAGTTCTATGTTAGATGGGATGCGGAGCGAGGATCAAAATAGATGGATGATGAACATTACCCGGCATTTGACCAGTACGCAAAACCCTGTGATTAAAAATATTATCCTGTTGGGCGCCAAGCCGCGGGAGCGAAAGACGCAGGGGCTTTTTGTAGCTGAGGGAATCAGAGAGATCGGACTTGCCTTAGACAACGGATTCGAGGCCGGGGCTTTGCTTTTTGATGAAAGGATTACGCCGCCCGCCACGATAGAATTTTTATTGAAAAAGGCCGGCACTACTTCCACAGATATTATTTCCGTTACGACGCCCATTTTTGAAAAAATAGCTTACCGAAGCGGCGTACCCAATGTGGTGGGTATTTTTAAACAAAAGGAGTTTCTCCTCAAAAATTTGCAATTAAGGGAAAGGCCGCTGTTGCTCGTATTGGAAGGCGTTGAAAAGCCCGGCAACCTCGGCGCTGTTCTCCGCACTGCCGATGCTGCGGGCGTGGATGCAGTGTTTGTCTGCGACCCTCAGACGGAGGTGTTCAACCCAAACGTCATTCGGGCGAGCTTAGGAGCGGTTTTTACGACGCCCGTCGTCACCCTTTCTTCTCAGGAGGCGGCAGACTGGCTGAAGAAAAACGGGATTCGCATTTTTGCCACCTGGCTGGAGGCAGCCCGCTCCGTTTATTCCTGCAACCTGAACCAGGCTCTCGCCTTCGTTTTGGGAGCGGAAGCCGGCGGCATTTCCTCCTTTTGGGTAGAGCAGGCGGAGGAGCGCATCATCATTCCCATGTCCGGGCAGGTTGATTCTTTGAATGTTTCAACCGCCGCCGCCATCGTTTTATTTGAGGCTGTCCGCCAGCGACAGGCTTAACAACGGAATTGTAATTTCTATTTTTTGTTTCCAGTCATCTACTCGTTTTCACGGTTTGCAGACACTACTTCCTGTTCCGGTAAAATGTATTCAAATTAGAGCCACAAACAATGTTTTTCTGTATTTCTTAGCGAATGAATATAAATGGAGGGCGCCAAACGTGGCGCCCTTCATTTTTTTTTGCCCCGCAATGAACGGTGACGCCTGGCGGGGCGGCTTCCCCTGGCTCCTCCAAAGCAGGGGAACGGATGTCCGCAATATTGCGGCGGTTATGACCCTTAAAGCGCCTGATGATAGGAAGTCGTCAGCTTCACTTTCACAGTAGCCACCCCCGACGACATATCCTCCAGGCCAGGGAAAAGGCTTTTTAACCAATCGCTTCCGACTGTTGTTTATAATTTCACTTCCAAAATAAAACACCTGTTCATGTTCACTGGAATTATAGAAACCCTGGGGCGGGTTAAAAACATCCGAAAGGAAGGGAGTAACATCCATTTTACCATAGCTTCTGACATCTCTCCCCTGTTATCCATAGACCAAAGCGTTTCGCACAACGGCGTCTGCCTGACGGTAGTAGCCTTAGAAGAGGCTGCGCACACCGTCACTGCCGTCAGTGAAACGCTGATCCGGAGCAATCTCGGCCATTTAAGGGAAGGAGATATCGTCAATCTGGAACGAGCCATGCAGGTTCACGCCCGTTTAGACGGTCACTTAGTGCAGGGGCACGTGGATGCGACGGGCATTTGCACAAAAGTGGAAGAGTTAGATGGGAGCCATGTCTTTCATTTTGAATACGCCTTTCAGCCGGAATACCTGTTGGTGGACAAAGGCTCTGTCTGCATCAACGGGGTGAGTCTGACCGTCATAAAGCCGGAGGGAGAGTCCGGCGGCACGGTTAGGTTTTCTGTGGCCATCATCCCTTATACCTTCGGGCATACCAATTTCAAAACCATGGCAGCAGGCGCCTGCGTCAATCTGGAATTCGACGTGATTGGGAAATACGTGGCAAAATACTTAGCCTTATACAGGCAGTAAAAACGTCCCTCCAACTCGCCGATATCGGTCGGCCGACGCCGGGAAGCTATAATCTATACTTCTTAGGGGGAGAAAGGAACAGGCTGACCATTCCCAAAACATTGTTGGAAGACTTCAGGTCGTAAGTGATTTTTTCCGGCAAATCCCTCGCCTGCGATTTGAGTTTGAAGGAATACCCACATTTCACCTGAATCCAGCTCCATTCGGTCAATTGCCGGTAATAAGTAGCGACGGCATCGAGGGAGGCTCTGTGATAATGGTACGGCGCCTTTGCCACGCCATTGACAAAGAAGGGGTTTGTCGTGGGTTCGTAAACGGCCATTGCATAAGTCTGGCTGGAAAATTCAGTGCCCATCAAAAGCATGCTTTTTTCAGAGAAATTATATCTGGCTTTGACGCTGGCGGGCAGGATTGCCTCGATGCCCCAATGCTCGTCAAAAGACCGGTTGTAAAACCCAAAGGGCATCGCGGAATTATTTCTGAAACCCTTATTCACCATCAGCCCAAATCCATACTCGAGATCGTCCCGCTTTTTGACGCCAAAAATCCCGGTGAGCCGGTAAACGGCAAAGCGATTGTCCAAAGTGGCAACGCTCTGATAATCTCCCTGCCAATTGGCGCTGAGGCGAAAGGAAGTGTAGTATTTATTGTTGATGGGAAAAACTGCCTGCGCATTGACGCTCGTGTTTCTAAGGGTCGCTTCGTTCAGGCGTTTGAAAAGCGGGTAATTTTCAGGGATTATTTTATCAAAATGATAGCGCTCCATGGTGTATTGGAAACCCAGTAAAAATTTAAAACGCGGAGAACGGGAAATAGGGATTTTCAATTGGGCGTCAAAGCGCTCGTCTCGCTTCACCTTGCTGGGGTTTTCAGCATGGGGAGGACGTATTTTATAATCCCCGTTAAAAGAGTAGGTAAGAGCGGCGCCTTTGCCTGGGGATCTGTTGACGACGCCGGGGCTGCAAAGGGAAGGGCTGGATTCTATAAAAATATCGTCAATGTCCACCTGAGCAGTAGCCAGCGTCACAAAAAATAGAAAAAGGATAGAAGTATTTACTTTTCTCATAAACGAGTGAGATTGGACATTTTTTCTTTCAATTATTTTCTTTTTGGAATTTCTGAATGTCAGGCAACAAAAATACCATTTTATCAAATGGCGCACAGTTAAAATTTTGAATGCCCTTTTTTCAGGGCAAAAAGAGAGAATGGAAGAAGGCCTGCCCCCTTTCGGGATTGCATCGGAAATAGCAGCAAAGCCATAGCTATCCCGACCGGTGAAGTTTAAGACTTGTCTATCAATCTGAATCCGGCTATCAGATGCTGGGTCGCAATAGAAGTAGTTCGATCCTTGTGCGAGTCTCGTTATTTTTCTGAAATACATCCTCATCCACTTCCCTCTTCATAAACGAGACATCTACAAAACCAAAATAGCCAGCCCGGCAGCAGTCCCCGCTCAAAAGCAACAGAGGGCGCCAGCCATCGCCTGCGCCCTCTGTCGTCAAAAAGCAAAACCTTCTAATCGCGCTTATCGCCCTCCTACCATCAGCCTCGCCGTAGCCCGCGGGAGGCCCTGCTCCGTCAGGATGATAGTATAGGCGCCGGGAGGCCAGCTCTGTACGTCTATGCTGTGGATATAGGCGTAGGGAGGGAACTGGTGCGTGTATATGATGCGCCCCAGCATATCTGCGACCTGCAGGCCGGCGCCGCCGCTACTGCTGAAGCGGGGCAGGGTGATGGCTACATGCGCCTGACTGAGGGCTGGATTGGGCGATACCTCTATGGAATAGCCCCTGCCGGGGCGCAAAGGCGCGACCACTTCGCTGAGCAGGGTGTCGCAGCCGCTGCCCTCTAAGGGGCCGAGGCGGTAGTTGGGGTACTTGGGAGTAAATAAATCATAGACCGGCTTGCTGAGACCCAAACAGGACTCGGGAGCAAAATCCGACGCCAGACAAAATCCGCAGGCCTCGCCTGGCTCGTCGGGATGCTCTATGACGTTGTGATACTTATTTGTAAGGGCATATACCTTACCATCAGGGCCCAGGGAAAAGATTGTAGCAGGAGCCCCCTCCTGGATTGGATTTTTCAAGTTTAGGTAGTTATCTTGAAAAACTAAAGGCTTCCCTCCTAATTGGACTCTGGAGGCGCCTATATCGGGCGCCTCCAAATCCCACTGGGCATAATACGCCGTGTAACCGGCGCCATACAGGTAGCGACCCGAAGGAGAGATTTGGAAGCCATAGTAAGTGCCCCAGTTATAAGGATGATAGTTATAATGGGTGCCAAGGCTTAGGGTATCAATCAGCGACACCTCTCCGCTGCACCTGTCAAAGTAGATAATCTTTAGCTTTGCATAGCCATTGTTATCCACCAGGGTGCTGCCATCCGGAGCTTCGTCAATAAAATTATATTTCATGCACATGTAATCATATTCATCATAATCCGAATCAAGCTGAGGGATAGAACTGACGACGACCTGCACTACCGAATCCTTGCGCAATAGAACAGATCTATAGGACAATCCCTCGGGTTTTCGCATCACTACCCACCAGTCTCTGCCGTTGCCGTGGCGAATAAGCCGAAAGCTGGGAAGGGTATCGTCTTCGTCAAAGTAGCGGTTCTTATAAACGACCTTTCCCTTTCCATTGTTGGCAGACATGTCTATCTTGCTGATCTGCATCTTTTTAGAATAATCAGCAGGTGACTTAATAAGGCCATGTATCATATAATAGACCTGATCGTCATCCTCATCCGGTATAACAAAATAGGAAAATTCAAAATATGCAGTATTCCAGGTAGTGTCTGGAAAATCCGGATGTACATTAGACTTAAAGTCGCTATAAATAGATCCCTCATTGAACCCTTTACCACCTTCCATGATGGTATTATCCCAGGAGGCTATTACGTTGCCATTGGTATAGAATTGTAGCTCTCCTGCCGCATTGCTTATGGCAAATGTGCCGGCTCCGATACGCATTGTAGATTTATCCGTCTCTATGTATCGGATGCTGTCTGTTCCAAATTGCATAAATGCATGCGCATACGCACTCCCATTCTCAATAGACACACGTCCTATCCAATGCCTGTCATATTGCTGACCTGCCACCGGCTGGCCAATTCCAACAAGGGTCATTATTAAATACATGCTGTGTAGAAGTAGCTTTTTCATGATAAAAGGATTATATGGAAGCGGCAGCCTGCGTTTAGACTGCCGCTTCCCATTAACAAATATTATGGATGCTGGATTATGAAACTGCGGGAAATGAACTGGTTCCCCTTAGCGGCTTTGATAAGGTATTGGCCATTGGACCAGGTTCCCGTCTGAATGATCAGCTCGCCGTCGGAGGGAGCCTGCCCGGCATAAACTTCCCGTCCGCTCAGGGAGTATATTCGAATACTCCAATCGCCAGACTGCTCTCCCCTGAAATACAGTTGTATCCTGTCGTTAGCCGGGTTGGGAACAAGTTGCAACTCAACATTCGAGAGGGCATCAGTCTCCTGCGCTGCGCTGCGCTCCTGCACTGCGTCTATACAGCCGTCCTCGTCGTAGTATTCCCTGAGCCAGGTGGCGCAAAGTCCACGGGCGCCGAGTACAGCCCGCCCGCCGTGGCGTATGCAGGACTGGGCAATTTGACGAATATCGGTGATAGCCGCGCTGTCGGGCGTAACGCCTCCCAGCCAGTTCAGGCCAATTTCGTTATAGCGCTTTTCGCACCACTCATACCATTCACCGTCGTCCAGCGCAGCATTTTTTAACAGCAGTACGCCGACGGAGTCCTGTATGGCCATCAGGAGCAGGGAGTCGGAGTGGTTGATCAGGCTAATCAGAGAATCTCTGGTTGTCAACAGGTTAGAAAGGGTGGCGCCCAGCGAATCGAACAGACTCGTGTCGGCATGTACGGCGTACAGCAACTCCTGAGAAAATTCCGACAGCGAATCCAGAAGATTATAAGTTGGTTGGAGGCTTTCTCTGTCGTGATATACCTGGGATAGCAGCGCCTGCCAGTCGTGCTTTAGCGACTCGCTCTGGCCGACAAAACCTGCGGTCTTCGACAATTTGAAGCTGGAAAGTCCGGCATGACCCGTCAGCCAGTCGGGGTTCTCCAGTAACAGCCCGTAAAGTTCCTGCTGCGCATGAACCCGCTCAGCATCCGTCAGTCCCGATAGCCAGCCGGTATCCTGTACCAGCAAATCCCACTCGTCGTCTGAGTTCGTTAACCCATCAGGGACATCAGGATCTATTTCATTACAGTAGGCAAAAGGGATTTTCTTAATTGTGCTGCTACCTGCCTCGTTAAAAAGAAGGTTCGGAAAGCTATTCGGATGCATATCATGACCAAGTAATTCGCCAAGGGGGTAATTAATTGCACTTTGGCTTACCTGAAGTGGAGTACCGCCATGTTTTGCCTCTACACCACCGGGCGTTTGTGTCAGCCATTTATTGTAGCGATTATGGGTTTGTTTACCCGTGATAGTTCCATTGTAGTAATAGAGGCTTGGGCCTATGCTGTTGTCGAAGGTGTTCCACTGAATCAGAGTGCCGTTTGCTCCCATTAAGTTGCCCATGAACTCAATATCGGTTTTGTTTGCGAGAAAACTATTGCCGGTATAAGTGTTTTGGACGGAATGTTGCACAGAAATGCCAGTTTGCTTCCATTGAATATCATTGCATTTTACCAAAGCATCTCCTCCTCCCAGCAATAGAATACCAGGCGCCAGAGTAGAGTTAGTGAGGGTATTGTTTCTGATCTTTGAATTATAAGCATGAGCAATACCGATACCCGGGCCTTTAGCAAGACTTATTTCAATGTCGTTTTTATAAATGTCAAAAGACTGGTTCCAACCATTGACGCCGTTGAGGTAAACGCCTCCATTATAGGTGGAAATGCTACCTGAGTTGATGTTAAATTTGTTCTTTTTCACCTCTAAATTATTGTAGTGAGACAGGAATTTGCCCGTAATGCCGAAACCATAAGGCCCGCCATTGGTAGAGACGACGTTGTTGCTGATCGTACCTTTTAAATTACCTAAACTGCCAAAAGACATCTCATATCCCCCGGCGAGCCCAGAAGCACTGATACTCCCAAGTGAAGACGCCTCGGCAGTCAGGGTGTGATGACCAACAATGATGCTATCTCGTACCGCAACTGCTTTGGCTTTCAGCGCCTCAAAGTCCATAAATTTCATGAAATCCAGGTTTAAACTGGACATGTACTGGTTATTAATGAAATCAATTCCAATAGCGCCAAAGCCGGAAGGATTGTTTTGCGCTTTTGGTATAAAATCGGTAATTATATCGTCATAATTTCTTAAGGAGTCAATTACGAAGCCTCTTACTTTCAAACTGGCATTGTCAAAGTGGAATCCCTGCTCGTAGTTCCAGATGTGGTTATTGTAATCCTCGTAAACTGATGGAACGATGTTGATTGCCATTCCATCATTAATGCCCCTAAAATCAATGGCATTTACGGCGTCGCAACCGCAGACATGCGGCACATCGACACCGTTCATGGTGTTATTTCTAAAGTCCGTGAATACCACGTACTGATATTCCGACTTGATGCCGAAAAGATTATTTAGAAAAGTGGCGCCCTGGCTCTTTATCTTCGGATAGACGTTTGGGGGCGTTACGAATCCGTCTTCGTTTATTTTTTTCCCGACGTAGCGAATAGCATACTTGGCGTCTTTTATTGTAGCATTGCGCAAGTCTATAGAAGTGGCGAGATTGGAACGAATGCCATTCCATCGGCAGCAGGTTGCATAGCCCGTCCGTACGGCGCTTTGAATGACCGTTCCATCCAGGCCAAAGTTTCGGAAACTATACGTCTTACCCGCTAAGAATATTTCGGAATTCTTTCCCATATTCCATGCGCCCCCTATAAAACTTCCATCTAAATCGGCGATAAGTCTGCCGTCAATGAATAGAGGATAGAG
>CAZXQI010000072.1:0-18934 GCA_964643005.1 uncultured Saprospiraceae bacterium | reverse complement strand
AAGCGCCAATTCTGGCGCTTTAGCCTTTTGTATTTTTAGATAAATGCGATTCGCCTGCGATTTTCCGGCAGGAGTTCCTATTGCCTTACCCTTCCGTAGGCCACAAAGGCAGGGTTGCGCAGATTTTCCCGATTGTAGATCATAGGCTTACCAGAGTCGAAGAATAGCACTTTGCCGCCGGCCTCTTCCAGGACAATTTGGGCGGCGGCGGTGTCCCATTCCATGGTCGGCGCAATGCGGGGGTAGATATGCGCTTCCCCTTTGGCGAGCAGCAAAAATTTAAGGGCGCTACCTCTTGAGACAAGTTGAGGTTCTTTGTATCTGGCCATAAAATCTTCCGTCTCTTTGGTCAGGTGAGACCGGGAGCAGACGATGGCCAGGCCAGGGTCGCTCTCCGAAAAATCGGCCGCTTCGATGGGCATTTGCACGCCCTTCTTAATTAAAAAGGCGCCATGACCTTTGACCGCCCAGCACAATTCGTCCCATACGGGTACATGCACGATGCCGAGGACGGGACTGCCGTTTTCCACTAAGGCGATATTGACGGTGAAGTCGCCATTGCGTTTGATAAATTCTTTGGTGCCGTCTAAGGGATCCACTAACCAGCAGTGCGTCCAGGTTTGGCGTACTTCCCAGGGCAATGTTTTATTTTCTTCTGAAATGATGGGATAATGAATAGGCAGGTTTTCCAAAGCCCTGCAAATCAGGTCATTGGAAGTTCGATCGGCGAGGGTGAGCGGCGACTTGTCCTCTTTTTGCTCCAGCTCTATATTTTCAAAATTGTGGTAAATATCTAAAATGGCATCGCCCGCCTTCCGGGCAATTTTTAACAGTTCGGGAATGAGTTCGATTTCCTGCATGCGACTTTGATTTTTTTGATAAATAGAATATGCGGTTAATTTTGCAGCTCAATTGAAAAAATCAGACCTGAGAACGAGCCAGGGCCTTTGCTCCTTCGCGGTATTCCTTTCTGAGAAAAAACTTCCGACTCCATGAAAAAGGTGCTTGTTACCGGCGGCTGCGGTTATATCGGCAGCCACACCATAGTTGATTTGATAGACAACGGCTTCGATGTCATTTCCATTGACAACCTTTCCAATTCGGACGAATCAGCCCTGCGGGGTATTCTAAAAATTACCGGAAGGAGCGTGCGAAATTACAGGTTGGATTTATGCGACCTATCTAAAACCCGAAAGGTTTTTGAAAAAAACCCGGATCTGGTGGGCATTATTCACTTTGCAGCTTTGAAAAGCGTGGAGGAATCCGTCTTTCAACCGCTGCGCTATTTTCACAATAACAATGAAAGCACGGTGAACGTCCTGAGTTGCGCCCAGGAGTTTGGCGTCCCCAACTTCATCTTTTCTTCGAGTTGTTCCGTCTATGGCAATGCCGACGAATTGCCCGTCACCGAGCAGACGCCGTTTAAAGAACCGGAATGCCCCTACGCCCGCACCAAGCAGATGGGCGAAAAGATGATTGAAGATTTTACCAAAACGACCCCGGCGGTGAAGGCTATTTTACTTCGCTATTTCAATCCGGCGGGCGCCCACGAGAGTGCGCTCATTGGCGAATCTCCCCGCAACAAGGCGACCAATCTCGTGCCCGTCATCACCGAGACGGCTATCGGCAAGCGCAGGAGCATGACCGTGTTTGGCGACGACTACGAGACCCGCGACGGCAGTTGCATCAGGGACTATATTCACGTCATGGACTTAGCCAATGCCCACACAAAATGCCTGCAATATTTGATGAAAAATGCGGACGCCAAATCCTGCGAAGTCTTCAATGTGGGCATCGGTGAAGGAGCGACAGTCTTAGAGGCGGTGCGCGCTTTTGAAAAAGTGACCGGTCAAAAACTGAACTACGCCATCGGCTCCCGCCGCGCTGGAGACGTGATCGCCATCTATGCCAACAAGGAAAAATCTGAGCGAATCCTCGGCTGGGAGCCTGTCAGAGACATAGAAGAAATCATGAGGACGGCCTGGGAATGGGAGAAAGCGAGAAGCTGATCAGGGCGCCAGCCGCTCTATCGTCCAGCCGCCTTCCTGCCGGGTGTACAAAAAGCGATCGTGGAGGCGACTTTCCTGACCCTGCCAAAACTCAAAACTATCCGGCACGATCCGATAGCCGCCCCAGAAAGAGGGTAGGGGCACTTCTTTATTGAAAAATTTCTTTTTCAACTTTTCAAACTCGGACATGAGCAACTGGCGGGAGGAGATGACTTGGCTCTGGTTGGAGACCCAGGCGCCGATCTGGCTGTCCTTTGGACGAGTTAGGAAGTATTTCAGAGATTCTGTGGCAGGGATCTTTTCGGCCTTGCCCGTAATCCTTACCTGTCGGTAAATGTCGTGCCAGGGAAAGTGCAGCGCCACTTTTGGATTTAGCTCAATATCATGCGCCTTTTTACTGCCATAGTTGGTATAAAAGACGAATCCCCGCTCGTCGTAAAATTTTAATAAAACCATCCTCATGCTGGGCTGGCCGTCTGCTGAAACGGTGGCGATCGTCATAGCGTTGGGCATGTGGTAGCCCGCTCTCTCCGTATCCTTAAACCAGCGTTCAAACTGCCTAAACGGATTCAGATCGAGATCCTTTTGATCCAAAGGTCTGGAGATAAATTCTTCCCGCATTAAGCTGAGATCCATATTTGAGATTTTTTATTTTTTTAAAAAAATGGAAGGGAGGAAACCCCTTTGCACCTCCACAGAACTGAAACGCATAATCCAAAGACTGGTTTAGTTTTTATCGGCAAGCGCAGATTTTGATGATTCTCCATTTTATCAGCGCAGAATCTAATGATTTTCATTACCTTAACGCTTGATTTCTATCATCGGTAGAATGCTCGACGGAAGCAATTTTTACAAAAAATATTTTCAATATGAGCAAAAAAACAGCCGACAAAAGTATGTCAAAAGAATCCTCCCAACAACAGGAGAAGTTTGTGTTTTCCTTCAAAACAGGCGATGGAAAAAACAAGCATTTACTGGGTGGGAAAGGAGCTAACCTTTGCGAAATGACGCAAATAGGTCTGAACGTCCCTCCCGGGTTCGTCATTTCTACCGAAGCCTGCCTTGCCTATCTGAATCATGCAGAGCGGCAGCTGCCCAAAGATTTAATGGAGGATGTGCATAGCTATATTGCCGAAGTCGAAAAGGATACGGGCAAAGGCTTTGGCGATGCAAAAAATCCCCTTCTTGTTTCGGTGCGATCCGGATCGGCCATCTCCATGCCCGGGATGATGGACACCATTTTGAATTTAGGTTTAAATAAGAAAACGCTTCCCGGCCTGATTGCCCAGACGAAAAACGAGCGCTTCGGCTACGACGCTTACCGGCGTTTTATTCAATTATTTGGAAAAGTGGCGCTCGGCGTGCCTGATGAAAAATTTGATGAAGAGTTTGAAGTCGTAAAAAAGATTGCCGGCGTGAAAGTGGATGTAGATTTGAGCGCCAGCGACCTGAAAGATATCAGCGAGCGCTTTTTGGAAGTAGTCGAAAAGAACACGGGGCGACCCTTCCCCGAAGATGTCTATGAGCAATTGGAGATTGCCGTTAAAGCCGTCTTCAATTCGTGGATGGGCAGGCGCGCTGTGGATTATCGTCGGGAATTTAAAATCACCCCTGCCATGGCCAACGGCACCGCCGTCAGCGTAGTGGCGATGGTCTTTGGCAATATGGGCAACGACAGCGCTACCGGCGTGGGCTTCACCCGCGACCCTGGCACCGGGGAAAACGAGATGTTCGGCGAGTACCTCGTCAATGCGCAGGGGGAAGACGTGGTGGCCGGCATCCGCACGCCAAAACCCGTGGCGGAGATGGCGAAGGAAATGCCAGAAATGTATAGGCAGTTGGAAGACCTGCGCCAGAAATTGGAAGGCCACTATGGCGAGGTGCAGGATTTTGAATACACCATTGAAAAGCAAATCCTCTACTGTCTGCAAACCCGCAACGGAAAGATGAACGCTGCCGCCATGGTGCGCAGCTCTGTCGAAATGGCCGGGGAAGGCCTGATTACAAAAGACCAGGCGCTTTTGCGTATTAAACCGGAAATGCTCGACCAATTGCTATATCCGCGACTCGATCCCAATTACAAAGCTGAACCTCTCGCACAGGGTCTGCCTGCCTCGCCAGGCGCCGCCTCCGGCCATTGCGTTTTTGACGCCGACAGGGCAGAGCAACTGGGGCAGGCCGGGCAGAAGGTGATATTAGTCCGGGAAGAAACAAAGCCCGAAGACATTCACGGATTCTTTGCCGCTCAGGGTATTTTGACGAGCCGCGGAGGGAAGACTTCCCATGCCGCCGTCGTGGCCAGAGGCATGGGAAAACCCTGCGTCGCAGGCGCTGAAGGGATTGCCGTGGATGTCAAGCTTCGCCAGGCAATCATCGGCGAACGGGTGCTGAGAGAAGGAGATTTGATTACCATTGACGGCGGCGCCGGCACGGTGTACGAGGGAGAAGTACCCACCGTAGAGCCTGAATTTTCAAAGGATCTAAAAACGCTGCTGGGCTGGGCGGATAAAGTGGCCAAACTGAAAGTCTATGCCAACGCCGATACGCCGGAGGCTGCTAAGAAGGCTTTGGAATTTGGCGCCATGGGTATCGGGCTGTGCCGCACCGAGCGCATGTTCAATGATGTAGATCGCCTGCCCATCGTCATTGATATGATTCTGGCGGAAACATTGGAAGCGCGCCAGGCAGCCCTTGACAGGCTGGAGCCTATTCAGAAAGAAGATTTCAAAGGAGTATTCAAAGCGATGGCGCCCCGTCCGGTGACGGTGCGCTTGCTCGATCCGCCCATTCACGAATTTTTGCCCAATGCCGAGACCGTCGTGTCGGAATTGGAACATCTCAATCACCTGAAGACCACGATTGACGGTGTGAACAATCTCTACGGGACGCTGCGCCTGCTCGAAGCTGAGGAAGAACTCAAAGAAAAATATCCCAGTCCCTTTACCATGACCGGCGCCGATCTGGTGCGCCAGGCCATCGCCAAAAAGGAGCGGATGCTGAAAAAAATCAGGGAACTGCATGAAGTGAACCCAATGCTGGGCCATCGCGGCGTCCGCTTAGGCTTGACTTATCCGGAGATTTACAAGATGCAGATTCAGGCCGTACTCGAAGCTGTGGCAGAATGTCAGCAGGAAGGTGTGGAAGTTCACCCTGAAATCATGGTTCCCCAGGTCTGTACGGCTGTAGAATTAGAGCACGTGAAAGTGTTCGTGGATGAGTTGCGCGAGAAGTTGGAGGCAGAAAAGAAAATGAAACTGAATTTTAAATTCGGCTCCATGATAGAAGTGGTGCGCGCCTGCATGAAAGCGGAGAAATTAGCCAAAATCGCAGAGTTCTTCTCTTTTGGCACCAACGACCTGACCCAGGCGACTTTCTCCTTTAGTCGCGAAGATGCGGAGAATAAGTTTTTGCCATTTTATCAGCAAATGAACGTGCTGCGCGACAATCCGTTTGAAGTGCTCGACGTGGGCGGGGTAGGAAAGCTGATGGAAATTACCGTACTTTGGGGGCGGCGCAGTCGGCCTGATTTGGAGATAGGAATTTGCGGCGAACAGGGCGGCCAGCCTGACTCCATTAAGTTCTGCCACCACATCGGACTAAATTATGTTTCCTGCTCGGGACCCCGGGTTCCAATTGCGCGCTTAGCTGCCGCTCATGCCAAATTAGACGAAGCCAACTACACGGTCGTTTAGAAAAAATGCGCAGGCGGCTAAGACTCCTTTGGTAATAGAATTGTTTTCATAGAAGAATTTAAATGAGGCGCTTCCGAATGTCTTTACGGAAGCGCTTTTTTATGGAAGCCCCACCGCTTTCCGGAACTCAGGATCGTCCGGTTTGATGGCAGAGGCGAAGAAATTGGTCAACTCGCCATTTTCGTCAACGACGTACTTGCAGAAATTCCAACTGGGTTTTTGCTCGTTCCAGCCGTTGAGGGATTTGTCGCTCAGCCATCTGTAAAGAGGATGCTGATTCCCGCCCTTCACGCTGATTTTTTCAAACATGGGAAACGTGACGCCGTAGTCTTGCTGACAAAAAGAGGCGATTTCTTCATTGGAACCGGGTTCTTGCCCCATAAAGTTATTGGCTGGAAAACCTAACACGAGGATGTTGTCTTTGTGTTCTTCGTAAAATTTTTCCCAATCGGCGTACTGCGGAGTGAATCCACATTTGGAAGCCACGTTGAGCAGCACGAGTTTTTTCCCTTTAAATTGTTGGAAATCAATCATTTCTCCGGTTTGGAGAGCGGGCATTTTGAATTCGTAAAAAGACTTGTGAGAGTTGGCGTTGTCAGGTTTGGACTTCATGGTGTTTTGATTGAAACAGGCGGTAAGACCAAATAACATAGAGAAAGGAAGTAGGATCCACTGATTTTGCATGCGGTAAAATTTTCTGGCAAAACAGGCGGCTAAATGATTAGTTCTAAGAAAATGAGGAAAATAAAAAGAGCCGGTCCATTGGTTGAATTAAATCCATGTAAATCACCCCTGAACCGGCTCCGGTATGAAAAATGATAGATCGCAGCCTGTGTAGAGTTTTTCTATTTATTAGCCAGTAAAGGCGGCTTGGAAGGAAGCGGTGTTTTCTCCTTCATCTGCTCGCCGAGTTCGTTGGTCGCAATAAAAGATGTGACCATTTGCGACAGCATATCGCTGGCTGCATTGGGGGAGTTAGGCAATAATATCAAAGTGCTCTTTGAATTTTCTCCCAGTGATTGCAAAGTATCGTAATGCTGGGTGATGACGATGAGGGAGGAGGCTTCCTGTGGATTGATGCCGACCGAATTGAGCGTGCCGACACTCTCCTCCAGTCCTCTGGCAATTTCCCGCCGCTGGTCTGCGATACCCTGACCCTGTAGGCGCTTGCTTTCTGCTTCAGCTTTGGCCTTGGCGACGATGCGGATTTTCTCGGCTTCGCCTTCGTATTCGGCGGCGGCTTTGCGGCGCTCAGCGGCGTTGATATGGTTCATGGCCTGCTTCACTTCCGACGCCGGGTCAATATCGGTGACGAGAGCTTTAACAATAAAGTAGCCATATTCCGACATGGCTTCGTCTAACTCGCTGCGAATGGCAACGGCGATATCGTCCTTCCTTTCAAAAACGTCGTCGAGTTTCATCTTTGGAACTTCCGCCCTTACCACGTCGAAAATATAAGCCGACATCTGCTCGAAAGGGTTTTGCAGTTTGTAGAAGGCGTCGTAAACAGAATCTTCATTGATGCGGAATTGAACTGAGACTTTCAGACTCACGAATACATCGTCTTTGGTTTTCGTCTCTACGGGAACGTCGAGCTGTTGAATTTTCAGGCTGATGCGTCCGGCCACTGTGTCAATCATTGGGACTTTGAACTGGAGGCCGGCCTGGCGAATGCTATGAAACTTGCCAAAGCGCTGGACGACAACGGCAGTTTGCTGCTTCACCGTGAACAGACCTGAGGAGATAATCAGCAATACAAGTACAATGGGAACTAAGAGAAACATCAAGTCTTCCATGAATTTCGATTTTTAATGAAAAAATTATATCAGTGTTGAGGCTGAAAGTTACAAAGAAAGCGATGAGCGGGGTATTTTATTTTTTTGAAAAAAAGGGAGAGAAAAAAATGGACGGGCAATCTGAACCGAAAGGCCAATAATTCGAAATAAAAAAGCCACACAAGTACAAGAGGCGTTTTAGACCCCTAAAAAACAGGTATAGGGTAGTCGGAATGATTTCAGTAATCTTCTCGTTTTTGCCAACTCTGCTTTAAGAGTCGGGAAAAAGCCGGACAAGTCAACAGCTGAAGCCCGCCCTAGTCGCATTCCAAATCACTCCCTAACGTTCGAAATGTTGAGTCAAAACATGGAAGTTCGTACTTGCGTGGTTATTTTGTTAACAACATCGTTTTGTTGTTTTAGGTCGGCAAGATACGTGAATTTGAAGGTAAAGGAAAACTTAGCATTAGTTTTTTTTATCAGATGCCAACTTTTTTTGAAGGCTGGTATTTTGTATCAAATCATGGCTTCCTATTGTTCTTTTATTCTACAAAACCATTTTTCCCATTGTGTTTTTATTAAAAAATTAAGCTGGTACATTTTGGCTGACTCACTTTCCAATGCCCTTGATTTCTAAGTTTAGGTTCCCGCTTAGTCCGATCTGCACCCGGATGGCGTCTGCGGCGACATAGACATGTGAAACGCTTAACTGGTCGAGGGCGCCCCGGAGATTTATGCCGGGCGCCAGCGGATAATTTTCCAGTTCTTTTCGGATCGTCTCTTCTGTTTCTTTCAGATTGTAGTCTAAGTAAAAATTGAGATTCTCCTGCACCTTCTTTTTCAGAGAACCTTTAAATAGCCAACTGGCGCTTTTCAGCAGTGATTTTTGGGTGCTGAAGTCGAAATCCACATCGGCTAATTCTATTTTATTTCGCTTGTCATTAAATTTTGGCTGGGCGATGAGATAGACATTGCCGTTGTAGCTGCCTTTCAGTTTAGTATTGACGACCAGCTTATTGCCCTGCCCGAAAAGCTCTACATCTTCTACCGTCACCTGCTTGTTGCCGTAGCTGAAGACTTCGCCCTGCATGTTTTGTTTCGATATCCTTTGGGCTTCTCCGAAGGGGATAGAGGTGTCGAGAAATAAGTTGAAATTGTCCGGTACGCCCGCGCTTTGCTTAAAATCCGGCAGATAGCCGGGTTTTTCAGTTTTTGGCTTTTCTCCTATGGAAATCAATGGCCTGGAAAAAACCGTGACCGTACTTTGGATGGTATTCCCGACAGCAGTGAGCGGGGTCATTTCCATAGACTGTGGCTGGAGTCTCAGCCATGCCTGATACTCTGGAGACAGTAGATACGGCTCATTCATCTCCTTCCAGGCATTTTGCATGCTCGCTTTCAGGTCAAAAGCCGCCTTTACTTCCTCGTCTATGGCGCCTGCCAACTGAGTCTTAGCCTGATTGAGGATGATGTTGGCAATCGGAGTGATGGGCAATTCGGCAAAACCTAATTTTACCACCGGTTTTTTGATCCAGTTGTAGTTGCTGACCGTGGTTTTCGTCTCCAGCGTCCAGTCTTCCAGAATCTGGTACTGGGTCTGAAATTCGAGCGCCAGAGAGCCTTCTGCCTCCACGGTGGATAAAAACACATCCTTCTTAATCCACAGGTCGAGAGGAATTAGATATTTAATAAATTGACCATCAATGTTTAAAGTGATGCCTTCTCTTTTTTTTGCCTGAAACGCCATTCCGTCGTCCTCCATGTTGTTGTCCGCATAAATCACTTCCCCCAATTGCTGATTGATACTTTGAAGCAATTCATCTTTATAGATTCTGATGGGGATGTTGATGGAGGAGAGCGGCGCTTCTGTACTCAGTTGTTGGTAGTATTCCTGGGGTCGCGTCGGCTGGCTCGTCTTACAGGAAGACAGAATGACGAAGAATAGAAAGAGGAGGAGAAATATTCTATTGGACATAAGAGCTCAGATTATTTTTAGTAATTTTAAAGAAGTTGCAAAATTAAGAAGGGATTCCCTACCTTGATGCAACCCCTGCAAATGCCGCCTTGTCTTTAGGACAAAATCCGATGCGAGATCGATAATTTTATTCTAATATTTAATCAAATTGTTTCCAATATGAAGAAGCTTTTATTTACGATGCTGTGTTTTCATCTCTTTGTCCTTGTCGCTTTTGCACAGGAGACCGTATGGGAACGACTTTCAGAAAGATATTTTGACATAGCTGACAGATTAGCTGAGCAGGCCGGCTATTACTCAGATCAGGCTGAATTAATAGCAGAGCAATTAGAGCGACGAGCGGGTATTTTAGAAAATTATTTTGAAAATAAAGCGGCTGACTGGGAAGAGAGGTACAGGGGAACAAAAATTGACTTCGAATCGCTCAGGGATGTTTTTCAGGAGCAGCCCAATCGCACAATGCGCGGCTACCTCGGCATTTATACGGAAAGGATAAGCGGCGAAAAGGCTACTAAACTAAGTCTTGACAATCAATATGGCGGATATGTGACCCGCGTTCAAAAAAACTCCCTCGCCGGGAAAGCGGGCATTAAGCCGCTCGATTACATTTATGGAATTGACGAATACAGGGTCGGGGAGAAGCAAAGTTTAGACGGCATTTTATCTAATTACCAGCCAGGCGACGAAGTAGAGGTTCATTTTTTCCGCAAAGGGGAGAGACATACTGTAAAAGTAGTCCTCGACAATTGGTCTCTTGACCCAACTGAAAATCTCAACGACTGCGAGCGGTCGTTTCTCGGCATTAATCAGATTGGCAATATCCGGCAGGAAGGAGTCGTCGTCAGGCCGGTCAGCGGCTCTACAGCCGAAGATTTAGGTCTAATAGAAGGAGATAAAATATTGACTGTCAATGGCTACCAGATGCTTGATTGGCGGGATGTCTCAGCTTCTCTTTCGGCGCTCAAGCCTGGCGATGAAATTGTAGTGGAATATGAACGCGATGGAAAGATTTTCAAAAATTCAAAACCTATTCGCTCGTATGCAGAGACTAAAAATTGCCCGGATTGCGATTGTTATGACAGGCAGAATTTTATTAGTCGCTATCCAGGCGTAGAAGGCTATCGGACTGAAAGACGAACCGACAGGGTCTCCAGCCAGCCGCCGACATTTGAAAAACTGGCGATAAGCCTTGATGAGGTTTCAGTTGACGATGTCGAAAGCCTGAAGAAAAGAGGAATAGAAATTCCCTCGCAAAATACCCTGTTAGCTGAGGATGTGCAGATTTCCAAAGACCTGGAAGCCAACAAACTTTCACTCAGGTTCAGGTTGTCCGGCTCCGGTCGCACTCAGATCTATATTTTCAATGAATCTGGCCGCAGCATTTACCACTATGACTTAGGTAGTTTTTCCGGGCAATTTGAGGACATGATTGAACTAGCGCTAAATGGCGTAGGAAATTACTTTTTGAAACTCACCCAGGACGATAAAACATTTTCTAAAAAGATCATTCTGAAAGAAAATTAAAAATCGTTTACACAGAAAAAGGAGTAGCAGAGGTTCGGTTGCTACTCCTTTTTTTTGCGCTCCTTCATCCCGCCCCCCAATTTTTTAAGAGTCCCAATAATTTTTATTCAGAGCGGCCTCAACACACAGGCAGGGCATAAAAAAAGGCGGCTGCCTCGGGATAGAGACAGCCGCCACATCATTTACTCTCACTAATTGTATGAAACTTAAAACTTATTTTCTTTCAATATCCATTCTACCAGACAAAGACGCTGCCAATTCCAAATTGGTTGGCAGAGTGTTTCTGGTTTGTTCATTTTTTGGGAGGCTTTCCTGCCACCTCCGGCGCTTAAAGGACTTTGAAGACCGTAACGAGTTTTATAAGCGCTCTTTCGCAGAGTATCCTTTTTCCTTTCCTTTGGAGGAGCCAGGGGAGGCCGACCCACAGGAACGCAGCGCTTTTACCTGTCCAGGGTCTTCATAGAAAGGGCTTACACCTGTGCCATAATTCACTGAAAATCAAATGCCTGTAAAATGAGCAGGAGAGAAGCGACAAAGCCAGGAGAGGCGCCCTAAAAAAAGCGCCCCCACACCGAAGGCGTGGGAGCGCTTTTTTAAAATTCCCTTAGAGGGAAAACGAAAATCGTTTATTCGATGACAATCTTCTGAGTAAATTGCCCGCTGTCCACGACTGCATTCAAAATGTAGGCGCCTGGGATCAGGTTGCTGACAGGCAATTCGAGCGCCATGGTGTTAGCGTCTAATTTCTGGAAGGAAACCATTTTGCCCTGAAGGTCAAACAGTTTGACAACTCCCGTTTCAAACGGCTGGCTGAAAACGACATTGACCTTGTCCGTTGCCGGATTGGGGAAGATTTCAATTTGCTGCCCGCCATAAGGGAATTCACCGAGGTCGGAGTTTCCAGCTCCTAATAGATTATTAGAACTACCGCCTGAACCGAATGGTTCGTAAGGATCGCAAGCGGTGTCGCTGGTGCCGCAAACTCCTAAGGTGGCGCCTACGCTAAAGTAATAAGGAACTAAGCGAAGCGGGACGCAAATATCGTTTCCATTATTGCACATCCAAAGCATGACTACCCCTACGTCGTTGCACCTCACGTCAATTGCTTCGACTGTGATGGATGCCTCTGCCATACAACCCTCTTCATCTTTAACAACTACTGAGTAAACAGTTGTAGTAGTAGGAGATACGGAAATGGAAGGCGTCGTAGCGCCGTTGCTCCAGGTATAGGTTGCATCGCCTATTGCTCCTGTAACGGTTGGAGTCAGGGTAACCCTTGCTGCAGGACCATAGCCTACGTAAACTGTTGCACAATCTGGCAGTGAAGCTTCAATGGGGCAAGGCGGGCAAAATTCGTCTATTTCGCCATCGCAGTTATCGTCAATGAAGTTATAGCAAACCTCTTCGACTCCAGGATTCACTTCCGGGTCATTGTCGTCGCAGTCAAAATCATTATCAGCGTAGCCGGCTGGTTCGTCACAGGCCTCAACGGTAGGAGCGGCGGGGTCTCCATAGCCGTCGCCGTCGTTGTCGACAAAATAAGTGTTGGTTACCCCTTCGTCAATTTCCCCGTTGCAGTTGTCGTCAATTCCATTGCAGACTTCCTCAGCGCCAGGATAAACCTCGGCATTGGTATCGTCGCAGTCGATGGGATTGTCCACGTAGCCGGCTGGTTCGCTACAGGCCTCTATAGTAGATTCAGGGTCTCCAAATCCGTCGCCATCGGCATCAGCGAAATAGATATTGAGCAGGCCTTCGTCAATTTGACCGTCGCAGTTGTCGTCAATGCCATTGCAGATTTCCTCTGCATCCGGATGAATCTCAGCGTCGGAGTCGTCGCAATCCAGGTCGTTATCTACATAGCCTGCCGGTTGGATGCAGGTTTGTACGCCAGTTGCAGGGTCTCCAAATCCGTCGCCGTCGTTGTCAGCGTACCAGAAATTATAGCCGTCCACACAAAGGTTGGTGACCGTAGTTGTATGGCATGAAAAGTCAGTGCCGCAGGAAGCATTGGTGTTGAGGTGGACATATACGCTACCGCTGACTGTCACGGTGGCTTCTACAGGCGAAGGACCGGCAGCGAGTATCTCCCCGCCCGGAGTTCCCTGGCGGATGGTCAGGAAGTTGCCGGCGCCGCCGGTGGCTGAAAATTGATAAGTCTGCCCGGCTACGGCATTATTCACGGTGGCATAATCTCCTGCAAAGTTGCAGGAACTGATATTGACAGGGCTTGGCGTAGTAGGTGCGGAAACAGAGCCAAAAGCGGAAGAGTTAAGGCAATCTACGGGAGGCGGAGCGCCGCAACTGGTACAGGTAATGGTCACATATCTGCATGAAGACTCAGTGCCACAATTGCCGTCTTTGTTGATGTGGATGTAAAAAGAGCCGCTTACCGTGGGGGTGACGGTCACAGGAGAAAAGCCGGTGGCTAACACTGTGCCTCCTGGCGTTCCCTGGCGGATGGTTAGCCAGTTGGCTGTACCCCCGTTTGCCTGAATCTCATAGGTGGCGCCGGCAGTGGCGTTATTTACCGTGAAGTATTCACTCGCATAGTTACAATAAGTACTTACGTATGGAACTCCCGTAGTCGGCGCATTGGCGCTGCCGTAGGAGGAGGTGTTGGTACACGCCCCAGGCGGAGGCGGAGTGCAACTATTACAACTAACGGTTATAGTGCGACATAGACCGGTGTAGGCCGAGCTACAGGTTTCATCTGTATTAATGTGTACATAAATGTTCCCCGAAACTGTACACGTGACAGTGACTGAACCCGTACCGGTACCCAGCACTGTGCCTCCTGGCGTTCCCTGCCGAATGGTCAACCAGTCATTAAGACTGCTGGCAAAAGTGTAGGTTTCACCGGCAACGGCGCCCGTAATCCATTCGTATTCAGCAGCATAGGCACAGGTGGTAATAGTGACGGGAGTCGGTGAATTAGGCGCCGAAATACTGGAATAAGAAATTGAATTGAGGCACTCGCCAGGAGGAGGAGCTTGGCAACTGACACATTCTACCCACGAGGAACGACAAGAACTCTGTGTGCCGCAGGAGGGGTCGGTATTTATGTGCATATACAGATTGCCGACTACTGACGTTGTTACAGTGACTTCTCCCGTGCCTGTACCCAATACCGCTCCTCCGGATGTCCCCTGTCGAATGGTGAGAAAGTCATTAGGGTTACTGGTGTTGAACTTGAAGCTTGCACCAGCGGGACAGGAAGTAACGGTAGCGTACTCGCCTGCGTAACTACAAGACGTAATTTGAATAGGCGTTGGCGTGGATGGAGCTGTGACAGCACCAAAACCACTTCCGTTGGTACATTGCCCAAAAGTCGGGCTGTAAAATGCCAGACTGAACAGGAATGCGAGCCCAAACAGAGCCATCCTTAGAAAAGAAGTAGAATTAATTTTTTCCATAATACTCAATTTGAAACGGTTAGAATTTAATGGTTTAAAAATATTAGCATAGAAAGACATGAAGAACGAGTCTCTATGCCTTCCATTTCATAATGCCAAAATAGCCAAAACTTATCCATGAACCCGGTTGGTTAAAGAAACATTTGGTCTGTCAGCAGGGAAAATGAAAGTGTAGTTCAGAATTTTTAAAAAGTAACCGATGAATTTGAGGGCAGGGTTTTTTATAGAGCCATCAGATATCCTGAATCAGAAAAGCCTGTACGCTTAACCTGTCGCTATCCTCCTGCACGGGGTTGAAAGAAATCAGTAAATCGGTTGAGGGTAATTGAAATTTGATGCCTGGAGCCTCCATTCCAAAATCAAATCTGAGAAAGTGAGTAGGGGCGAAGATAATTTTCTTTTATTTATTCTTTTCCTTTTTGGGAAGATTTATGAAAAAATGCAATTCTTAAGACTGCGCCCTTTCCGGGGAGATGGGAGATTCGGGCGGGACTGCGGCCTCGAACCTTCGCAATACGTCTGACTTTGCCGGAATTCCAGGAGACTTACCAGTCAATATTATTGATAAATTTTTTTCAAAAAAACGCCCCCACACCAAAGGCATGGGGGCGTTTTTTAAAAATCCCCTTTAGAGGGAAAAGAAAATCTTTTATTCAATCACAATCTTCTGAGTGAATTGCCCGCTGTCCACGATTGCATTCAAAATGTAAGTACCTGGGATCAGGTTGCTGACAGGCACTTCGAGCGCCAGGGTGTTGGCAGCTAATTTTTGAATGAACACCATTTTCCCCTGAAGGTCAAACAGTTTGACAACTCCCGTTTCAAACGGCTGGCTGAAAACGACATTGACCCTGTCCGTTGCCGGATTGGGGAAGATTTCCATTTGCTGTTCGCCATAAGGGAATTCACCGAAGTCGGAGTTTCCAAATCCGATCAGATTATTGGAGCCGCTGCCAGGACCAAATGGCTGATAAGGAACGCAAACGGTGTCGTTCGTGCCGCATTGTCCAAGAGTAGCGCCCAGGCTCAGGTAATAGGGAACTAAGCGAAGCTGGACGCACATATCGCCTCCATTAAAGCACATCCAAATCTTAATGACTCCTACGTCGTTGCATCTTATGTCAACTGCCTCGACTGTGACGGAAGCCTCTGCAATACAACCCAGCTCATCCTTAACGGCCACTGTGTAAACGGTTGTAGTAGTAGGAGAGACGGAAATGGAAGGTGTTGTAGCGCCCGTGCTCCAGGTATAGGTGACACTACCTACTGCTCCGCTAACCGTCGGAGTCAGAGTAACTCTCGCTGCCGGGCCATATCCAACGTAAACCGTTTCGCAACTGGGCAACGAAACTTCCAGAGGACAAACGGTGCAAAATTCATCCACTTCGCCATCGCAGTTGTCGTCAATACCATTAAAGCAGATCTCTTCGGCTCCGGGATTCACATCGGGATTGTTGTCGTCGCAGTCAAAATCATTGTTAACGTAGCCGGCGGGTTCGTCGCAGGCTTCCAAGCTGGAAGCGGGATCTCCGAAGCCATCGCCGTCGTTGTCAGCATAATAAGTATTTTTTACGCCCTCGTCAATTTCACCGTCGCAGTTATCGTCAATTCCATTGCAGATTTCTGTCGCTCCGGGATAAACACTGGCATTCGTATCGTCACAATCGAGAGCGTTAACCACATAGCCGGCCGGTTCGCTACATGACAAAACTGGAGATTCCGGGTCGCCATAACCATCGCCGTCAGCATCAGCAAAATAAACCTCGCCAAGACCTTCGTCAATTTCACCATCGCAGTTGTCGTCTATGCCATTGCAGACTTCTGTCGCTCCGGGATGGACATCCGGGTTAGAGTCGTCGCAATCCAGATCGTTATCTACATAACCTGCGGGCTGAGTACAGGCCTGTACGCCAGATGCGGGATCGCCATAACCATCGCCGTCGTTGTCGGCGTAGTATATTTGTTCTGTTACCACTTCTACGGTAAAGCAGCAACTGCCGACATTGCCGGCTGCATCTTCCACCTCAAAGCAGTTCTGGACTGTACCCAGACCATATTCAGCGCCGGATTCAAGACCTTCTGTTTGAACGATGTCAGGCGAGCCTGAGCCGCCAGACGTAGTTTCATAGGTGATATAACCTCTCCAGCATCGGGGAGCATTGGCTCCACCTGGGAAGCCGGCGCCGCTCATAGAAGCTCCCAAGGAAATGGTGATATTGGCATCAGAGAAAGTCTGATTTGATCCTGTGCCATTGGTATAGTTATGACCACTATCAGTTTCTAATGCGACGCCCGTTACCCCGGTAGGGAGGATGAGATCGACGACGACGCTAGAGATAGTGCCATTGCCGGGATAAGAACCGGAATAGGGCGGTTCAACTGTGGACGTAGCCATTAAAGTCCAGGCGGAGGGATTTCCTTCAGATCCTACATAGGTGCCTGATTTTGCATAAATCCTCACCGTAGTTGCGTTGGGTACATCCAAACCAACTCCAGTGACGTGAAGCGGCTGGCCTGAGGTGTTATTGACGTCAAACAATACCTTGCTAAGTGAAAAAAGGCCATTATTGGCCGTGCCGGGATCAGAAACCAGGGTTACAAAAGTAGTGCCGCCGCCGCCGCCGCTCCCTAACCCACAGTTGTCGGTAGCCGTGACTGTATAATTAACGACCGCAGAGCACTCCCCCGGACTCAGTGTGATCACCATGTCCCCCGGGCAGTTTACCACCGGAGGAATTAAATCTTCAATGGTGACAGTCTGCTCTGCCGTCCCCACGAGTACGCCCGAGGTATCTAATACTTCCCAGGTAATGGTGTGTGTCCCCGTCTCGAGGCCGCTGACCGATATGTTGGCCGGGTATGGGAAACTGAAGCTTACAAAAGAACCTCCATCCAATTGATAACGGACGGCGCCATCGTCTGCACAGCCCCCGTCGAAGCCTGGAAATGGAACCTGTACGCTGGCCAGGCAGTCATTAACTCCCGTAGATGCCGAAACAGGCCCGCTTACCTGTGGATCGCAAGAACCGGATCCAAACGCAAACTGGATACACTGGCCGTCTGACAGGGAAGCCTGGTTAAAGGATATCAGAGTTTGAGGGCGCGGAGACGACACAACATCCTCCAAGCCGACTGTAGCACTTGCCCCATAGTCGTAAGAAGTTTGAGAACCGCCAAATACAACATCTAAGTATTTAAACCGAATGAGGTTGGAGCCTTCAAATAGCTGTATTTGGAAAGTGACATCCTGGCCTGCTACAGGGCTAAAATGCGATGCCTTATACCATTCTACCGTATATATCCTATTGGGCGCCGCGCCATCTGTCCGGTAGTAAATACCGGCATTGGCATCTACATAGCCAAGGTTATCCCAAAATGGATACAGCGCAGCGCCTCCTAAAGTAGTAGGAAGATTAACATTATTATACGAACGTGTGCCGCCAAATGCCATCCATCCGTCTGATCCTACACTGCCTGAAACAAAGGAGTTTCCAAAAAAGGTAAAGGTAAAAGGTAAGGTAATCGGGAAGTTTGAGTCAGTTCCCGTTCCAACAAACACCGTCCCAGGCTGACCATAAGCCTGTACATAAGGCTCCGAACAGGCCGTAGCTTCATAACTGGGCGGGGCTATACAGGTTTCACAGTACACTAATTGAGAGTTGCAGGTTCCGGTCGCTGTGGTGCAGGAAGCATCTATGGCGGCGTGTATATAAACATTGCCGCTTATGGAAGGGGTTGCGGTAATCGGCTGGAAACCGGTTGCAATGACAGGGCCATCGTAAGTGCCCTCTCGAATGGTAAAATAGTTTTGATTGCCGCCTGGTGCGTTTTCAAACCTGTAAGTGGTACCGGCAACCGCATTTGTGATCCAACTGTACTCAGTTCCCCATGTACAGTAATTTACTACAACAGGGCTATTTGGAACATAAGGAGCCGGAGCGCTCAGATAGCTGCTTGAGCCAAGGCACTCTCCCGAAGGAGGAGCTGTGCAACTCGTACATGCAACAGTGGTGTAACGGCATCCACCATCTTCACCACAGGATGGATCAGTATTGATATGCATATAAAGAGGACCGGTTGCCGTAGCTGTAACTGTAACTGACCCCGTGCCTGTGCCTAACACTGTACCACCCGGAGTTCCCTGCCGAATGGTAAGGAAGTCAGTAGGGATTTCGCTGACAAACTCATAACTTGTTCCCGCCTGACAGTTGTTAATGGTATTGTAGTCGCCAGGGAGATTACAATCGTCCATTATAACAGGAGTGGAGGAAGTTGGAGCCTGAATATTTGCCAATTCATAAGAGTTGGTACACTGCCCAAAAGCCGGACTGTAAGAAACAAGGCTGAGCAGGATAGCAAGGCCAAACAGTGTCATCCTTTGATAAATGGTAGAATTAATTTTTTTCATAAAAACCAATTTTTAAACAGTTAAAAATAAATGATAAAAGTTATAATCTGTAAAATTAGACGCCGATTCCAGGCATCTATTATTTAGTCGTCCCTTAAGAAACCAATTTAAGTCCACTCTGAAAAGAAGAGGGGT
>CAZXQI010000071.1:0-18951 GCA_964643005.1 uncultured Saprospiraceae bacterium | reverse complement strand
AATTAGGCGTAATAGTTAAAAATCCTGCTTCAAATGCTTTATCGTGTAATGCGTTGATTGCAATACCGTTTCTTGGGTTTAAACGGTTCTTTTCATCAATTCCCCACGGACGGATATGACCTGCAATTAAAAATTCTGCCTGATTTATACCGGTTACACAACAGGTATTATTGTAAGCAGCCAAAATTGAACTTCTGAAAAATGACTGGTTAACCCTAACCTTTACGATTTGCTCTCTGACTTTGCCCTCTCTTGGTAATTCATTTTCCGGAATGTGATTAAGTCGCTCAACGGTTGTATGCTCAAATTGAGCTAATAGCTTTTCACTTTCATAGGGTAAAACATCCCAATGATTAAAAAACTCATTCCAAATTTCCCCATCCAATTTACTTGCATTAGATGCTCCTTTAATTCCTCTTGCTTTAAGGCTTGGGTCAAGACTTGCAAAATTTACAAGTTTTAAAGCAACTGAACTTGGTGTACGATTGATTAGGTTGGCAAGATTGATTACTTCAGGGTTTAAACGATGCAGACGACCGAAAGGCAATTTACAATACAAGTTAATCGCCAATATTAATTCATCTCTTGTCCATAATCGCTGCCCTTGTTTCATTATGCTGCTTGTGCTGTTGCGTTAGGGATTGAAGCGGAAATCCTTTTTGTCCCGCAGGGCAAAAAGATTGCAGCGAAAAGCCCGACCCGAAGGGGAACGCCCAAATAAAAAATTTCTGAACCATCTTTATAGTATCGCGCTGAAATTGTTCTTGAAATACCGTTTAAATCAGTCATTCCAAAACCAAAGCCATTGCCTTGTGCCTTGTGTTTTGCGGCATAGTTCTGCAAATAATTCCAAAGTTTATCGGTGAGCGTGTATTTGGTTTCTATTTCTTCTTCAAGAATGTCTTTAATTTTTGCAGAAGGCTCTGGAAGCTTTGGAAACCGAAAATTCTCTTTGCCTTTAAAGACGTCATTTCTGAAACCGACAATGATTATTCTTTCACGGTGTTGTGGCACAAAATGTTTGCTGTCCAAAACCTGGTAATAAATCGAGTAACCTATACTAATCAGCGTGTTCTTTATAACTTTGAATGTGTTGCCCTTGTCGTGGGAAACAAGATTTTTGACATTTTCCAACATAAAAGCCTTCGGCTTTTTATGTTCCAAAATTCTTGCAATGTCAAAAAACAATGTTCCCTGTGTTTCATCCAGGAAGCCATGTTTTCTTCCTAATGCATTTTTCTTTGAAACACCCGCTATTGAAAACGGCTGGCACGGAAAACCTGCCAATAAAACATCGTGGTCGGGGATATTTTTCTCGCTGATTTGGGTAATGTCGCCAAAAGGAACTTCACCAAAGTTGGCTTCGTAAGTTTTTTTTGCAAAGTTGTTCCATTCACTTGTAAAAACACATTTGCCGCCTAAATTTTGATATGCCAGTCTTATGCCTCCAATACCTGCAAATAAGTCAATGAATCTGAACTTTGGGCTGGTTTTGGGTGGAAAAGGAACGTCAAACTTTAAAGGAAGGTAAAGTTATTCGGGCTCTTCAACAATAGACAATATTTCCTCCTGCAAATATTTTTTTGCAGTTGGTTTAAAATATTCAGAAACTCCGTTTTTGTGGTTCTGCCAATAATGTGTCAGGTGGGCAAAGCCGTCATTTAAGTGCTTGTCCACGTTGATATTAAGTATCTCTTTTATACTGCTGTATGTCGCCTTTCGTTGCATTAGATTTTCTTCAATTTTATCTACGCAAGATGCTAAATCTTTTCGTATTTCTCTGCTCCAAAACCGTAAAACTTTCCACCCTGTCTTAACAAGTTCTTCGTTTACCTTTTTATCGCGCTTCATATTGCCCTCAATCTTTGCCCACCAAAAGTCGCGATTTGTCTGGATGCGGTGTTTTTCGGTCGGCCAATCCTTGCCGTGAAAGTATTCGCTGTCAACAAAGATGGCAAGTTTGTGTCGCTTGAAAGTCAGATCGGGCTTGCCAAAAACAGTCTTGTCATTCTTGCGGTAGCGATGTCCACGCCGCCAAAGAGCCTTTGCCAAAAGAACTTCGTCCTTTGTCGCTTTGCTTCTGATGGCTTGCATATTTTTTCGTCTCTGTTCTTTGGTCAAAACGTCCATTCGGTAAAGTTAGTCAAATGCTTGAGGTGCCGTTGACAAAATTGTGGTTCTTTTGCAAGTTTGGGTTTATGTGTCGGCTTTTGTGCGGCTTGCAAATATGCCGCAATGTGCGGTTGGTTGTTAAGCTTTTTGTCTGTCAGCCAAATAGTAGTACAGCCGCTTGTCTGGGGTTGCAGGTAACTCCTGCATAGGCGCCATTGTACTGTTAAAAGCAATGATTGAGGTCACTTTTCCCATTAGTAGGTAAATAAACCTGATTTATTTAAATTTTATTCAGGTAAATTTGGGGTGATTATGGCATTTACAAACATTATTATCTAATTTCGCACGATGAAAAGCAAGCGATAAAAAGACATCCTAACCTGCCGATTTAAATTCAACTTTCGCTTCTCTACCCTATCGTATTTTTTCCTAATCTCCGATCTCTTCCCAGACCGTTAAAATCTATTTCTTTTTCCAAGAAGTCACTTTCCGTGCTCTCATCAGGACGGTTCTATTTCCTAACAAATTCTAATCTCGTTAAAATGAAAAGATTGCTTTTACCTATCCTTTTAATCCTGTTAACTAGTTTAATAGCCGTTCAGACAGTATCCGCCCAGTGTTACGAACTGGGAACACCTGTTGGACAGCTTACTCCTCTCCTTAAATCTGTCGCACCAGGTATATGCGGAACTGTACCTACGCCAGGTCCGATCTGCGATTGCCCTCCTGGCTACGTAGCCGTGGGTTACGAGGGTTATTCAGGCTACGCATGGGGGCCGGATGTATTGAGTAGTTTTAAATTGCGCTGCAAGGAGCTAAACTCAAACGGCACATTGGGCGCCGCTGTAGTAGTTACCTGTAGCAACGGTTCTGCGGTAGCCACGCCCGTCGGCCCCGTAGATGCCGCCGTCAATCAGGCAATTGTCGGTTTTGAAGTGCGCATCGGTTGTGCGATTGACGCTATTCGTGGCGCCTCCAAGCCCATGTCGCAAATATTAGCAGGCGACCCAAATACCAACAATACGTTAATGCCTATTATGGGAGGTACCGGCGGGTCTGGACAGCCCTTCAATTACGCCCCCAACGGAAGCGTCATCATCGGTATGCAGACCTACAATGGCGAGCCTGCCGGAGTTTCGGGAGGGGTTGCCTGGCGATATGCGCCGGTAGTTGCCTGCGCAGTCCAATGCTCTATGACTGCCATCAGCGTTTCCAACATTTCCACCTGTAACGATCAGGGCACGCCAGACCCGAACGACGATACCTTCACCGCCAACGTCACTGTATTCTTTAGCGGTGCGCCTACCACCGGTACGCTCAACCTTTCGGGCGACGGTACGGCATCTGTGGCTGCGAGCGCCTTAGGTCAGGGCTCATATACTTTCACCGGCGTTACGATGAGCGCAGATGGAGGTTCTATCTCGTTGACAGCTTCTTTTTCTGCCAATCCTTCCTGCTCATTTACCGAAAATAATGCAGGAACGGCGCCTCAGGCCTGTTCAGTCGCCCCGCCTGCCTGCTCTATCAATAGCATTACGGTTTCCAATATCTCCAACTGCAATTCGCATGGAACGTCAACCGATCCGGCAGACGATACCTTTACGGCCAGCGTCACCGTCACCTTCAACGGCGCCCCATCAACAGGAAATCTGGTTCTATCCGGCAGCGGCTCTGCCCTGATTCCGGTTGCTTCCTTAGGCACAGGCACGCATACCTTCACGGGTGTGACCATGTCTGCCAATGGCGGGGTCATCTCTTTGACGGCTTCTTTTTCCGCCAGTCCATCCTGCACCTTCACCAACAGCTCCGCAGGGATAGCGCCGCCGCCCTGTTCGACCGGCGCGCAAACGATTCCCACCATGTCTGAATGGGGACTGATTCTCTTCGCTCTGATTATTTTCACACTGAGCGTCGTATTCGGTATGCAGCACCAGAGATCTCTGGCTATGGGCGAGGCTCCAGCCAGTATTTCTTTCCGCCGCAGACGGAGTTTCGACAGGCAGTTGTTCCTGAAAGTTCTTCCGCTTGTTTACTTAGGAATAGTTGCGATTTTTGCAGGCGCCATTTCCTTGTCTGGCTACGAACTGACACAGGCAGACATTCCGGGAAGTCTGATGGCCGGCGCCATTATCGCCTTCCTCGTTCAATATGTGATAAGAAATTCAGGCCGGGCTTCTGAAGATTAAGCCTTCGAACAAAAGTTTTTTTTCCAAAGAAAAACGGGCGAAAGGAAAATGCCCTCCTTAAAATTCTTTCTGCCCGTTTTTTTATTAAAAAATAGGAATCACATTTTTAAAAACGCAGTAAAAGGCAGTAATTCCTTTTACTGCGTTTTCATTCCATATTACCCATGCCGAAAAAAGATAAGTCGCAACGACGCACAGAAAAGAAAAAAGGTAAATCCTCCTCCGGAGGCTTCAACCTCAGAGAGTCGGTCAGTCTTTGGCTAAAAGATAAAAATCCGATTTTGAAATTCCTCCTCGGCTTCACGGGCTGCATGGCGGTGTTTTATATTTTCTACACCTCCTCCTGGTATAAAAACTTTTTGGAGCCGCCCTTTTTAAATTTTCTGGCAAAAATCGGCAATGGGATATTGCACCTCTTAGGGCATGACACTCAGGCGGCGGGAGCGCTGCTCTTCAGCAAAGACTTTTCCGTAGATATTCGGAATGGCTGCGATGGGTTAGAGGCCATCGCCATTTTGGTGAGCGGGATTCTGATATTTCCCGTTTCTTTTCGCAAAAAAATACCTGGTCTGTTGTGGGGCGTCCTGACGCTGTTCGCACTCAACTGCCTGCGCATTGCAGGTCTGTACCTGATCGGACTGAATTTCTCTGCCAAAGTCTTCGACCTGTTTCACGTTCAGGGCGGATTTATCATCTTTACCATGATTAGCGTCATTCTGCTGTTCGCCTGGATGAACTGGGCCATGCGCAGATCCTCGCCGCAAAATCCCAGGCCATGAAATCCACACTACGCCCTGCTCTAAAATTCTTCCTCGCCTTTCTGCTCCTGTACACAGCGCTGACCGGCCTCGGGATGCTGCCGCCTGTCATGAGGGCGATGAGCAGCCTTTACCAAAAGCCAACCCAGCCCATCTTGTCTCTCTTTTTGTCGAAGGCCTACCTCCAACTCCGCTCCGAAGTCGAAGATCCGGCGCTCATCTGGGTGGAATACGCCTCTAAGCAGCAGGTGAACGCCCAGATGCAACAGGCAGGCGCATCGGGACAGCAGACCATGTCCGTGCAGGGAAACAATACCAAAGTAGATTTCAACAATCTCTTCCTGACCTTCTTCCTGTTTTTCATTTCGCTCATGATTCTCTCGCCGCTCAGTTTGAAATCCAAACTTTGGAAAATGCTGGCTGGAGCCGCCCTGCTCTACCTATATACTGTGTTTAAAATGTGGCTGGCCTTACTGAATACCTTTAACCAGCCTGAAATCGGGATCTACCATCTGGGCAATTTCTCTTCAAAGCTGGTTCAATCCACCGCATCTTTTCTGAGCTTGGGAATCAACCTTCTCGTCGTTCTCTTGTTGTGGTTGGCATTGGTATTTGACAAAACCAACTGGAAAGCCTTCATCAGCAGAACAGACGTTTTTTTTAAGAAAGTTAAATAGTTTCGGGCGCCGGTATTCCCATAGATGGCTTTCCCCCGGCAATGAGACCGGAGCATTTTTTTCCAGGAAATTTTTAAGAAATATGGCAAACAAAGGTGGAAAGACCAGAGGCTTGATAGCAGGCAGGTTTCTCCCTCCACATAACGGATATCTAAAGCTCATTCAGGAGGCCGCTAAGGAAGTGGATGAATTGAGCGTTTTTATTGCTAGTACGCCGGAAGACGCCATCCCGGGTGTCTTGCGTTACGCCTGCCTGAAAGAGCTGTTCCCCCGCCAGCGGGTGCTGCTTTTACAGGAAAAAGAGCTCTTTCTGCACGAATCTGAACCGTTCATCAGTCAGAGTTGGCAGGAACAAATTGCCCGAAACCTTCCCAATGGGGTGGACGTCGTTTTCTCTTCCGACTTGCGGGCTAAAGAACTTGCCGCCAGGCTCGGCGCCCGCTTCGAACTCATCGGCTCAAAACTCAGCGGCATCCCCGTCTCCGACGAGGCGCTCTTAGCCGACCCCTGGAGATATCAGGAATTTTTACCCGTCCCCATTCGCTCCTTTTTTGTAAAAAAAATAGTGCTCACCGGCCCTGAATCGGTGGGCAAAACCGTATTAGCGGAAAAATTAGCCGCTCACTTCAACACGGCTCAGGTAGAAGAATACGGCAGAACCTACACCGAAAATGCCGAGCACGAGCTGACGCCAATTGATTTCGCGCACATTGCCGGCGGGCAAATCCAGTTAGAAGACGAGGCTGCCCGCAAGGCCAACCGGGTACTTTTTTGCGATACCGACCTCATCATCACCCAAATCTGGGGGGAGATTTACTTCGATCTCTGCCCGCAGTGGATCATTGAAACCAACCACCAGCGCCACTACGACGGCTTCCTTCTCCTTGCGCCCGACATAGTCTGGAAGGAAGACGATATCCGGGTGTACGGCGACCGTCGGGAAGAGCACTTCGAGCGACTAAAAGACGAATTAGTCAGCCGCAACTTACCCTTTACCATCATCTCAGGAAATTACGAGGAAAGATTTGAGAAAGCCGTCAGAGCCGTCGAGGAGTGGATATTCCCCAAGTATGCACCGGAAGAACTCCATTCGGCTGAAAAGGAAAATTAAATCTGTCGTCATTTAGAAAGCTGTAGGCGCCGCTTATTGATCTGCTGCGGTATCGGCCTCTTCTTCTTCCTCCCCGGTAGTATGTCGCTGGAGTCTTTCGTAGAATTTAGCTGATTTCTCACCCAGCATTTCAGGGTCGAATTCTATCCCCTGTAGAATATCAAGCAGGACATTGATGCGGCCTTCTGTCTCATAGAACTTGTTGATAATCACAATGCTCCGATTTTCTACGATGCAGTAGCCCGATTGGAAATTGCCCTTCTCATAGCGAATAATGTAGCCTAATTCCTGAAAAAGGCCCTCTAATTTTTGCAGGGAATGTTTGGTGAAATTGATCATGCGCTAATTTTTCAGGGGGCAAATATCGCAATCCGGGCGCCTTCCAGCCCCTGTTTTAATAAGAATAAAATTGAATGATTCTATGCGTCTTCAAAATACCGATTTGGCGAATCAGTTTATTTCAAAAATAAAAATTCAGTAAATTTTACTAAAGCAGAAAAATTTTAATTACTTTTGGAGCGGTCATTATATTTTTCACTAAATCAACGAATTTTATGAAAACCCATCAACGCGAAATTTTGATTTATTACAATCCTGACTCCAGCAACGACCGCAAGACAGTTGCCCACGCCCAGAGTCTTTCTTCTCATGTCAGGACTTACAGCTTTGACAAGGCGCCTTCCACAGGGACGAGTTGGCAGACGATCATCCGCGCGCTCAACATGCGTCCAAAAGATTTAATGAACAAAGCGCATCCGTATTACCAGGCCAATATCCGCGGCAAGGAATTCAATGACCAGGATTGGTTGAATGTCATCATGTTCAATCCTTTTCTACTCAAAGCTCCTATCGCCATCCGCGGCGATAAAGCTGTTTTATGTATCAATGCGACCGATATCTACAAGTTGATGAATGGTGAACGCGCTACTATTTTTTGAAAATCCCTCCCTCTCGTCGGTTCCATCCACAAACTTTCACTACTTTTGAAAGTGAAAGAACGGAGAATGATGCCACACCATTCTCCGTTCTTATTTTTGCAAAATTGGCAGGTCAGCTTTTTGACGCGGCGATTTCGGCTCTTGAAATTTTTAGGTCTCTATATTTTTATACTTCCCTGAATATTGATTTTCAAATACTTAAGTATAAAGTTAACGCCTGGCGACCTATTTCAAATGCTCGCGCCGTTCACTCTGCTCCGCCAATATTTTACCTTTGTTTCTTTTTTTATTGACCAATGGCTGGAAAATAAGCGAGGCGTATCCTTAAAGCCCCGATGCTTTGTTTTTCAGTTATTTTTTAACCAACACAAGGCAATGGCAAGTTTTGAAATCGAGGGGAAGCTCTTGAAAAAGTACGATACCGAAAGTAAAACCCAGTCTTTTCAGGCTCGGGAATTCGTCATCGAAGTGCAGGACGGCAACTACCCGCAATACGTCAAATTCCAACTGACCCAGGACAGGTGCGCCCTCCTCGACAACTATGAGGAAGGCGAGCCTGTCAAAGTGCATTTTGATCTGAGAGGGCGCGAATGGCAGGGCAAGTACTTCACCAATCTCAATGCCTGGCGACTCGAAAAGTCCGGCGATTCATCAGCGCCCCCACCGCCGCAGGCGCCGGGCGGGGACGACTTCCCCAGTTCATCCGACGAGCCGGCGCAGGCAAACGAGGATCTGCCATTCTAAAAAAAGTCGGCTTTTATGCGTCTTGTTAAGGTCGGCTATTCAAGTCCAAACCCAACAATTCATAAAAATTGAACCAACTCGCTCAACATATCGAAGCGCTCATTTTCGCTGCCGACTCTTCGGTTTCAGCCGAAGAAATCCGCCAATGCCTCGACGAGACTTTCGAAACAGAGTTTCAGGAGGAGGCCGTCAGCGCTGCTTTGGAGGAAGTAAAAAGCCGCCACGCCCAAGAGGATTCGGCCATCGAATTGGTGGAAATCGCAGGCGGCTTCCAATTTATGACCAAAGGCGCCTACCACCCCATTATCGGAACCTGGCTGAAGCAGACGACCAAAAAGCGGCTATCGCAGGCGGCTATCGAGACTTTGTCCATCATCGCCTATAAGCAGCCGGTCACCAAAAGTGAAATGGAACAAATCCGCGGGGTAAATTGCGACTACTCCCTACAGAAACTTTTGGAAAAAGAACTCGTCTCCATTATGGGCCGCAGCGACGGGCCGGGCAGACCGCTCCTCTACGGCACAAGTCCCCGCTTCATGGATTACTTCGGATTGAAAAACCTCGGCGACCTGCCTAAGCTCAAAGACTTCAAAGAACCCGACAGCGAAATCGGAGAGCGGGCGCCCATCGAAGAACCCATCCAAGAGCAGGGAGAGGAAGGAGAAGAATAGTCGTTCCACAGGCCTCATTCCGGAGCCTATGGTTTTTTATCTAAAAGAATTACCCCTCATTATTCGGTATCAGTTTTGCCGACCTGACATTCCCTTAATGGGATTTTTTTTAAAAAAACAAATAAACCGCGCCATGACCAATACACTGAAATACTACTTAGCAGTGTTGGCTGCTTTAGCCACTTTTGCCTTGCTCACATCCTATTTAGAGGGAGGATCGCCGCCCCCGGAATCGTCCACCGATTCGTTTTACATTCCTCACGTCAATCCAAATGACAAGTACGTATTTGCCGGCGAGCGCATCCCCGTTGAGAATTTCGACGTGCGGGAGCGATTAGAGAGGGAACTCATCATCAACTCCTATCGCCATTCTACGACCATTTTAAATTTGAAAAATAGCGGCCGTTTCTTCCCTGTTTTTGAAAAAATATTCAAAGAATACGACATCCCCTCCGATTTCAAATACGTGGCCGTAGCGGAAAGCGACCTGCGCTTAGCCACTTCTTCTTCGGGCGCCAAGGGCATCTGGCAATTCATGGAAGGTACAGCTGGCGATTATGGATTAGAGGTGACAAAGGAGGTGGACGAGCGGCTACATTTAGAAAAGTCCACCCGCGCCGCCTGCGAGTATTTGATAAAAAGTAAAGAGCGCTTTGGCAGTTGGTCATTGGCCGCCGCCGCTTACAACATGGGTTCGAGAGGTCTGCTCAAAGAAATTGAGAATCAGCAATTCTCAGACTATTACGATCTGAATTTAAGCGAAGAGACCAACCGCTACTTCTTCCGCTTAGTCGCCATCAAGGAGGTCATGGAGCATCCCGAAAAATTCGGTTTCGACATAGACCCGAACCAGTTCTACCGATCCTTAGACGAATACCAACTCGTCAGCGTGGACACTGCCATCTCCAACTTAGGCGATTTTGCAAAGCAGTTCAACACGACTTACCGCATGTTAAAAATCTACAATCCCTGGTTGCGGGATTACAAACTGTCCAATCCAAAAAAGAAAACCTACGAGATTAAGATTCCAAAAAAATGAGAAGATCAGAGCAGCGCCGCCCCAAAGACTCCGGCGCTGTCGCCCAGTTTGGGTTTCAGGAAAAGCGTTTCTAAGTCATCGTTGAAGGCGTATTTTTTTACTTCCTCCACGCCTTCCGTATAGAGCAGGTCAATATTCCCCAATCCGCCGCCCAACACGACGACGTCCGGGTCAATGAGGTTGACGACGGGTCCGACTGCCTTGCCAAAGAAATGTATCAGGCGAGCCATAGTTTCCTTTGCCGCATCGTCGGCGCCCGAATGGTATCGCTCCACTATTTCAGCGAAGGATAAATTCTTGCCGGTAAGCTCCCTGTAAAATTCCGCCAGCGCAGGGCCTGAAATGACAGTCTCCACACAGCCTGTTCTGCCACAGTAGCAGAGGCCGCCGCTATCGTCTAAGAAATTGTGTCCCCACTCGCCGCCGATGTCGTGCCGGCCGTTCAGCAGCTTCCCGTTGACGACGATGCCGCTGCCCACGCCCGTGCCCATGATGACGCCCCAAACCACTTCGGCATTGGGCATGGCTTCGCGAACTGCGCCGATTCGCGCTTCTGCCAGGGCGAAGCAGTTGGCGTCGTTGGCCATCACAATCGGCAGGCCGAGCACGCTTTCCAAATCCTTTTTGAAGGGCATTCCATTGAGGCAAATGGTGTTGGAATTTTTCAGCCTTTGCGTTTTCGGGTCGAGTGCGCCGGGCGTCCCTAAGCCGATTCTCGTCGGTCTGGCGCCTATTTCGGCAGCCATAGTCTGCACTAAGCGATAAACCTTCCGCAGGATATGCGTATAGCCTTTCTCCTGTTCCGTAGGCAGGCGCAGCCGTCTGAGAACCTTCATGCTCTCGCTGTTTTCGAGGACGACGGCTTCGATTTTTGTGCCGCCGAGGTCTATTCCCCACAAATGTTCCATATCGATTTTTTTAGCTATTCAGATGCTTCTGAAATTGGGCAGTCATTCGGAGAGACTCAAAATCTGCGTTGAATCTGAAGTAAATTCTGATTGGCTCCTCCTCCGGTGGAAATCATCTACGGGAAGTGCTGAATCGCAAAACTTCTCCGAAAAATTGCATCCGTCTAAATAGCTGCAATTTTTTCAAAAAAAATAACGGGCAAAGTTGAGCAATTCCGGCGAGCTAATTTGTTAGCAAAGGGGCGCCGGTTTTTAGAATATCATTTTAAAATCTCCGCCCATTCGCCTGCGGGCGCCTCCATATTTTCCAAATACTATTTCAGTTGTTCGGGCTTTTTGTTTTGCTACTTTTGCAGTCTTTTGAAAAAGGATAAAAATTTAAACCATGTATAGAGAATTTAAAAGTCTCAATCTCCCCGAAATAGACCGAGAAATTCTCGCTTTTTGGGAGCGGGAAAATATTTTTCAAAAAAGCGTAGAGCAGCGTCCCGATGGGAATCGCTATGTTTTTTATGAAGGCCCGCCCAGCGCCAACGGCATGCCAGGCATCCACCACGTCATGGCGCGCACCATCAAGGATTTGTTTTGCCGCTACCAGACATTGAAAGGCAAACGCGTGGATCGCAAAGGCGGCTGGGACACCCACGGCCTGCCCATCGAGTTGAGCGTCGAGAAGGAATTAGGCATCACGAAAGAAGATATTGGCGTCAAAATCTCCGTGGACGAGTACAACCACAAATGCCGGGAAACCGTCATGCGCTACAAAGACCGCTGGGATGACATCACCCGCAAAATGGGCTACTGGGTAGATCTCGATCATCCCTATATCACCTACGAAAACAACTATATTGAGAGCGTCTGGTGGCTGCTGCGCCAACTCTACGACAAGGGGCTGCTGTACAAGGGCTACACCATTCAGCCCTATTCGCCGGGCGCCGGCACCGGCCTGAGTACGCACGAACTGAACCTCCCCGGCTGCTATCGCGAGGTATCCGATACCACCGTGGTGGCGCTTTTCAAAGTGATAAGAAATGAAAAATCGGCTTTCCTGTTTGAAACGGAAGACGAAGACCTTCGCATCGCCGCCTGGACTACGACTCCCTGGACTTTGCCTTCCAACACCGCCCTCACCGTCGGGCCAAAAATAGAATACGTCAAGGTAAAGACTGCCAACCCATACACGCAGCAGGCCCAGAGCGTAATCATGGCCAAAGCCCTGGTCGCCAACTGGTTTGGCGGAAAGAATCAGCCGCAAATTTTGGAACAAAAAAATGGCATAAGAGCCGCCCAACTCGAAGGCGTCCGCTATGAGGCGCTGCTCGACTTTGGCAATCCCATCGAGCCTTTAGTCGGTCCTGATGGAGCGGGCACGGACGCCTATCGCATCATCATTGAAGATTTCGTAACGACGGAAGACGGCACGGGCATCGTACACACAGCGCCCAGCTTTGGCGCCGACGACATGAGAGCCGCCCGAAACAACGGCATCGGAGCCCTCACCTTGGTAGATAAGCGGGGGAAATTCAAAGACAGCGTCGGCGAGTTCAGCGGACGCTACGTGAAAAATTACACCGACGATCCCAACTGGGTCAACGTGGATGTGGACATCGCCGTAAAACTCAAACACGAAAGCAAAGCCCTCAACGTCGCCAAATACCTGCACAACTATCCACACTGCTGGCGCACCGACAAACCGGTGCTTTATTATCCGCTGGATAGCTGGTTCATTCGGGCGAGCGCCTGTAGGGAGCGCATGTACGAACTCAACAAGACCATCAACTGGAAACCGGCCAGCACCGGCGAGGGGCGCTTTGGTAAATGGTTGGAAAACCTACAGGACTGGAACCTCAGCCGCAGCCGCTACTGGGGCGTACCGCTACCCATCTGGCGCACAAAAGACGGGAGCTGCGAAAAGTGCATCGGCTCTTTGGAAGCTCTGAAAAATGAAATCGCCAAAGCCAATGAAAAATTGGGGTTGAGCCAGCAGGCGCCCGCCGATTTGCACCGCCCTTATATAGACGAGGTTCTCTTAGTTGCGGACAATGGCGAAACCATGTATCGCGAGACCGACCTCATTGACGTCTGGTTCGACAGCGGTTCCATGCCTTACGCCCAATGGCATTACCCCATGGAGAACAAGGAGCTTTTTGAAAAAAACTTCCCCGCCGACTTCATCGCAGAAGGAGTGGATCAGACCAGGGGCTGGTTTTACACCCTGCACGCCATCGCCACCATGGTCTTCGACAGCGTAGCTTTTAAGAATGTCGTCTCCAATGGCTTAGTGCTCGACAAGGAGGGCAACAAGATGTCCAAGCGATTAGGCAATGCCGTTGACCCGTTTTCCACCATTGAAAAATACAGCGCCGACGCCACCCGCTGGTATATGATTTCAAACGCCTCGCCCTGGGACAATCTCAAATTCGACACCGCAGGTATCGCCGAAGTGCAGCGCAAGTTTTTTGGCGCCTTATATAATACGTATAGCTTTTTTGCCCTCTACGCCAATATTGACGGCTGGGTGATGGACGAGCTGCAGGTCGTCCCCTACGCTACCCGCAGCGAACTCGACCGATGGATCATCTCGAAGCTGTACAGTCTCGTTGCTCAATACCACGAGGCCATGGACGATTACGAGCCGACTAAAGCCGCCCGCTCTATCGAGAACTTCGTGGACGAGCACCTGTCCAACTGGTACGTGCGCCTCAGTCGCCGCCGATTCTGGAAGGGCGAAATGAACGAGGACAAGCAGGCCGCCTACCAGACTTTGTTCGAGTGCCTGATGGTCGTGGGACAACTCAGCTCCAGTCTGGCGCCTTTCTTCTCCGACTGGCTCTACCAAAATCTAAGCGATCCCATTCGGGAAAAGGCCATAGCTAATCAGACGCCTCTGCGCCATGCGTCCGTCCACCTGACCGACCTGACGAAACCCGACCCCACAAAAGTAGATAGCGGACTGGAACAGCGCATGGACTACGCTCAGCGCATTTCTTCGCTCATCCTGTCCCTGCGCAAGCGGGAAAACATACGGGTGCGCCAGCCGCTACAGAAAGTCATGCTACCCATCCTCGACGAAAGCTTCATCGCACAGGTCGAAGGGGTGAAAGCCTTAATCCTGGCCGAAACGAATATCCGGGAAATCGAATACATCACCGACACGGCAGGCGTCATCCACAAGCGCATCAAACCCAACTTCAAGACCCTCGGCAGGCGGCTCGGCAGGCAGATGAAAGCCGCTTCCGCCATCATCGGCGCCATGAGTCAGGAGCAAATCAACGCCATCGAGAAATCGGGCGCCTACCTGTTGGAGTTAGAAGGCGAGCAGTTTGAGCTGGGTTTGGAAGATTTTGAAATCAGCGCAGAAGACGTCCCCGGCTGGTTGGTCGCCACCGACAGGGAGATCACCGTCGCCTTAGACCTCACCCTGACGGATGAGCTATTGGCCGAAGGCGCTGCCCGCGAGTTGGTCAACCGAATCCAGAACATCCGCAAGGGCAGCGACTTTAAAGTCACCGATCGCATTACCCTGCAGATCGAGCCGCATCCCGCCGTCATCCCCGCTGTGGAAATGTTCGGCGACTACATCAAGGGTGAAGTGTTGGCCGGGAAGATTGAACTCGTCGCCAATCCCAATGGGCAGGAAGTGGAGCTGGCCGAGGATCTGACCATCAAAATCAGCGTACAAAAATCTCTTTCGGAATAATTTGGCAGGAATCGGCAGAAACTCCTTTCGGGGAATTTCTACCGAATTTCCGTTGTGCGCTCAATTCAATTCAAATCTGATGGGGAGCAGGTATAAGATTCTTACGGGTTTGCCGAACGGGTCTAAGCCGGGACTGAACTTTGGCAGGCGTTTTACTAAGCGAACCGCTTCATCGGCACAGCCGCCGCCGATGTCGTTCAGGCTGCGCACCTTGCTGATAGAGCCGTCCCGCTCCACGACAAATTCCACTTGTACCGTACCCGAAATTTTCCGTTCAATGGCAGGTTTGGGATATTCTAATCTCGATCTGACAAACTTCTGAATACTGCTTGCTGTGCATTGGCGCTCTTTTTCAGGATTGCTGTTGGCGCATTTTGGATAGATCGGCATTCTGGAAGCCTCCCCCGCAGGTATCGGAGCATTCGGATCCTTCTCAGGCTCAGACTTTTTAGGGAGGCTCATCTTCTTACCCTGGTCTGGCTGTATGGGAGTTCCTCTATTCTTAGCTGGCTTCTCGTTTTTATCATTTTGCGCCGGCTTGTCCGGTATCTTCTCTCTTTTCGTATTATTGACAGGAGCCATTGGCTGCGCAGTTACCTGTGTGTCAATGGGTATTAGAGAAGGGCGGCCATTCTCCTCTAACCATTTTTGCGCCTCCTTGACGTATTGGCCGTCGGGATAGGCGTCGAGATACTCCTGGACAGCGGCGGCGGCATTAGACCGAACGGCAGTCACCCAGAAAGCCGTTTCAATGTCGTCGAGCCGGGTTCTCGCTAAGTCGGCCAATTCGCTGTCGGGATTATTGTTGACAAACTCTTCGTAGGCGTCTCTGGTATTTTTGTCTGTCGCGTTCTTCCAGTCCCGCTGTATTTTTTCATTGTCCGCCACTGAGGAAGAATTGGGGGCAGGGTTGAATATCGTCCATATTGCCCAGGAGGCGCCAATCAATACGACCAGCCCCGCCAGAGTCGCCGTCATTTTTCTAAGATTCCCTTTGCCGCTGCGGGCGGGGGTGGCGACTTCCGGTTTTACTACGTAAGAGGGATGATTGGGAGTCGTCGGAGGTTTTGGAGCTTCCCCGGCCTCGCCATGGCCGCCTGTCGTCGGCGACTCTACGCCATCCATCGCCATCTGCATCGTATATCCGGCGCTTTTGAAAGCCGAGCCGTCGGGAGCCTCTGGAACCGGCGTCGTGACGATCATCACTTTTTCTTCCAGCACCACGTTTCGCCGGCGCTCTATGCCGTCGCGCATTTCGATAACGGATACTTTTAACACTAAGGTATGCTTTCCTTCCTTCTGCGGTTTTACATAAAAAACCCATTCGGTATAGAAATCCTTTTCCACAAACTGGACGATATCGTTGAGGCTGCGAATTTGGAAAGCTTCGCCTTCCGGGTCGAGCAGTTCAACGCCCATCACGTCGGAGATGCGGACGTCCTTCATCACGTCGTGGTCCTCTTTTTCCAAATCTTCCATCAATATCTTGCGGTCAAAGGCCAGGCGAACGAGGCACTTTACTTCCTCTTCAATGAACATTTCAGGAGGGATGCGGTAGAGTAGTTCGCCATTATAGATATCCGGCTTTCCGTCATAGGGATTGACGGCCTCCGTTTCTTTCAGGTGATTCTCTTCAATACCTTCGATGAAATCGAGGATATCTTTTCTGATTTTGTTGAACTCGAGCTGAGCGTCTTCATTGGAGACAATGCCCTGAATGAGCCTGCGGGTTACCTCCTGGTAACGGCTCTCGAGGAGGATTAAATCTTTGTATTTGTCTGTTGAATCGGACAGGTAGGGTTTCAAGGCCCGGAGACAAAGGTCAATGCCCTCGGGTAGAATTTCTCTCAATTCTTTTTTTATTTCCAGGAGAGGTTTCATTTGCACGCTGTATTAGAGTCATTAGATTGTTGTCGGTCAAATGTAGGGAAAAAATACTTTTTTATAGAAGAATAAACCTCGAATTATCGGACAATGGCATAGATTAATTCATCCAGAAATTCTCCATTTTTAAAAATATTCTTTTTCAGTCTGGCCTCCGGTTCAAAGCCCGACTTTTCCAGCACCCGTTGCGAGCCGGGATTGCTGCTGAAAGTGCTGGCTTGAAGGCGGACAATGTCGAAATAATTAAAGGCATACTCCACCATTTCTTTGGCAACCTCTGTCATGATACCCCGACCCCAGAACGGCTCCGCCAACCAGTAGCCCAACTCAGCGCATTTTATATGGAGGTCGTCCTTTAAAAAAATTGAAATGCTGCCCGCCGCATGACCTTCCACAGCGATGGCAAAATGAGCCGCCTTTTTAGAGGGGCCGGTTCTGATGATAAAATTCTGGCCGTCTGATTTCGAGTAGGGATGCGGAAAATGATTAGTGAGCATTTTCCAAACCCTGAAGTTGTTGGCATAGCGGACTAAGTGAGGAAGGTCTTCCATCGTCCAGGGGCGTAGCTCGTATTTTTCCATGACCTGTGATTATAGGGTTGAAAAGAAAGGTTGAATTGAAAAAGACGCTACTTGTTTTAGCTCATCTACTTCAGTCGTCATTCACTTCAACCCAGTTTTTTTTTTTAAAATGTTCGCTGCAGCCGGCCCTTCGCAAAAGATCAAATCTAATACGCTCAGGTTTTCTATGAAACCGTGGCGGTCTTCAAACACCTGAGAATAGCGAACGGGGGTTTGCAATTCCCTGGGAGCGAGCTTTTTAGGATGAATTTTTCCTCTATAATCAATCAGCTCGCTGGGAGAGCTTTCATACTTCTCCGATAGTTTCATCTCTGTCTGTAGGCCGCATATTTTTATCAACAGGCTCAACAAGTCAAAATTGAAGTCCCAGAGCCGCTGGTATTTTTTTTCTTTAAAAAAGGGAAAAAGCTCATCGGCGTAGTGTTCAAAAAACGGCGCCCGTCCATAGGCCGAGCGAATGGCCTGCCAATGCGCCGCCTGCCAGGCTTCGTCATAGGCAATCTGTACTTCCCGAATGGGCGCCTGCCTGTTCTTCCCCTTGCGCAGGGGCACGCTCAAAGTCTGAACTCTGTTCACCCCGGCGATGAGACAGCGGTTGCGGTAGGAGCCTTTGACGTAGTGCTCCTGCTGTTCTAATACCACGAGCGGATACTTTGCCAACAAGGCAAAATACCTGACACCAGGTAAAAACTGAAGCTCGATTAAAGCAGGTAAAATCATTTTTTTTAAAAAACACTCCCAGTCGCTCTGCCGGAGAGCTTCCGCAAACTTACAATTCTCTAAAATGGATATCCGCCCCGCCGACCCATCGCTGACAAAACTCCGACAGTAAAATGACTTTTTTCATTCCTGCCAGCTAAGCATTCTGGTTACTTTCACCTCGTTTTTTTAAAAAAAATTTTGGAACAAAAAAAAGGGTAAGGGGGGCGCCCCTATAAAAGTCACAAGATTATGGTTCACCAGTTAGATAAAATTTTCAAACCCAAATCCATCGCCGTCATCGGCGCATCCACGAAAGAAAACTCCGTCGGTCACTCGCTTTTTAAAAACCTGATAGACAGCGGGTTCAAGGGCGGCCTGTATCCCATCAATCCAAAAGTGAAGGAACTATTGGGCAAGCCTGCTTTTAAAGATATCAAAAGCGTCTCTGAGAAAGTCGATCTCGCCGTCATCATCCTGCCGGCGAAGCTCGTCCCCCAAGTGGTAGAAGAATGCGGCGAAGCGGGCGTCGGCGGCCTGTTAATTATTTCTGCGGGCTTCAAAGAGGCCGGCGAGGAGGGGGAGAAAATGGTAGAGCAAATCATGGCCACCAGTCGCCGCTACGGGATGCGAATTGTGGGGCCGAACTGTTTAGGCATCATCAACCCCAAGTTGGGCATGAATGCCACCTTCGCCAATCGGATGGCTCTGCCTGGAAATATCGCCTTCATCTCGCAGAGCGGCGCGCTTTGTTCCTCCATCCTCGACTGGGCCAATGAGCAAAATGTCGGATTCAGTCACTTCGTCTCCATCGGTTCCATGGTGGACATTGGCTTTGCGGAGCTGATTGATTACTTCGGCATGGATCAGACGACTTCTTCCATTTTAATTTATATGGAATCGCTGACCCACGCCCGGAGGTTTCTGAGCGCTGCCAGAGCTT
>CAZXQI010000070.1:0-18960 GCA_964643005.1 uncultured Saprospiraceae bacterium | reverse complement strand
AAATAAGTCGCCGAAAGTCAATCGGACGAAAATTTTTCCCTTTTCCTCTCCTCTTTAGAAAGGCCGCCATTGTTTTTTAAAATTCCCCACTGCTCCATAGCTCTGGCCGATAATCCTAAAACACAAAAAAACCGATTGCATCTGCTTCAAAAAACATCGGATAAATGTTGGTTTGCCAGGGGTGCAGTTCTCCGCCCGCTTTTCAATTGCAGGCAAAAAAGGAGGCCTGAAGAAGGAGAAAACAGATTGACTAAGAATTGAGACGGAGCGCCCAGAATCCGGTGCGGAAGCTTAGATTTGCAAAAAAAACAAAACCTGCTATGCTCACCGCTATTTCTCCTATTGACGGGCGCTATGCCGAAAAAACCAAAGCGCTCGCCGCCTACTTTTCCGAATCCGCATTGATTAAATACCGGGTTTATGTCGAAATCGAGTATTTCAAAGCCCTCTGCGAATTTCCCCTGCCCCAGTTGAAAACTCTGGAGGCGGACAAGCTGGCCGCCTTAGACGAAATTGTCAAAAACTTTTCGCTGGAAGACGCCCGGCAAATCAAGGATATTGAAAAGACGACCAACCACGACGTCAAGGCGGTTGAATACTTCCTCAAAGCGAAGTTGGAGAAACTCGGTCTGGGTCAGTACAAGGAGTTTATCCATTTCGGGCTGACCTCGCAGGATATCAACAATACCGCCATTCCCCTCTCGCTAAAGGAGGCGGTAAAAAATGTCTATCTGCCTCATTTTCAGCAAGTCAGAAACACCCTGTTCAATTTTTTCAGGGAGTGGTCGCAGATACCGATGCTCGCCAGAACGCATGGCCAGCCCGCCTCCCCGACGCGACTGGGCAAAGAGTTCATGGTTTTCGTGGAGCGCTTAGACGAGCAGTGGAGGCAGTTGGATGAAATCCCCTGGCGGGCAAAATTCAGCGGCGCCACCGGCAATTTTAACGCTCACGTCGTCGCCTATCCGAATATCAACTGGAACGCCTTCGCCAACGATTTCCTCTTCCGGCATCTGGGTCTGGAGCGCTCGCAATTCACTACGCAAATCGAGCACTACGACAATCTGGCCGCCGTTTTCCATGCCTTGTTTCGCATCAACACCATCCTGACCGACCTCTGCCGCGACGTGTGGACTTATATCTCAATAGATTATTTCAAACAAAAAACCGTAAAGGGAGAGGTTGGCTCCTCGGCAATGCCCCACAAAGTCAACCCCATAGATTTTGAAAACGCCGAGGGAAATCTTGGCCTCGCCAACGCCCTCTTCGAACACCTCGCCGCTAAGCTCCCCATCTCCCGACTACAAAGAGACCTGACCGACAGCACGGTGTTGCGCAATATCGGCGTACCGCTGGGGCATACACTCATCGCCCTCCAGTCCATCCAAAAAGGTCTCGGGAAATTAGTGCTCAATAGCGCCAGACTCCACGACGACCTGAAAGCCAACTGGATGATTATTTCCGAAGGCATCCAAACCATCCTGCGCCGCGAGGGCTATCCCGCTCCCTACGAGGCTCTAAAGGAACTGACCAGAGGCAAACCCTCGGTCTCAAAAGCGGATATCCACGCCTTCATTGATTCCCTCAACCTGGACGCCAAAGTGAAATCCGAACTGAAGCGAATCACGCCGGAGAATTATGTTGGGAGATGAATGAGAAATGTGGAGGCTGAGGTTGTTTCACAATTCCTTTCAGACGCTTTTGGGGCTTCAAGGGCGATAACGAGTTTTAATTTTCCTCTCCTCCGGATGGATCAGGAGAGACCCGCTCGCCGAGACCCCGCCCTTCCGATAGATGATTTGAGATATTAGACGACGCGGAACTGGGTATAGAGGAAAAAAATCAAAAATCGGATACCCCCCATTTTCTATCGTCCATCCATTCCGGCGCCCTCCTGGCGTCCCTTCTAACTTTGATGTAAGATATAAGTCAGGCGATTTATGATTTTAGAGGGCGGAGAACTGGGGTGGAGAAAAATCAAAAATCTATTATCATCCGTTTTCTATCGTCCATCCATTCCGGCGCTCTATCGGCGTCCCTTCTCACTTTGAGGTAAGATATAAGCCAGGCGATTTATGATTTTATAGGGCGTGGAACTGGGGTGGAGAAAAATCAAAAATAAAAAATCGTCAATCGTCAATCAGAAAGGGAAAAGCTTCCTTTCCATTCCAAAAGCCAAATCGTCAATCAAAGCATCATCCGCATAAAAACAAACGTCTCCCCCTACCACGCCGGCGCTGACAGGACTTACGACAAAAAACAAACAGCATAAAGACTTAGATTTTCCCTCCAGCCCACCCCGCTTCCTCAGAAATTCCCACAGAAACTTCATCTTTGCCTTCAGTTTTTTTCACTAAACAAGGATTATGTCTGCAAAAAGAAGGATTGCCGTATTGACCAGCGGCGGGGATGCGCAGGGAATGAATGCCGCCGTACGAGCCGTGGTGCGAACCGCCATTCATCAGGGCTTTGAGGTGTATGCCATTTATGAAGGATTCAGGGGGATGATACTTGGAGGCGGGCACATTCGGCAGATGGGCTGGTCTTCCGTCGGAGGCATTTTGCACAGGGGCGGAACCGTCATCGGTTCGGCGAGGTCGGCGGAGTTTTGCACCGTGGAAGGACGTCGTCAGGCGGTGTACAACTTAGTGACGAAGGGTATTGACGCCTTAGTCGTCATCGGCGGGGACGGCAGTCTGACGGGCGCCAATGTGCTCCAGACCGAGTGGAAGGAACATATCGTCGTCCTTTTGGAACAAAAAAAAATCACTCAGAAACTGGCGAAGCGGCACGAATCCATCGCCATTACAGGTCTCGTCGGCTCCATTGACAACGACATGTACGGCACCGACATGACCATCGGCGCTGACACGGCATTGTTCAGGATAACAGAGGCCATAGACGCCATTTCCAGCACGGCGGCAAGTCACCAGCGCACCTTCGTCGTGGAGGTGATGGGGCGCAATTGCGGCTACCTCGCACTGATGGCGGCGCTCGCCGGTAGCGCAGACTGGGTCTTCATCCCCGAAAGCCCACCAGCGCCGGGCGAGTGGGAAGAGAACATGTGCGAACTCCTAAAAGCAGGTCGGGAAGCCGGGCGTCGGGATAGCATTGTCGTCATTGCCGAAGGCGCCGTGGATACGGCGGGGAATCCCATCAAATGCGGCGACGTAAGAGAAGTGCTGCAAACCCGACTCGGCGAGGATGCCCGCGTCACCATACTCGGACACGTACAACGCGGCGGTGCGCCCAGCGCCTACGACCGCTACATGGCCACCCTGCTCGGATACGAGGCCGTAAGAAAAATAGCGGACGGTTCCGCCGACGAGCAGCCTTTGTTGATTGGCTTGAAGGAAAACACCATTGCCTCCGCGCCGCTCATGGACTGCGTCAACACCACTTATAGAATCAGGGAACTCATGGCCGCCGGAGAATTTGAAAAGACCATGGAAATGCGGGGAGGTGTTTTCAGGGGGGCCTACGACACCCTGCGGGTCATGCTGCGCTCTCTGCCCAACAAACCCAAACCCGGACAAAAGCGCCTGCGGATCGCCATCATGCACGGAGGAGGCCCGGCGGCGGGCATGAACACCGCCTTTCTGACGGCTGTCCGGCTGGGATTGGACATGGGTCATATCATGCTGGGCGTCAGGGACGGGTTTCAGGGTTTTTTAACCGGCGACATTCAGGAAATGAACTGGATGAGCGTCGCCGGCTGGACGACTATCGGCGGCTCCGAAATGGGAACCAACCGCAGAATCCCGGGAGGCTCGGACTTCTTTACGATTGCCAAAAAAATCGAGGAGTTGGAAATTGACGCCATTCTGATGATAGGCGGCTGGTCTGGTTACTCCTTCATCAACAGCCTGTTCCAGCGCCGCACTGATTTTCCGGCTTTCAATATTCCAATGGTCTGTCTGCCCGCCTCCATCAACAACAACCTGCCGGGATTCGAGCGGAGCATCGGCTCCGATACAGCGCTCAACAATATCGTGCAGGTAGTGGATAAGATAAAGCAGTCGGCGGTCGCCTCCAAAAGATGTTTCGTGGTGGAGGTGATGGGTCGGGAATGTGGATTTCTCGCCCTCGTCAGCGGTCTGGCCACGGGCGCCGAGCGGGTCTATCTCCACGAAGAAGGCGTGACTTTAAAGGATTTGCAAAGGGACTTAGACAATCTCATCAAAGGTTTTTCCAAAGGCAAGCGCTTAGGGTTGATGATTCGCAACGAAAAAGCCAACGAGCTTTACACCACGCGCTTTATGGCCGCCCTGTTTGAGGAGGAAGGCGGCGAGCTTTTCGACGTTCGTCAGGCTATCTTAGGGCACATGCAGCAGGGAGGCGACCCCTCGCCATTCGACCGCATCCTCGCCATTCGCTTAGCCAGACTTTGCTTAGAGTTTCTCGTCGGCCAATGCACAGAGGCCAAAGCCCCCGCCGCTTTCATCGGATTCGAAGAGGACAAACTCGTATTCACCAGCATGACCCAGTGGAACGACATCGTTGATACCGTCTTTCAAAGACCCAAAAAACAATGGTGGATGGAACTTCGTCCCATCGCTAAAATCATGGCCGAACCGCCGGATTAGCGGAGCCCTGAGGCGGCAATTTTTTTGTTGGTTTGACGAGTCGAAATTCTTCTCCCTGGTCAGAAATGTGCTACAATGAAAAACTGAATGGCAGAGCGGCAGGGACTCTCCCTCAGACATAGAGCCTTATTCCTGCTCCTTCCTTGTAGTTGGGTATTCCCCCCTCTCCTCTTTTATTTTTTTCCAAAAATTTTTAAAATGATTCCTGGCTTTCACCCAAAGGGAAGGTCTAATGAATTCCCACGAGGAGGATTGCTATTCCCACCTGCCTCGCTCTTTTTATTTTTTTTCAAAAATTTTTTAGATAATTCCCAAATTTCTCCCAATGAAAATTTCTATCAGGTTTCCCCCAATAGAACTTCTACTGCTTTTTACTTCCCTCAATGGTAATGCCCAGCCCACCGTCAATTCGTATAGCCTGACCGGTAAAGAATCCGGCTTTGTCGCCGGCGAGGTAGGCGCAGAGCTCCCCCACTTCTTCAGCCGTGCCGATGCGTTTCACTAAGTGCATATCCACGCACTCCTGATAGACCGCTTCGGGGTTGGGCGAGAGTTGAATGGCGTCCCGCAGCATCGGGGTGTCAATGGTGCCCGGGCAAACCGCCATGCATCGAATGAATGGAGCGTAGTCCACCGCAATGCTGCGGGTAAGACCCAGCAACGCCGTTTTTGAGGTAGTATAGGGCGCCACCGTCTTCTGGGTGATGAATGCCTGCACACTCGACACGTTGAGGACTACGCCGCTTTTCCTTTCGAGCATGTGCGGGATGGCGTGTTTGGAGCAGAGAAAGGCGCTTTTCAGGTTGACGTTCATCACGAGATCCCATTCCTCCTCGCTCGTTTCCGTCACGGTGGAATAGCGCTGAATACCGGCGTTGTTGACGAGCACATCTATGCTGCCGAAAGTTTCCACTATCGTTTTCATAGCCTCCGCCACCTGCGCTTCTTTGGAGACGTCGCAGGCAATGAACATGGCTCTGTCGCCTAACTCGTCGGCCAGCCGGCGACCCTTAGTATCCAGATCGAGAATGACTACGCGGGCGTTTTCCCGATGGAAGGTTCGGCTACAGGCAGCGCCGATACCTTTGGCGGCGCCCGTGACGACGACGGTTTTATTGCTAAAGGACATGTATCTCTTTTTTTAAAAAAAATTGAAAAATATATTTTGGAAAGGCGCTCCTATCTCCATTTAAAAATCATCCCTCCATTTATACAAAGGATGGCCTTTGATTCCGGCGTCAATTTTAGTCAGATGCCAGCGGCCAATATTGGCCACGAAAATCTGGTCGAAGTTCGGCCCGCCGAAGGCTATGTTCGTCGGATTGGAGAGCGTATGCGCCTCCCAGTCGTCAATGAATATGCTCGTTTCGCCGGTGGGCGTCGCCTTGTAAATGCGATTGGGCGCATAGCAGGAGACGTACAGATTGCCTTCTGCATCGAAAGCCAGGCCATCGGGCACGGCTTCGGGCAGGGTGCAGACCAGACTGCGTTGGCCTGCGCTGCCGTCCGGCAAAATGGCGACTTTCTCCACCCCGGGCAGGAAGGAGACCACGATATAGAGAAATTTTCCATCGGGGCTGAGAGCTATTCCATTGGCGAAATTGAAGCCGCCGGGATGCCAGATTTCGCCCCTGCCGTCTTTGGAGAACTTCAAGATTTTCCCGACAACCTGTCTGAAGGCGCCGCTTTCGCTGACGTACAAATTTTCATCCTCGTCAAAAACGGCGTAGTTGGGAATATTGAAGCGACACCCCTGCGCTCCGTCGGCGAACAGCGAAAGTTCCAGACTGTACAGGTCGAGTTTCCAAACGCATTTTTTGCCTGAATCGCAGACAGCCAGCCACTTAGCATCCGGGCTGAAAGTGATTCCAAGAATAAAGCCGTCGGTGTTGGCAACGGTGTCAACGATCTGGCCGTCGGCAGAAATGCGGTAAATCTGTCCGGCCTCACCTCCGGCCCAGACTGAGCCATCCGGATGGACGGCGACGCATTCAGGGTGGTCGAGGTTCTCAGCGAAAATGCTGCATTTTGATAGTAGTGGGTGCATGGATTTCGTGTTTTGAATTTTAGAATTATCGGTTCGGAGCTCTTGTCGGGTGTTCCTATTGGAAGTCGCCCTCAAAAGCAGAGGCTTCGAGGCTGGTGCTTACGACCTGTCCCGCCTCTAAGTGGAGCCATTCGCCCCCGGCGATGGCTCGTTCAGGGTCGGGTCGCCAGCGCATCGTCCAGGGCTCTAAGGCGACGGCATAGGCGCTCCCCCATCAGGGTGCGTCCTGCGTGGCATAGCGCTCCTGCCAGTACCAGAGCTGACCGAAAATGCGGGGATCCCAGCGCAGGGCAAAGCCCAGATTTTGTTCTTCATTTTTCAAAGCGTAAAATGCGGCCTCGTCGAAACCCGACAGGTAGGCCAGTTCGCTGTAAGGCGCCGCCGATTCGGGCGGCACGATGCGGGCGTCGTCTTCGAGGCCCCTGATATTCAGCGCTTTGGGAAAATCATATTCGATACCAGGCCGGAAGCGGCGGCGGGGCGGCATCTGCGGTTCTGCATAGAATCGGCGAGCGTTGGTGGAGATTTTGGCGCCATCCCGCAAAAAGGGCAGGCCAAAAGCAATGTGGTGCCCCCAGGCTATATCGAGGTGCGTACGGGATTCATTCGTCAGTTTTTCCTGAATAAAAAGGGTTGTCCTACCTGATTCCAGGGTCAGCGTTTTTTCAATAAAAACAGGGAGGCGCAGGGGGCGCGTCCAGAGTTTTAGGACTGCCTTTTCAGGGGTATTTTCCAAAATGGCGCACTTCCAGGGTATAAGCGACACTTCCCCATGCTGCCCCAGCGAAGCTCCCCGATAATTGAAGCCCGGACTGTTGGGCAAAATCTCCTGCCAGCCGCCGTAGTAATAATCTTCAAACTGGTTCGGCGTGTCTCTCATCTGCGAAAAGTCCTGCCGGGGATTGAGGATGCCTTTCGGCAGGCGCAACAGGAAGTCCACATCTTTTGGCTTATACCGAAATTCAAAAATATCGCCGCCCCGCCCGACGAGGATACCTATTCGCAGGAAGTCATTTTCCATCCATACGACCTTCATGTCCCGGTAGATCCAGTCATCGGAGATACTACAGGATCCTGTTGAAAAGGGGGGCCTTTTTTTCATAAATTAAAAAATTGGAGTAGTGAGAAAAACAGGGTTTGAAGGGGGTGAAATCTAAATCTTTAGGCTGTCTGTCTTTTTTCCTAAGTCCCGGCTGTACCGGCACGGGAGGAGGGGCTTTAATTAGGTGTCTTTTTATCGCAGATGATTATTGACGAAGGAGAAAAATCCGTCCGAATTCACGCCGGACATAAATACAGATTTTTTTAAACTACCCTTCCAATATATCTCCTTCATCATTCATCACTATCTGCAACAGTCCTTTCATATACCCCAGCGCAAAGGCTTTTCCGGCGTGCCAGGGGGCGCGGCAGCTCATCTCCGGGGTGTGGTCGGGGATGATGACGCCGTCGAAGTTATTTTTTTTCAAAATGCGAATAGCTCGTACCATGTCAATATCGCCTTCATCTACGAAAGCTTCGCGGTAGTGGGGCGTCTTGCCAATTACGTTGCGGAAATGGATGTAGCCGATGTTTCCGGCTGCGGAGTGTTTGTCCAATAGCTCGTAGAGGTTTCCTTCCGGCATTTCCTGTAGAGTTCCCATGCAAAATTCAAAGCCATTGGAGGGGCTGTCAGAGAGGGAGAGCAGGCGCTCATAGCTTTCAAACGAATGAAAAAGCCGGGCTGTTCTCCGCATTTCCGGCAGCGGCGGGTCGTCGGGATGCGCTACTAAGCGGACGCCGCATTCTTCCGCTACCGGCAGCATTTCGCTGAGGAAGTAGCGAAGTCGTTCCCACATTTCTTCTCTCGATACCGGAGCCAGGACGCCGGAGGGCGCATCTGGGTCGTAGGTCATATTCCAGACCATGCCCTTAGGAATGGGCGTATGCACGTCCACTTTGCTTTGGTCAAAGACCACGGACATGGCGCCTCCCCTGCCTGCCGGCTCTGGCGACCAGCCCCACACGCCTGCAAGGCTGAAGTAGTATCCGAGGATAGGGATGCCGGCTCTGCCAATATTTTGTAGCATGCGCTTCAGGTCTTCTATCTGGCGGCGCTTTTGAGGGCCGTCGAGCAGGACGTCGAACCAGTGCGCCGGGTCGAAGTTCTCGATAGCTTCGAGCTTTAGTCCATGCGATTCGATTCGTCGGCGGAGGGCAATCAGGTCGTCCAGTTCCCAGAGCTTTCCCTGATTCTGGGTGGCGTTCCAGCCGCCGAGGTAGTTTTGTGTGAGGGAAGGATTGTCGCCGCCTTTCACATAATCCACTAACTGCACGACCAGGTGGGTGGCGCCACACTGGCGGGCAAAACGAAAATTGTCGTCGTTCAACAAACTTTTATACAGACCTAACCCAAGTTTTATCATCTTTCAAAGGGAACTAAATATCAATCTAAATACAGTTTTTCGGAGAGGTTTTGCGCTCAGAGTTTCCTGAGAGTTCACTATAGATTAACGCAGATTTCAGGCTTCTCCAAATCGCTACAGGGATTCAAAGGTAGAGACAGGAGAAAACAATCTTCTCTTTTGCGAAGCAATTTTTAAAACTATGTTTAAACAAAGTGAGTATCTTGCAGCGCATCCAGAGTTTCAAACTTTTGTCTCTGCTAATTGAGAGGCTATAAATCTTTATGAAAAAAATACTCCTGTTCGCATTTTCCCTGGTCATGTTCTTTGCAGCCTGCGAGGACGAGACGGCAGATTTCACCATTGCTCCAACGAATCCCGCCGACCCCAGCCTGCCCGGGTCTGGCATCGACACTATCATTCCAGAGGATGAAATTTGCTGGAAGGCGCCGATTTCGGTGTCTATTGCGGCCGATTTCAATCATCTATTCACCCGATACAGCGGTTGGACGGGGGGAGATGCGACCTACTCCATTCCCCTGCCGGACGGGCGCATACTCTGGATTTTCGGAGACAGCTTTATCGGCGCTGTCAATGCGGATCGGAGCCGTCCTCAGCAGGGACTTTATAGAAACGCCTTTGTAGTGCAGGACGGAGAAGAGCTGACGACTCTGTCGGGTGGTTCCACTGCATTCATGGAGCCTAAAGAATCGGGCTGGTGGTACTGGCCCGGACACGGCTATGCGCACGACGATACTTTGCAGGTCGTCATGTATGGGTTTAAGGCGACGGGCGGTGGCGCCTGGGATTTCGATTACGCCAGCCTGGACGTGGCCACTTTTTCTCTGCCGGAGATAAAGTTGCTGTCTGTTGAGCGCAAATTCACGGATCCGTCCACCAACTACGGAGCGGCCATCATGGAAAAGGACGGCTATCTCTACGTTTACGGAATGGAGAAGCAGGGGCTTTCAAAGTTCCTGCATACGGCCAGAGTGAAGGGCAAAGATTTGAACGGCCAATGGGAGTATTTTACGGGGACGGACTGGTCAGACAATCCGGAGGAGAGCGTCCGGCATTTCGCCCATGTTTCGGATGAGTTCTGCGTCTTTGAATACAAGGGGCGCTATTACCTGCTCACGCAGCACCATATCCTCGGAGGGGAAATCTACATATACGACTCCGACAATCCGGTGAACGGCTTTGCCAATCAGCGCATCGTCTATTGCACGCCTCAAACTGATAAGCCCGATCTGATTACCTACAATGCCTTTGCGCACCTACAGTTTTCCTCCAACGGCGAGTTGCTCGTCTCATACAACGTGAACAGCCAGAATTTCAACGACCTGTTCAGCGACGCAGATAAGTACCGGCCTTATTTTGTGCGGATAAGAGGCTGGGATTAGCGCAAAGCGGATTATCCGGCGGCAAAAGGGAAAATGTGGTCAAAGCATGCTAAATTTGCACTCGTTCTCACTGCAAAATCAACCACTCATCAAACTTGGGAAAAGCCATGTTAGAAAGCTACTTCCGCCCTTTCCGCCACCAGATTATCGGTATTGACCAAAATTTTCAGACTCCCTTTGGGGAAAAGCAAATCCTTTACGCCGACTGGACGGCCAGCGGGCGGCTCTATCGGCCTATTGAAGATTTTTTGGCTAAGGAAATAGGCCCCTTCGTCGGAAATACCCACACGGAAACCACCGTCACCGGTTCCAGTATGACGCAGGCCTACCACCAGGCAAAGCAGATTATCAAAAAGCACGTCGGCGCCAGGGCAGAACACGTACTCATTTCTTCCAACAGTGGAATGACGGGCGTCGTCAATAAGTTCCAGCGAATACTCGGCTTAAAAGTCCACGAGCGCTACCAGTCTATGGTTCATCTGGAAGAAGAAGATCGCCCGGTCGTTTTCATCAGCCACATGGAGCACCACTCTAATCAGACTTCCTGGTTAGAAACGGTGGCTACCGTCGAAGTCATCCAACCGGATGAAAATGGCTTAGTGGATTTGAACGATTTTGAAAGGCTCTTAAAAAAATATCGGAACAGGAAGACGAAATTCGCTGCGGTAACCTCCTGCTCCAACGTCACGGGCATCATCACGCCCTACCACGAAATTGCTGAAATGATCCATCTGGAGGGCGGCTATTGTTTCGTGGATTTCGCCTGTAGCGCCCCTTATATTGAAATTAACATGAGTCCGGAAAATGAATTGCAGTGTTTAGACGCCATCTATTTTTCTCCTCACAAATTCTTAGGCGGGCCGGGTTCTTCCGGCATTCTGATCTTCGACCCGAAGCTGTACACCAATCGGGTGCCCGACTGCCCGGGCGGCGGCACGGTAGATTGGACCAACCCCTGGGGGGAGCACAAATACCACGAAGAAATTGAGGCTCGCGAAGACGGGGGCACGCCTGCATTTTTGCAAACTATCAAAGTAGCGCTCTGCACAATCCTCAAGGATGAAATGGGCGTGGAAAAAATGCTCGACAGGGAGCGCGAGTTGCTCAATATCATCTGGCCGGGATTGAAGCGGATTCCCAAACTCCATATTCTGGCCGACAACGTTCCCAATCGCTTAGGCGTCATCAGCTTTTACATTGAAGGTCTGCACTATAACTTAGGCGTGAAATTGCTCAACGACCGCTATGGCATCCAGGTCAGGGGCGGCTGTTCCTGCGCCGGAACTTACGGCCACTATCTCCTCGGCGTTTCATACGAAAAGTCGTCCGATATCACCAGCAAAATCAACTTAGGCGACCTCTCTGAAAAGCCAGGCTGGATACGCATGTCCATCCACCCCACCACTTCCGATACTGAGGCCCGTCAGCTCGTGCAGGCTATTTCAGAATTGGCCGAAAATCATGAGGAATGGGGCAAGGATTACTTTTACGATTCTAAAATCAACGAATTCTACCGCAAGGACAACGGCGTATTAAGCTGTGAGGAAATGGCGACTAACTGGTACAGGAATTTCCGTAGAAATTCTCTTTCGGAGGAATTCAGCAGAAGTTCAGTGGACGTTTTATAGAAAATTCCCTTCGGGAAAATTCTCCTTTCGGGTCGGGTCTTTCGCTTCATTTACAATTTGGGCGGCAGGATATTTTTAAAATGGCCGTTCATCTGCACCTTTTTTCGCAGTTCTTCCATTTCGCGCGCAATGGGTATCAGCCTTTCAAAATGCCGAAGCATAAACTCCTGGCGGAGGTATTCATCTGCGATGCACAGCAGTTCGTATTCCTGTTCCAAAGACAGGCCAATGAGGTGGGCGACTTCGTAGGAATGAAAAGAAGAGTTGAGTTTCGGTATCTCTTTCTTTATGCCGAGGATGCGGTAGAGCCCGGCTAATTGTTCCAGGATTTCTTTATTTTTAAAAAAATCTCCTTCCAAATTATAAGACAGGCGTTCGACTTCGGCGCCGCCATAGAGGCGGTTTTCGACCTGAGGAAAAAACTCAAGGATGCGAAAAATGCCCACCGCCTTAGTGCGAATATCCATCTCGCCATTGGGGTAGCGCTGCTCGATGGCAAGCAGTTGAATTTCGGAACCGGTTTGCTGAACCTTATCGTCAAAAAAAGCCGGAATGCCAAAAGCGGTACCTTTTGTTTCACATTCCAAAATCAGTTGTTTGTAGCGCGGCTCGAAGATGTGAAGGTTGATCTCTTCGCCTGGAAAGGCTACGAGGCGAAGCGGAAACATGGGGAGGAAAACGGAAGCCATTTACTTTGGATTTATTGCAAAAATAACCATCGAATTGGATAAGAAAGACCAGCCTTTGAGAGTTGAGTTGAAGAGAATGGGGAATTTGAAAGGAAATATTTCAAAACCAACACGACAACTACGGCGAGGTTTTTTTCAAAAAGATAACAGACGCTACTCAATACTGCGCATGAAAATCAGAAACTTAAAAAAGAGTGTCAAAACTAAGACAGCTTTTCAGGATAGCTCATTAACTTTCGGGCAAAATTCTCTTCACCGCTTAGAATGAACGCCTCCCCTTTTTTTCAATTCATTGTAAAATCTCCATTGATTACAACTTCATAAAATCATTTCTGCTATGTATAATTTATCTAAGTGCCAAATTTTAAACTATGCGATTCTACTCTTTTTCGGAGTATTCATTTTTTCTGCCTGTGGAAAAAAGGAGTTCGTTACCGCTAAGGAAATGCCCGAATCCGTAAAGGATTATGTCTATGCCTACACGGCGGGGGTCATTTCAAAAAACGACCCTGTTCGGGTGCGCTTTGCCGGATCAGTCGTCAGCGAAGACAAGATTGGCAGGGAAGCAAATATCATCAGCTTTTCACCTTCTACAGGAAACACAGCCATCTGGGAAGACGACCACACCCTGCGGGTAACGCCCAATAAAAATTGGGAATCCGGCGCCTCTTATGTAGCTACCGTGGCGCTCGGTAAAGTGTTTAGCAATCTCCCGAAAGACGCCCAGAGTTTTGAATTTGGCTTTATCGTGCGGGGGCAGAGTTTGGACGTGGAAATTTATAGCATTGAATCCATTGATCCGGAAAATTTGACCAACCAGGAGCTATTGGGCTTAGTGCAGACCAATGATTTTGTCGAAGCCGCCGACCTGGAAAAGGTGCTGACGGTATCGCAAAACAAGAAAGACCTACCCATTATCTGGAACCACGAAAGTGATGGAACCAAACACTATTTCACAGCGCAAAATGTCCTGCGGGGAGAAAAAGCCGGCAAAGTAGATGTGAGTTGGAACGGAAGCCCCATAGGTCTGAAAGTCAAGGACAAGCAAACGGTGGATATCCCCTCCCTCAGCGATTTCAGCGTCATGTCTGCGAGCGTCGTTTCTGATGAAAATCAACATATCGTCCTCTATTTCTCCGACCCTCTTCTCTCGTCCCAAAATTTAGAAGGTCTGATTGCTTTTCGTGGGAATCCGGTAGCCGACGACGACGACAATTCCTACAATAGTCCCAGGTCTGTCAGTCTGAGTTTTACTATTGACGGCAATAAGGTACTGGCCTACCCCAGCCAGCGCATTGCAGGTACTCAAAGTATTGAGCTGCGCCCGGGGATTCGGAACAGCTTCGGCAAGAGCATGGAGAAGCCTTCCGTCTTAAACCTGAATTTTGAACAGATAAAACCGAAAGTCAGACTCGTCGGTCGCGGGGTCATTCTGCCCAGCTCTGATAAGGGGCTGGTGTTGCCCTTCGACGCTATCGGTTTGCAGGCTGTGGAGGTGGAGATTTTTAAAATTTTTGACAATAATATCCTTCAATTTTTACAAACAAATAACCTGTCAAGTACGGATGATTACGAACTAACCCGCGTGGGTAGGGTCATTCGCCAGGAAATGGTTCCCCTCAAAGGCCTAAGCCCCAATGCAAAAACAGGCAGTTGGATTCGCTATGCGCTGGATTTGGGCAAATTATTCAAGGCCGACCCCAATGCCATTTATCAGGTGCGGATAGGCTTCAGGCCTGAATACGCTATTTATGAATGCGGCAACAAGAACAGGGAGGAAAATTTAGTCAAAGTCAGCTCGCAGAGTTCCACCGACGACAATGGAGAAATTCGCTCTATGTGGAATAGCTACTATGGCATAGACGGGTACTACGAAGACTTCCAATGGAGTCACCGTAGCAATCCCTGCTTCCCCGCCTATTACAATTCAGATAATTTTATTCAAACGAATGTCTTTGCCTCTGACCTGGGCATCACTGCAAAAGGCGGGAATGACAACAACTGGTTTATCGCTGTGGCCGACCTGCGGTCAGCCAAACCTGTGGGAGAAGTCGAACTGGAATTTTACGACTTCCAAAACCAGTTGATCCAAACCGCCAAAACTACCGGAGATGGTCTGGCTCAAATTCCCCTCAGCCGCAAGCCCTTCCTGATCATTGGGAAAAAAGAAAAAATGAAGGGTTATCTGAAAACAGCCGATGGCAACTCCCTGAGTCTGAGTCGCTTCGACGTGGCCGGTACCGTCGCACAAAAGGGGTTAAAGGGATTTCTCTACGGCGATCGCGGCGTCTGGCGGCCGGGAGACAGTTTATTCCTGAACTTTATTTTGGAAGACAAGGAGGGCGCGCTACCTAATAATTACCCCATTGCCTTTGAACTTCACGACTCCCGCGGACAGCTTCAATACAAAACAGTCACTACCAAAAACGAGCAGAATCTCTATGCTCTGCCCGTCGCCACCAGCCCGGAAGCGCCTACCGGAAGTTGGATAGCCACCGTAAAAGCAGGAGGCGCTTCCTTTACCAAAGCTTTAAAGATTGAAACGGTCAAACCCAACCGCCTGAAAATTGACTTAGACTTTGGCAAGACAGAACTCAGCGGAAAAGACGAACCTGTCAGGGGAAAAATAAAGGTAAACTGGCTGCACGGCGCCGCAGGGCAAAACCTTAAAACCATTGTCGAGGCCGAAGCGAGACAGGTAAAGACCGAATTCAAAAAATTCCCAAACTACGAATTCGACGATCCTGCCCGGCGCCTGTACTGGACGGAGCCTACCGTCATTTTTGATGGAGAAACGGATAAAAATGGGAACGCCTCTTTTTCCACTATGCTCTTCGCTGCGGACAATACGGCGCCCGGCAAACTGAATATCAATTTTGTTTCCCGTGCTTTTGAAAAGGGCGGCGATTTCAGCACCACCAATACCAAAATGAGCTATAGTCCCTACTCTTCCTATACCGGCATCAGCATTTCCCAAAATCAAAGCGGCGAAAACCGCTTCGATATCGGAAAGGATGGGGAAATCAACTTTGCCGCCGTAGATGAGAAGGGTAATCCCCTGAAAAGCAGGAAGTTGAGCATCGGCCTGTACCGGGTAGAATGGCGCTGGTGGTGGGATTCCAGCGATGATTATGTTTCGCAATTCAATTCCAGCAATCACTTTAACGCCATTAGCAAGGATGTTGTCAACACCGGCAGCAACGGCACAGCCTCCTGGAATGTCAACGTCAGTTCCTGGGGTCGCTACATGGTCAGGGTTTGCGATACCGAAAGCGGTCACTGTTCGGGAGACTTTTTCTATGCTGGCTATCCCTGGTACGAGGATGACGGAATCTCCACTCGCCAGGAGGCCGCCATGATGACTTTCACCGCCAGTCAGGAAAAGTACAAGGTGGGCGATAAAGTAGAGATCAAAGTTCCCGCCGGCGACAAAGGCCGGGTGCTCGTCACCCTGGAAACAGGCTCAGAGGTCATTCAATCGTTCTGGAAAGACGTGAAGCAGGGTGAAAACAAATTCGATTTCAAAGCTACCGATGCGATGTCGCCAACGGTTTACGTCCATGTCAGTCTCATTCAGCCGCACGGGCAGATGCAAAACGATTTGCCCATCCGCATGTATGGCGTGTTGCCAATCGCAGTGGAGGATCCTAAAACGATTTTGAAGCCTGTGATAGCCATGCAGGATGAACTCAAGCCCGATCAGGAATTTACCGTGGAGGTAAAGGAAGAAAAGAAAGCGCCCATGGCCTATACCATCGCCATCGTTGACGAGGGTCTGCTCGGACTGACGAATTTTAAAACTCCCGATCCGCACAGCGTCTTATACGCCAAAGAAGCCTTAGGCGTAAGAACCTGGGATTTGTACGACTATGTGCTGGGAGCTTATGGCGGCGAATTGGAGCGCATCCTGAGTATTGGCGGCGATGCGGAAATCAACCCTCCCATTGAACGGAAAAACGCCAACCGCTTCACGCCCGTTGTTCTCCAGGCCGGACCGTTTTACCTCAGCGGCGGGTCAAAAAAACACACTTTTAAAATGCCGAACTACGTCGGTTCCGTTCGGGTGATGGTGGTGGCCGCCCACAGCGACGGGGCTTACGGCTCTACCGAAAAAATTGTCCCTGTCAAAAAGCCGCTCATGGCTCTGGCTACGCTGCCTCGCGTGTTGGGGCCGACGGAATCTTTGCGACTCCCCGTCTCCATATTCGCCATGGATGGAAAAGTGAAAAAAGTGGATGTCAAAGCTGTGGAAACATCCGGGTTAGTCAGCGTCAGCGGTGGAACTAAACAACTCAGCTTCAGTCAGCCGGGCGAGGACATGGCCTACTTCGACCTCAAAGTAGGAGAAAAAACAGGCATCGCCAAATTCAAAATCACCGCCAGCGGCGGAGGTGAACAGGCAGAACAGGATATCGAATTAGACATCAGAAATCCCAATCCGATTGTCGCCAACGTCTATGACGAATTGATGCAGCCAGGCGCCAACTGGGCAACGACGATGCAGCCTTTTGGCTCCTCCGGTACCAATACCGCCGTTTTGGAAATATCCAATATTCCTCCTTTAAAATTAGGGGAACGACTGCGTTTTCTCATTCAATATCCTCATGGGTGTATAGAGCAAATCACCTCCGGCGCATTCCCTCAACTGTATGTGGGCAAACTGACCAAGCTAACTGAGCAGCAAAAAGCCGAAGCCAAAAGTAATGTCGAGTCTGTCATTGCCCGAATGAAAAACTACCAACTGGCTTCGGGCGGCTTTTCCTACTGGCCCGGAAGCGACTACGACCCCTGGGCGACCAACTACGCCGGTCACTTCCTGTTGGAAGCCAAAGACGCCGGTTATGCCGTACCGGCAACGATGCTCGATCGCTTCATCAAATACCAGCAGGAGGCTGCAAAACGCTGGAGTCCCAACAATCGCGGCAGCCAGTATAGCTGGACGGAACTCGACCAGGCTTACCGCCTCTACACTCTGGCTCTGGCTCGGAAACCGGACATGGCGTCCATGAACCGCATGAAGGAACTAACCAATATTTCCAACGAATCCCGATGGAGGCTGGCGGCAGCTTACGCCCTTGCGGGCAAGAAGGAGATTGGACAGCAATTAGCTAAAAACCTTCCCGTCAATGTAAAGCCTTACGAGTGGTTTGGCAATACCTATGGCAGCAGCCTCCGGGACGAGGCGATGATTCTCGAAACGCAGGTGCTTTTAGAAGACATGACAGCCGCCGCCGCCAACATGAGGCATATTGCAGAAAAGCTGAGCGAAAATTCCTGGTACTCCACCCAGACTACATCTTATGCGCTCTTAGCTATTGGCAAGTTCGTTGGAAAGTCAAAAGTTAGTGAAAGCTTCAAATTCAGATACGATGCCGGCGACGGCAAATGGGTAAACGCCGAAAGCTATACCCCTGTCATGCAAATTTCTGTTCCTGCAAATTCTGGTAAAAAGATGCTGAAGGTCGAAAACACCGGCTCCGGCGTGCTGTTTGGGCGGCTCATCGTGACCGGCGCCCCTCTCATCGGCGACAACAGCGCCGCCGCCAATGATTTGCAAATTGCCGTGAGCTATATGCTCCCCGATGGAAGCCGGATCAACCCGAGCGCTATCCCTCAGGGCGCCGACTTCATCGCAGAGGTAGCCGTCACCCACCCCGGTACTCGAGGCATGGATTATAAGGAGTTGGCACTGACTCAAATCTTCCCTTCCGGCTGGGAAATCATCAATACGCGCCTGCACGACTTAGATGAGTTCTCAAACAGTTCCATTCCCAAGTATCAGGATATCCGGGACGATCGGGTGCTGACCTATTTTGACATTAGAAGAGGCGCCCGTCAAATCTATCGGGTTCGCCTGAATGCAGCTTATCAGGGCCGCTACTATCTGCCGACCGTAAGTTGCGAAGCGCAATACGACAACACCATCTCTGCCCGTCAGCCAGGCTTATGGGTAGAAGTGGTCGCAGAAGGTAAGGAGCTTTAGGAGAGCCAGCTCCCGCCAAACTCTCCGAAGGGAAGGAAAACGGAAGCCAGGGAAGCCTATGTCTTCTAGTCGGGTGCACGCATGCTTTTCGTGCTTTTCGTGCTTTTCGTGCTTTTAGTGGTTCAAAGAACCCACGTTGCGAAAACTTTGCATGATTCTTTCCCGGAGCTTTGTCAGTTCTTCTACCTCCTGACTTGTCCCTATTAAATTTAGTGCGGTCATAACTTATTGATAATCAGC
>CAZXQI010000069.1:2027-19104 GCA_964643005.1 uncultured Saprospiraceae bacterium | reverse complement strand
CAATTACTTTTTTTGAAAAAATATGCTCATTCGTTTTTACCTGTAGTATATACATTCCCGCAGGCAATTGAATAAAGGCAAACTCTCGCACTACCTCTCCCGTATGGACATCGACTTTTTCAAAAATTAATTGCTGGCCTGTTAAATTAGAGAATGTCAATTCCAAACTGTTTTGCGGCGCCCCATTCAACACAAGGGTAAAGCGCCCACTGTTTGGATTTGGGAAAATGGCAAACTCACTGAAGACCTCCGATTCATGCACGGCTGTCAGAATGATGGTGACGATTTGCGTGGCTGTGGCAAAGCCGCAATCATTATTCGCAGTCATTGTAACAGTGTATTCTCCGTTGGCCTGATAGATATGCACCGGATTTTGTTCTTCGCTGGTCTGTCCGTCGCCGAAGTCCCAGTGCCAGGTCGTAGCATCCTGTGATTCATTGATAAATTCAACGACGCCCAGATTTACCGAAGTAGAAAATCCTACCGAAGGAGTTCCCTTCACGACGATATAGGCCGACTGAGTATAGGTATTGGAACCGTCGGCATTTGAAGCCGTCAACACGACGTCGTAAGTTCCGGTAGCATTATATACTATCGTTGGGTTTTCTTCTGTCGAAGCAGACGGCGTACCGCCGGGGAATTCCCAGTTGAAATCGGTTGCATTAGGAGAAGAAAGGTTGGAAAATGTTACTTCCAAAGGAGCGCAGCCGCTCCTGTCCCCGGCTTCGAATGCTGCAATCGGGCCTTGTGTTGCGATGATGACGAGCTTAGTAATGGATACGCTTCCGCAATCATTGGTAGCAGTCAGGACGACGCTGTAAGTACCGTCGCTGGTATAGGTGTGAGAAGGATTGGCTTCCGTACTCGTCTCCCCGTCTCCAAAATCCCAGAGGTAGGTATTGGCATTGAGCGAGGCGTTTGCAAAGTCTATTGCCAAATCTGTCTGGTCGAAAGTGAAATTTGGCGAAGGCAGCGGAAGCACTGTGATGAGGTTGCTCTGCGTAAGAGTGTCATTTCCCGCTGCATTGGAAACGATGAGCGTCACGCTATAGTCGCCAGGTTCGCCATAAGTGACGACTGGATTTGGCTCATTGGACGAAGCAGGGTAAGCGCCCGGCATTAGCCATGAAAAATTGGCGGCGTTGGCGGAAGACTCATTGGAAAACTGCACTTCAAACGGCTGGCAACCGCTTGTCTGAACGGCGCTGAATCCCGCAGAGGGCGGGGTCGCAATAGTGAATTCATCCGTTACCGTGACAGAGCCACATTCATTAGTAGCAACCAGTGTGACCTCATACACGCCGTCCTGCTGATAAGTGTGCGATGGATTGGTCGCGGTGCTGGTTTCTCCATCTCCAAAATCCCATTTGTATGCTGTGGCATTAGATGAACTGTTCGAGAAACTTATTGTCGTTTCGTTCACAGAGCCGGTGAATGCAGCGCTGGGTAAAGCTTTGACCAAAATTAGATCAGTTTGGGTTATAGTATCGGTACCGGCGGCATTGCTAACTATCAGGGTAACGGTATAGACTCCGGCAGTGGAATAAACGACGTTTGGATTAGCCGCGGTAGAAGAAGACGGATTTCCGCCAGGGAAGCTCCATTGGAAAGAAGTTGCGTTGGCGGAAGATTCGTTGCTGAATTGAACCGTGAAAGGTACGCAGCCCTCTTCCTCAGCAACGGTAAAGCCGGCTACCGGCAATGAAACCACCGTGACAGGCTGCGTAGTGGTCGTTGTTGAACCACAAGGATTGGTGGCGGTCAACACCACGGAATAATTTCCATCCTGTTCGTAATGATGTACGGGATTAGTTTCAGCGCTCGTCTGTCCGTCGCCGAAATCCCAGGAATAGGATGTGGCGCCGGTTGAGGTATTAGTGAAAGTAGTCGTCAGCAAATTAGTAGTCTGCGTGAATCCGGCTACGGGAACCGTATTGACGATAATATAATCTGTTTCCGTCGTCGTGCTTTCTCCCAAAGAATTGGACACCGTCAATGTCACCGTGTAAACGCCTACTGCATTATAGGTCACTTCAGGATTTTGAGCGGTAGAACTTGAGGGATTGCCTCCGGGAAAACTCCAACTCCAGGAAGTCGCATTGGAAGAAGATTCATCCTGAAATTGAACCGTGAACGGTACGCAGCCTGTCGAAGAGACGGCGGAGAATGCCGCCTGAGGCAGGGAGGTCACCACTACGTCCTGTGTGAAAGTATCTGTTCCACAATCATTGGTCGCCGTCAGGACGACTGTATAAGTTCCATCACCCGGGTAGGTGTGGGAAGGATTTGCCTGGCTACTGGTTCCGCCGTCGCCAAATTCCCAAGAATAGCTCGATCCACCAATGGTCGTATTGGTGAAGTTCACAACGAAAACATTTGAACCGGCGGTAAATCCTGCTATTGGCGATCCGCTAACGACGACGTAATTGGCCAGGATAGTGGTGTCGCTACCGGCTGAGTTGGTTGCAATGAGCGTCACGTCGTACGAGCCAGGTACAGAATAAGCGACCGTCGGATTTTGCGCCGTTGAAGTACTAGGGCTTCCTCCTGGAAATAGCCAGGTGTAAGAAGTCGCATTGGCAGAAGACTGGCTGGTAAATTGTACCGTCAGAGGAGCGCAGCCCGCAGTAGATCCGATAGCGACAAACGAAGCTGAAGGCAGGGTGACGACTGTCGCGCTATGCGTAACTGTCACTGTACCGCAGTCATTGGTAGCGCTCAGAGTCACGGTGTAGGCGCCGTCTTCTGTATAAGTGTGCGATGGGTTTTCCTGTGCGCTGGTTCCGCCATCGCCAAAATCCCAAGAGTAGCTGGTAGCGTTGCTGGAAGTATTGTTGAAATTGACAACTGCATAATTTGACGTGAAAGTGAAGCCGGCAACGGGCGTGGTATAGACTGCGATGTAATCTGTTTGCGTGGAGGTATTACTACCTGCGGCGTTGGAGACAGTCAGCGTCACGGTATAACTTCCCGCATTATTATAAGTAACCACGGGATTTTCCTGAGTAGATGAAGAGGGCGTTCCTCCAGGGAAAGACCATTCAAAAGAGGCGGCATTGGCGGAAGATTGGTTGCTGAATTGCACGGACAGCGGAGCACAACCGGAAGTCACATTCGCAGAAAATCCGGCAAGAGGGGAGGTTGCGATGACCAGGGTTTGAGAGGAAGTCGCCGTACTGCAATCATTGCTTGCTTCTAATGTTACCGTGTAAGAACCGTCTTCCAAATATGTATGCACGGGATTTGTCTGAGCGCTGGTATTGCCATCTCCAAAGTCCCATAAATAGGTAGTAGCGTTGGTTGAAGTGTTGGTAAATGTGGCAGTCAGGCCGTTTACGCTTTGTGTAAAACTGGGAACTGCCTGCGGAGCTACGCCGATGTAGTTTGTAAAAGTCAAAGTATCAGAGCCTGCGGAATTGGCGACAATTAACCTTACATCGTAAGTCCCTGGGTTATCATAAGTAACCGAAGGATTAGGATCGGTAGAGGAAGAGGGGGCGCCGCCATTGAAGGTCCAGTTAAAATTGGTAGCTCCGAAAGAGGAAGCGCTACTGAAATTGACGGTTAAAGGCGCGCACCCATTAGTTGGCTCAGCCGAAAAACCCGCAGTAGGCGAAAGGAGAATGTAGATAGTCTGATTAATACTGGCTGGCCCACAGTCGTTGGTGGCTACTAAAGAGACTGAATAATTGCCGTTAGCTGCATAAGTGTGAACGGGGTTAGTGTCTGTGCTCGTTTCTCCGTCTCCGAAATTCCAGAGGTAAGAGATGTTGCCAACTCCATTTACGTTGCTGGATGTGTTGATGAAGGTTACCGTATTCCCATTGACTGCGAAAGTGAACCCGGGTGTGGCGATGGCGCCAACAGTGATGAAATCGGTTTGTGTCACCGTGTTGGCGCCTGCCGGATTGACGACGGTCAGGGTGGCTGAATAAACGCCTGGCGCTGAATAAACGACCGTAGGGTTTTGGTTAATAGACGAGGAAGGCGTTCCCCCTGGAAAACTCCAGGTCCAGCTAGTTGCATTTGAAGAACTGAGATCAATATAATTTACCTCCAAAGGAGCGCATCCCGAAGTTGGGACTGCTGTAAATGCCGCCGTCGGCTCTGTAAAAACTGGAATGTTGATAGCGTATTCACTGGATCCACAGCCATTAGCGACAGTCAGTACTACATTGTAAAATCCTTCCTGAGCAAAAGTGTGAACGGGATTCTCCTGAGTACTGGTGGAGCCATCGCCGAAGTCCCAGAAAAAGCTATTGGCGTTACCCTGTGAGATATTTGTAAAAATAACCGTAGTCCCCGTTTGATCAAAAATATAACTGGCAAGGGGCGCGGCATTCACGGTGATGTAGTTTGTTTTTGTCAGCGTATTGCTGCCTACGTTATTTGCAACCGTCAATGTAACATTGTAGGTACCCGACATTGGATAAGTGACTGTCGGGTTTTGGGAGCTGGAAGAGCTAGGCGAACCGCCGGGAAAAGACCAGCTCCAGGAGTTAGGCATATTGGTTGACTGGTCGGTATAAGAAACGGTCAGCGGAGCGCATCCCGATGTAGGAACGCCTGTGAACGCAGCTTCCGGTGGAACTGCTCCGGGACAATAAGACAAGCACCAGCGAGTGGGTATATTACTGCCAATCTGGTTTTGAGACTGAGAGGACCAGGTATTGGTGTTTTGGACAGCAGGCGCCATAATGTGCGGGCTGTTTTGCTGGTCGTGGCTAGCGTTGAAGTTGTGCCCTATCTCGTGAGCCGTCATTACCCTCAGGTAATTAGAGTTGGAGGTAAAGTCGTCTAAGCAGTGATAGCGCAGATTAGTACAGACAGAATTAATCCAGGCAATACCTACGGTACTTCCATCAAACCCGCGGTTGGTCCACAGTTCGCCGAGATCGTGGGTGGCAGAAAATCCGCTTGGCCCCCAGTTCGTGAAACTATTCAGCAAGGTCTCAGCATTATTAGAGCTCGACCAGGGGTCATTGGCGGGTGGAGCGACGACGAACTGCTCCACAATTAAAAACTGAACCTCGTCGGGGAACTCATTATCGTAATTCGTCTGCACATTATTGATAACGCCAAAATTGTGAGCCTCCACGCCGGGAACTGAGCCGTATTTATTGTACATAGATTTGTCCGAAGCGATGGCTAATTCAAGTTGATAGCAATTGCCGGCTTTTTCTTCGGGCATACTTTGGTCGGGAAGGTATTCGGATTCTCCATGGTTCTTTTTGTATTTCTCCATTTCCATAGCGCCGCATTTCATGTCTGGCCGAGGCCTCACATCAGAGCCGGCATAAATTACGAACCGATCCTTAGGCTGATCGGGAACAAAGTACCAGAGCGGCTCGATAAAATAAGATTCATCTCCATCTCTGATAAATCCGTAGAGGAAATCGTGGTCGATGGTGAGCGCTACTATGTTGCTGGAAAGATTCGACATATAGCCGCGATAAGTGATGTTTTCACCTTTAGGTATTGTCTTCACGCCGTTTTCAGTCAGTACGGAGCGTATATAGTTGGGGCTTCTAACATCTCTGGGCGCTATCCAGATGTCCCAATTCTTATCGTCGAATTGAAGGTTGAACTCCATGCCAGAGCCTGCATTTTTTACAAAACTATCAAATGCCTGTGCATCAAACTGATAGACCTCCCATTGATTAAACTGGAATTCCAGCTCGGAAAAATCAGCCGTTTTCAATTTATTGCCTTGAAAAGTTGGATTTTGTGAAAACAGGGTGGTCAGAAAAATGAGGAATAAAGGTGTGGTAAATAACCGAATCATTGTTAATGAAGCTTAGTTTGAGTTAGTCAAGAAATCAGGTTTAACGAATGTGCCTTTCGGCTTATAGGGATGAGTATCTGTAATTTGGGGATGGCTTAAAAGAGGATATTATTTTGTAGCATTTTCAAAAGGTGCACAAAAATAGCGCTTTAACCTAATTTATTTGACATCTGACATTTTAAACTCTTTCCTTTATGTCTGTTGGCTGACTGTCATCAATATGACGCCAATGATTACGGGGTCGGTTGGTTTTAAAAATGGGGCGAATGGAAGGATTTTCTCTCTGAGAAAAACATTGAACAAAATCCCTTAGCCTATTAGGTAAGAAGAGTAATTTCAGGGAATACCTGCCGAAAAGGAGATTGAAAATAAAATTTTACCTCGCTTAGTAGGATAGCCTTAAAGCAATGTCTTTACAAACTCAAACAATGCGTCTTCGTCTCCTTGAATAAAACGTCGTTTGTGAAGAACGATGTTGCCGTTTTGGTCTAAAACAAAGGTTTGGGGAAGCCCGTTTAGCTTTCCGGGCATGATGACGCCGAACTCCCTATTCAGATCATAGTAGGCGGGAAATGGCCAATTACTTTCTTCCACCCGCTTTACAAATTGCTCGTAGTTTTTAGGATAATCTATGGAGATGGCGTACAGGTTAAAGTCTGCTTCTTCTTTCCAGGAGTCATATTTTGCTGAAAGGGCGGTCAATTCGCGGCGACAGGGAACGCAGGTCGTCAGCCAAAACATCAAAATAGTCGGCTTCCCATTTTTTACCAGCGCCTCTGTCGAATTCGTCGTATCGCCTTTTGCTGTGAGCAGGGTAATGTCGTAAGGAAAGTCTTGCTGTATCTGCTCTATCTGCCGGGCAGTCTCTACATACACTTCAATTCGAGGGCTTGTATTGATAACTGTGGGCGTTTCATTTTGAGCGAACAAAACAGCGCCGGGAAGGGCAAAAAGCAGAAATAAGCTTAATCTGTTCATATTGGATTGATTTGTTGCAAAAGTCGGAATTTTGAAATGCAATGGTATATGAAAAAATCATACCCGCTTGCCTACCCTGCTTTTTGGTAACGGAATCCCGATAATTTTGTTAACCGACCTTTAAAGGATAGTCTCTGAATGTTTACCTTTGCCGCCCTCATTTAGCGGTCTGGAAGTTGTGGAAAAGGAGAAAACCAAACTTTTATGTCTGCTGTTTTTTTACCTTTTATTGAATTATGAACCTGAAAGATTTAGTTGTCGTTACCGGTATGCCCGGTATCCAGCGCATAGCGGCTAACCGCAGTAATGGCATGATGATAGAGGATATAGACACCGGGAAAGTCCGTTTTGCGCCTATCCGGAAGCACCAGTTTTCTCCGTTGGAAAGTATTTCCGTCTTTACGGATGACGAAGAAGATTCGGTTGCTTTGAAAGATGTTCTGCAAAATATGTTGGATAAGGCAGGAGAGCATCCGCCTGTTTCCGTCGGTTCAAAAGCAGAAGAGTTGCGGGGATATTTTTCGCTCGTTCAGCCCAACCACGATAAAGACAGAGTACACATCAGCGATATCAAAAAGATTATCCGCTGGTATCATTTTTTGAATGATCGGGGATTCCTGACGATGGAAGAACCGGCAGGCGACGAAGAAGAATAAATTATTAAAAAAGCCAAGCTATATAAAATGCGAAACCCGCTTTTGGAAGCAGGTTTCGCATTTTTATTTTCAAAAATTTCACTGTGGGCAGTTGTCAAAGGATTCCAGCGGCGAACTCCTTTGCCTCCTCCAAGTAGGATCTGTTTTGTAGCTTTTCCTTTACAGCTTTGAATGCATGGATAGTAATATCAATATCTTCTTTTGTGTGTACTGCCGTTGGGATCAATCGTAGGATAATCATACCCTGTGGAACTACCGGATAAACGACGATAGAGCAAAAGACTCCATAATTCTCACGCAAATCTCTGACCATGACGACCGCTTCGCTGACCTCGCCCTGCATATAAACCGGTGTTACGCAACTATTGGTGTCGCCAATGCTGAACCCAGCTTCTTGCAGTCCCGACTGTAGATAGCGGACGTTTTCCCAAAGATTTTCTCGCAGTTCAGGATGGTTTCTCAATAAGTCAAGTCGCTTCAGGGCGCCAATCACGATGGGCATGGGCATTGATTTGGCGAAAATCTGCGTGCGCATGGTGTAGCGCAAATGCTGGATCATGAATTTTTCTCCTCCGAAAAAGCCGCCGATACTGGCCATAGATTTGGCGAAAGTGGAGAAGTAAACATCCACGTCTCCCATGATGCCCTGTTCTTCACAGGCGCCTGCTCCCGTCGGCCCAAGCATGCCAAAGCCGTGCGCATCGTCCACCATGAGCCGGAACTCGTACTTCTCTTTAAGCGCACAGATTTCCCGCAACTTTCCCTGGTCTCCTCTCATGCCAAATACGCCCTCTGAAATAACGAGGATACCGCCGCCCGTCTCCTCGACGAGTTTGGTAGCTCTCGCTATATTTTTGTCGAGGCTTGCTATGTTGTTGTGTTCAAATGCAAATCGCTTTCCCTGGTGCAGGCGCACACCGTCCACGATGCAGGCGTGCGCTTCGGAATCGTAAACGATGACGTCGTGGCGATTGACCAGCGCATCAATTGCAGAGAAAATTCCCTGATAGCCATAATTGACTAACAGCACGGATTCCTTTTTGATAAAAGAAGCCAGTTCATGTTCCAGTTGGTCGTGATATTTGGTGGCGCCGCTCATCATGCGCGCTCCCATCGGGTAGGCAAGCCCCCAGTCTTTAGAAGCTTGAGCGTCTGCTTCCCGCACTTCCGGATGGTTGGCAAGCCCCAGATAGTTATTGATACTCCAACAGATGACCTCTTTGCCGTTAAAAGTCATGCGATTTCCAAGCTCTCCTTCGAGTTTGGGAAACATAAAATATCCGTCGGCAACTTCCCTGTATTTACCGAGGGGGCCGGGATTTCTAAACTTTTCAAATAAATCCATAATGCGTTTTTTTCAATTTTTATAAAAGGCTGTAAAAGGTTTAGTGCCTGGTAGCGCTAAAGGACAGATGCTCCAGGTTTAATAATGTTCTGTATAATGCCGTATTTGAAACAGCCTCTTAGCGAATGGCGAGAAGGGTGCAAAGGTAGAAAATGTTCTCTGTTGATTGAATAAGAGGATGTGAAAGCTCTGGTTTTGGAGAAACCTTTGGGGAGCTGCCAGATATTTTTTGAGAGCCCAACCCTGTACTTCCGATTTTTACCGAGTTTAATTATTTCTCATGTCGCCGAGTCTGCGCTTGATTTCATCCACCAATTCTTTTTGCAAATCAATCTTTTGGCCTGTGTCGGCCTGTTGTTCCTCGTTTTTGACAATATTCTCTTTGGCCTGCTCAATTTTGCGCTCGGCATTTTGTATTTCTTTGTGATAGCCGTTATTGAGTCGCCTGAGTTTGTCCTGTTCGTTTTCTAATGATTTCAATTTCTTTTCTGCATCGTTCAATTCAATTTGCGTCTGCTCTTTTTTACATTCAAAAGCATATTTCGACAGGAGGTTTTCTGCTTCCTGATACTGAGTGCGTCGGGAGGAGGAGAGGTATTCTTCTCCCAAATCGAACCACACTACCATTTCGGCGTTGCCTCCCATCGCTATACTCGAACGGGAATAGATGTTAATCGGATTGACGCCATTGATGCCGACAATAGAAACGCCTGAAGTCAGGTCTCCTTTGCCGCCTTTCACGCCCTTTGTTTTGCCTCCATAGTCTTTCATAAAGTTCTTCCAGACTTTGTCCGCCAACTTAGTGTCGTTGGTTTCTAATACTACGATAAGGGCGGGCTGTGTGCCATTGACCATAGCTTCTTCGCTCTCGAACACCTGTCTTTTTAGTTGCAGCGTGTCCTGGCTAACACCTGTTTTTACAAAAAATAAAAAGGAGAAAGGGAATAGGAAGGCAAGTACTTTCATGTTTTTGTTTTTTAAGCAAACGTTTAAGAAGCATAAAAGTAGTTGTAAGCTTTATTTTTTCAAAGCAGAATACTAAGTTTGAAAGGTTATAACAAGATACTTGCTGACGATAAAGGCGATGGAGAATCATTTCAAAAATGTACTTTGCTATGTGTTTACGGGTATTTTCTATTTTTGCGAGACTGTATGAAAAGCCCGTTTTTAAAAAAAATCCTGGTACCGGCGCTGTTTCTCGCTGTTGTTTATTTTCCGCTGTTTCTCCATCTCGATTGGGAGCCTGTTCACAACTGGGATGAATCGCTCTTTGCCATGCGGGCTGGTTATATGACCGAGGAAGGAAGGTACCTCTTGAACTATAGCGACTGGGTAGAAAACGGCCCTCTTCATCCCAATACGAAGCCGCCGTTCACCACCTGGATTCAGGTGCTTTTTATGAAAATTTTGGGCGTCAATGAATTGGCGCTGCGCCTACCTATCGCGCTGTTTGCTTTGGCCATTGTCATCTCATTTATCCTTTTTTCAAAAAAACAGCTTGGGAATGTAGTCATTGGCTATTGTGCTGGATTTGTGTTAGTTACCTCGCCTGGGTTTATCCACCCACATGCTGTGCGTACTGGCGACCAGGATGTCGCACTGGCTTTCTACATGTTGGCAGGCGCTCTGGTCTTTTACAAATACATCAAAGCGACGACAGGTCGGGAGCGCAACAAATGGGTGGTTCTGCTCACTTTCCTGCTGATTATTTCAGCGCTTACCAAGTATGTTTTTGGACTTTTCTTTCTGCCTGCCTTTTTTATCTATGCCATCTATAAAAGGGAGTTGATTCCCCTGCTCAGGAGAGGCTCTACCTGGCTGGCGGTTCTGGCCTTTTTACTGCTTGTCGGTAGCTGGTTTTTAATAATGGAAAACCGTATTCCGGGATTCGCCCACCGCGTACTTTTTTATGAAATGATAGATCGGTACACAACGGTGCTGGAAATGCATGAAGCCCCCTGGTATTATTATTTTGTGAATTTGTGGGAGAGCCTCTTTGTGCCCTGGATATTGTTATTGCCAATTGCTATCAGGATGATTTTTTTGAAAAAAAATCAGGAATTGAGAGACTTTCTCGTCTTGATGCTCTTGTGCGCGGTTTGTTTGCTGACTATCGTATCTTTTTCACAGAGCAAACTAACACATTACGAAATAGTCAGCTATCCACCGCTGGCTTTTTTAGCTGGGGCTGGCATGTACAGGAGTTTATCTTTTTTAAGGGACGTCTTTCAAGTCAAATCATATCGTTTTACAGTAGCCGTATTGGGCGCCTTGTTTGTCGGGTTTTTTATGGTAAAACCTTATCTGTTTGTTCTCGACAAAGTGTATAAACCCAGAATTACGCAGCCGGAAATGATGTATGGCTACCTGTTAAAAAAAATGGAGAAAACGCACCCCGACCTCAAATCATTTGAACTGTTGCACAGTGGATTTGACGGCCAGGCGGTGTTTTACGCAGGTCAGTTTAACCGCAAGAAGGGCTATCACATCCTATTAGGGATCAATCCGGAAAAAGTAGAGATTGGAGAAATCGTCGCCACCTGCGATCAGCGCAGCGCTCAGTATATTTTGGAAAAATTTGAAGTGAAAGCAATGGAATCCTATGGAGAGAAATGCTTTCTGGTGGAAATCACGGGCTTAAAAGAAGACGATAAATTACCCGATAGCGAAGCGCTACCTGATGCGCAGGATTGATAGTCGCCCTGTAATAAATTCAATTTTTAAAAGACCCTGCTGAGTATTTACTCCAGTTCGTAGTTGGGTCGTAGGTTATTGCCTTCGGCGTAGAAGTCTGTAATAATTTTGACTACCTCCTCGGGGTCGTCCACTAACCAAAATAAGTTGAGGTCATCTGGTCCAATATTACGCTCGCCTTCTAACATTCTTTCCTTTATCCAGCCAATTAGCCCTTGCCAAAATGACTTGCCCACCATAATAACAGGCGCTCGTTCGATGCGATGGGTCTGCTGAAGCGTCAATACCTCGAAGAGCTCGTCTAAGGTTCCGAACCCGCCAGGCAGTACGACGAAGGCCTGAGCGTATTTCACGAATAAGACCTTGCGCACAAAAAAATACCGGTGATCTAAGCTTTTATCCGGGTCAATATACTGATTGTGATGCTGCTCAAAGGGAAGGTTGATATTGAGTCCGACGGAAGTGCCTCCATACAAAGAAGCGCCCTTGTTGCCGGCCTCCATGATGCCGGGACCGCCGCCGGTGATGACTCCCCAGCCTTCCTCTGTCACTCGCCGTGCAATTTCTACAGCCGTTTTGTAATATGGATTGTCGGATTTGGTACGAGCCGAGCCAAAAATGGAAACGCAGGGGCCAATCCTGTTTAGTTTCTCGAACCCATCTACGAATTCCGAGATGACTTTGAACATAGTCCAGGAGTTCTCTCCCTTCAACTGACTCCATTTCCTCATCTGTTGTCTGATTGCTGGCTGGTTGTTTCTCTTGTCCATTGCACTAAAAAGTTTAGTTCCAGACCTTGTTTTCATCCTTGAAAACAGGATTAGGATTTATCTTCACAAGCACAAGCCTGCTCCGAAAACTCGAAGCAGGCTTGTGATTTCGTTACCTTATTTTAAAAAAAGATGCTTTCAAAGATAATTGCCTGGCGCGCTCTATGAATAATGGCTCTTAAGCAACTACAATATTCTTTATTATCAAACTTTTATCGGCCAAAAGGCCCTACATAATTCTGTACGTCTGTAGCAGTAATTTCATTGTCGCTGAGGATGATAAGTCGTTCAACAACATTTCGTAATTCCCTAATGTTGCCCGTCCAGTTGACATTTTGCAGCGCAGCGATAGCTTCTTTTGTGATTTTCTTAGGCGGGATACCGTAATCGGTGCAGACTAAGTTGATGAAATGCGCTACCAATTGAGGGATATCGTCCCGGCGATCGTTAAGGGGCGGCACCTCAATAATGATCACGGCTAAGCGATGATACAGGTCTTCCCTAAAACGGTTAGCTTCAATTTCTTTTGGAAGATCCTTGTTGGTAGCGGCGATTACTCGCACATCTACTTTGATTTCTCTGTCTCCTCCAACTTTTGTGATTTTGCTTTCCTGAAGCACCCGAAGCACTTTTGCTTGAGCGTCCAAGCTCATATCTCCGACTTCATCTAAAAAAATCGTGCCGCCGTTAGCCTGTTCAAATTTTCCAAGTCGCTGTTTGTGAGCCGAAGTAAAGGCGCCTTTTTCATGGCCAAACAACTCGCTCTCAATAAGTTCGGAAGGAATAGCTGCGCAGTTCACTTCCACGATGGGGCCTTTGACTCGATTGCTCTTTTCGTGAATCCAGCGGGCAACTAATTCTTTTCCCGTACCATTTTGGCCGGTGATGAGGATTCTGGCTTCAGTCGGGGCTACGCGATCTATAGTTTCTTTTATTTTCCTCATCCGCTCTGAGTCGCCAATCATTTCCTGCGTCTTGTGGATGGAAATTTTTTGCTTCAGAGTTCTGGACTCGGTTATTAGGCTCGATTTGTCCATAGCATTGCGCACAGTTATCAGAAGCCTATTCAAATCCGGCGGCTTGGAGATGAAATCAAAGGCGCCCTTTTTCACAGCTTCTACTGCGGTGTCAATGTTTGCATGCCCGGAAATCATGATGACCGGCGTATCGGGAGCGATGTTTTGCACCTGATCCAAGGTCTCCATTCCATCCATTTTGGGCATTTTAATATCCATGAGGATGACGTCGTACTGGTTTTTTTTCAACTGGGCAAGGCATTCCAACCCATCGCCAGCCTCGTCCACCTTAAACTTTTCAAACTCGAGGATTTCCTTGAGCGTACGGCGGATTGGCGTTTCATCGTCAACAATTAATATCCTAGCCATGTGAGATTATTCTTTTAATTTTCAGTAGATTATATATTTTTAAAATTAAGTGCTAATTAGACTTTACGCCAAAATTAAGAATTTGGTTTCAATCCTTCTTTTATTTACAAAAAGGAGGACAGGGCAATTCCTGGGCAATCTGCTTAGCTAAATCGGTAAAGAAGTTGAGTTTTGTTGATTTTCTTGAAGAGATTTAAGACGATGGGCGCAATGACGAGAACTACAAAAATATAGGATTTTTAGAAAGAAAAGATTCCCAATCACTTAAATATTTGAAAAGCACGCTGATATCATCTAATCATTAAAACAAACTGTGCTGAACTTCCTTTACGCAGCTTATGAAACGAGGTTTCTGTTTTGGCAGCAGAGCAGGCGAAACTATCAAAGATTGGCCTGTAGATTTTAATTAATTGCTGCCCGTATTTACGCGCGAATGGGAACTTCTTCCAAAGCCGCCAACGCGAATGGTGAGCGAACCAGTGGTGGTTTGAAAATCATTTTTGTCGAAGCCGGCTGAGTCGTTAAGCCCATTCATGAAGCGATAGCCAACGGTTCCCGCTAAACGAAGCCATCTAAAGACATTGACCTCAAGACCTGCCTCCGGCGTAACGGCGAAGAAGGAATCTTTATAATGCGGCTTTCCATCAAAATCTATATCGAGAGCTCCCCAACCTGCTTTTATGCTGGTAAACAGGTGGAGGACCTTGTGTTGTGGCAGAACGTAGCCTATCCAGAAGCCCCCATGCCCCATATCTAATCTGTTAAATCCCCCTTTGACGATGTGGTTGAGATTGGTCATTCCCATGCCGTAGGCTCCAAAAAACAGGTCGCCGCTGATAAAGGCGAGACCTCCTCCTGTAGCTGTTGTCCAATCTTTGTCAAAATTGCTGTACTCAATAATTGGGGAAACAAAAAAACCGCTCCGCTGGCTGCGATTAAAAAGGGTTTCATCTCGATTGTCAAATCGTTGAGCCGATAACTGGGCGGCAAAAAGCGCAAGGAATGAAATGAAAATAGCCTTTTTCATACTTAAGTATTTTAACATGTAGATGTGACCAACGATGAATAGTTGGTTTTCAAAAAGCTTTAAATCGGTTCATTTTAAGCAAAAAATCCTATCCAAAAAAAGCAATGGCTTTCTACAAAGTAGTTGTTAAGCCGACTATCAGTTAATCCTCAGCATGTCGTGCATGATATTGATCGTTTCGAATAGGTAAACATCCTTTTTGATGTTTTTCAACCAATCGTCATTTCTGGCTTTCCTGCCCTCGTCTGCTTCGATTCCAGGCAGGTCAACGGGAAGGTTCCTTACGTCCGTCAGGACTTCATTTTCAAATAACTTGTTGTATTCCTTGTCCTGTGCTTTTAGCTGTTCATTCTCAGCCTGGTACTCCTTGAGATTAAGAGGATGAGTAGAGTTATCGCGTATCTGTTTGATTCTCCTGGCGCGCTCGTCTATTTTCTGAAAGATCTCATTGTTGTTGATGCGGTCTGTGGCTCTACCTTTAATAATGGAGAGATTGCTCAGATTATATACCTGTTGGCTATAAGGTACAGGGTCAATATGCGTCCATGCCATTGGAAAATCCTCGTCTTTTTCACCTGTTTCGAGATAAATCGAAGGATCGGGGAAAATGATATCAGGCGTTACGCCTTTCAGTTGCGTAGAACCTCCATTCACCCGAAAAAACTTCTGGACGGTTAACTTTATCTCTCCCAAAGGTTTTACGTCGGAATTACCTCTCACCAAAGCATCTAAGTCGAAGAAGCGTTGAACCGTCCCCTTTCCAAAGGTAGGCGAGCCTACTATAACAGCCCTGCCGTAATCCTGTAGGGCAGCTGCTAAAATCTCAGAAGCAGAAGCGCTATACTGATTGACCATTACAATTAAAGGCCCTCCGTATTGTACGCTGGGATCGTCGTCCGTTAGTACTTCCGGCCTGCGTTCTCTGGACTTTACCTGTACGATAGGGCCTTCCTCAATAAAGAACCCACCCATTTTTACCACATCCCGAAGGGAGCCGCCACCGTTGCTGCGCAGGTCGAGGATGATACCTTTTATGTCCGACTGCTTCAGTTTCTCCAATTCAATGGCAATATCGTCAGAGCAGCGACGTCCGTTTTTATCGTTGAAATCAGCGTAAAACTTGGGTAGATAAATGTAGCCTATCCGCTCCTGCCGGGGCGCTTCGATAATGAGGGATTTAGCGAAACCTTCTTCAATGATAACCACGTCCCGAATGATTTCAATCTCTGCCGTTCCGCCTTCTGCTCTTTTGACGAACAGGCGAACTTTAGTTCCGGGTTTTCCCCGAATGAGCTGAACCACATCGTTGATAACCATTCCATTGATCTCCGTCCATTCGGCTTCGTTTCCCTGAGCTACTTTTAAAATCTGGTCGTTGGCTTTCAGTGCACCCTGCTTCCAGGCCGGCCCGCCCACAATGATTTCGTTCACTTTTGTAAAGTCTCCATCGGTCTGCAGCCTGGCGCCGATACCTTCTAAGCGACCAGACATGCCGATGTCGAAATTCTGCTTGTCAATCGGCTCGTAGTACTCCGTGTGCGGGTCGTAAATGTTGGTGAAAGTATTCAGGTAGGAACTGAGGTAGTCTGTGCGTTTGCGCTTATCGAGGCGGACATACCAATCATCATAAACCTTTAGTACGTCTTTGCGGGCTTCCGCTTCCAGTTCTTCCTCCGATTTATCTTTGAAATCTTCATCGCCCTTTTCTTTCTTTTCGAGTTTTTCCATCAGGCGGCTTAGGGTTTCCCACTTCAGAGACTCAGACCAGTATTTCTTTAAAGCATCGTCGTCTCTGGCGATTTCTTTCTTTTTCCCATCTATCTGAATACTTCCCTTTTGGGTAAAATCGAAGGGCTGACTCAGTATTTCCCTGTACCAGTTTTGTGTTTTTTTCAAACTTGTATTTTGAAGTTGTACCGCCAGATCGAGAAAGGCAAAAGTGCCATCGTTGGCTTCGTCATCCAGCTTGTATTTCCAGACTTCTAATTGATTGATATCGTCTTCCGTGAACCAGCGGCGCCCGCCATCCAGTCTGGTGAGAAATAAATTAAAGGCTTTTACGGAAAAGCTGTCATTGATTTCGAGCGGGTGGTAATGGTAGAAATTGAGCTCTGCTATGATGGATTTTATCAGGGTTGCCTCTTTCTGGGAATTGTTTATGGAGGGATAAAATGCAAGGAACAAGGCTGCGGCTGCAGTAAGCGCAAGCAGAATGCCTCTGTTTTTCATAATCACTTCTTTTATGAGTTTTAAAAATGAGGATAAATTCGACTGATCGGACATTATCTTTTTTTAGCAATTGATGCTTAGCAAATAAGAAACCAGATATCGGCTGACACGCTGCCTTGTTTTCCCTGCTTGCAGCCAACCTTCGAGAGATAGGGAGGAATAATCTGGCTTAATACTTTTAATTATTTCAAATTTCAATTTTGAAGAC
>CAZXQI010000069.1:0-2017 GCA_964643005.1 uncultured Saprospiraceae bacterium | reverse complement strand
TACGGGCAAATGCCTTTATGCAAAAATTGCAACAAGGATACTTTGTTTACAGTAAAATGTTTGTCAATGATTTAATCTAAACCGGAACTTTAACCGGTTATTAACCGCTGGTCTTAAAGACGTAATTTTGAAATAATGATTGTGTTAAAAATAAATTCACGAAGTATAAACTTCAGGCCGACATTTTAGAACCACCGGGCTTATGAGTCAATGTAGTTTATTTTTCAACACTTTTTAATGTTCTAAAGCTTTCGGAAATTGCCGCCATGCCTTCAGCCGAAAAACAAACGATGAACAAAAGAAAAATCTTTAACGACCCCGTTTACGGGTTTATTAGCATCTCCCACGACCTCCTCTTTGACCTCGTGGAGCATCCTTATTTTCAGAGATTGCGCAGGATCAAGCAGGTGAGCCTGACCAGTTACGTTTATCCGGGAGCTTTGCATACCCGCTTTCACCATGCCTTAGGAGCGCTCCACCTGATGGGCGACGCCATTGAGGTGCTCCGTTCAAAAGATGTGGAAATCACAGAAGAAGAAGCGCTGGCGGTTTCCATTGCAATACTCCTGCACGACATTGGCCACGGACCGTTTTCGCATACCTTAGAACACGCGCTTATCAATGTTTCTCACGAAGAAATTTCTCTCCACTTTATGGAGCGACTCAATGAAATCTATGATGGAAAACTTTCCTTAGCCATTCGCATTTTTAAAGATGAGTATCCAAAAAAATTTCTCCACCAACTCATTTCCGGTCAACTCGACATGGATCGCATGGATTATCTGAATCGCGATAGTTTCTTTACCGGCGTTTCAGAGGGGGTCATCGGATACGATCGCATTATCAAAATGCTGGCGGTAAAAGACGGAGAACTTGTCGTCGAAGAGAAAGGAGTCTATTCTATTGAGAAATTTCTCATAGCCCGCCGCCTGATGTACTGGCAGGTTTATCTTCACAAAACCGTCCTCGTCGCCGACCAGATGTTGGTGAAAACACTCCGACGCGCCAAAGAATTGGCGCACAAGGGTCAGAAACTCTACATCTCAACGAGCTTAGCTTACTTCCTCTGTCGGGATCTCAGTTCTAAAGATTTTGATACCGACCTCGAAGAAGTGCTCGCCCACTTTGCCCGCTTAGACGACCACGACATTTTCGCTGCGCTGAAGAGCTTTGCAGACGATGAAGATCCGCTCCTCGCTTTTCTGGCTAACAGCCTTCTCGAACGGCGCCTTTTTAGAATTGAATTAAAAAACCAGGCTTTTGACCCATTGTATATTGAGGAGATAAAAGATAAGGTGGCAGACCGCTTTAGCCATTTTCCTGAAGGCTTTCTGGATTATCTCGTTTTCAGTGGAGAAGAGACGAACCGGGCATACAATACTTCCAAAGACGAAATCAAGATATTATTTAAGGATGGAACCGTCGCGCCCATGTCGCATATAACAGATTTTGGTTTGCAGACAAAAACCTCAAAGAAGTTTTACCTGTGCTATCCTAAATCTGTTGGATGATTCAAGTGCATAGAAAGATTCAGGCGCTTACATAGAAAATGTGGAATTGTTCGTAACATTCTTTGTGCTCGCTCAACTTTCAGGCAGACTCTGCTTTCTTTCTCTTAAAGAATCCCGTAGGCCTGAATTTTAAATTGTTGAAATAAACGCCAGAGGGTATCGTTTTGAACAAATTAAAAAAACCCAACTTCAAAGTGAAGCCGGGTCTGCAAATAGTTTTTTTGGGATATACAAAAATTCGCTAAACGAGTTTTTTGGAGTCGGTTAGAGGTTATTAGAATAAATAAATCAATATGGTCTCTTACGAGTTTTACAGAGTAGCTTTGGGACGTTGCAACGCTTTTATTGTCACAGACCAACTTGCAGGCTATCAGCTTCCCGTTTTAATGATTGGCTAATTTTCAAAAGTTTTCAACTATGCCCCATGATGCGATCGCTTCAACATTTTGCACAGGCAAAGGCCGCTGAAAAGAATATTTTTTAAAAATCCATCTGGCTGCCGATAA
>CAZXQI010000068.1:0-19252 GCA_964643005.1 uncultured Saprospiraceae bacterium | reverse complement strand
AATTGACGTGGCTACCAGGACTCTTACTGCCAAAGCCTCTGCTGAATTCGTTACCCAACTGTCCAACCTGAGCTATCGGTTCAATGTGATTTTATCGGAAGACAATGTAAGGGGCACTGATTCCGGCTATAATCAGTCTAATTATTATGCCGGAGGAAGCTCTGGCGAACCTATTCCTAACTATGGCCTGAACTGGAGTACTCTGCCCAGTACGGTACCTGCCTCACAGCTACATTATAACCACGTTGGCCGCGCTCTTCTCGGTGGATGGGCAGGAACTGAAGGCAGTATCCCTTCGGATATTGAAGCTGGAGAAATTATTGAGAAGACTTATACTCTCAATAACTTTAATAAAAATTGGAATCCTTTCAATATGCGCGCCGTCGTTTTGATCCTTGATAGCGCTACCGGCCTGGCATTGAATGCAGAAAAAGATCAAATACAGGTAAACTGCCCCGGCGATGTGGGTCTTATAATTACTGTTGCAGAAGATACGATTGGATTAGAAGGATCGGGTTCTATTCATGTTTCCATGGTGGATCCAAATTTGGGCTTTGGTGGATATACTTTTAAACTGGACAATGGAGAAACCGGCACTGACTTTTTCGGCCTGGAAACAGGTACCTATAAACTGACTGCAACTGACAAAATTAACTGTAGCCAGGAAGTTGAGGTTGAAGTGGGCTTAGTAAGCGGCGTTCGCAATATTGAATCGCTGACAGCCTTCTCTTTGACGCCCAACCCCGCATCTTCCGTTTCTCTGTTGAATGCCAACTTTGATAAAACAGTTGACATGCAGGTATCTATTCAAAATATTGCCGGACAGGTAGTGGAAACACTGAAATACAACCATGTCAGAAATGTACAACATACTTTCGATCTGACTGAATTTGCCGATGGCGTTTACTTCGTAAAAGTAATTGTCGGCAATCAGGTACACACTGAACGCTTAGTTATTTCCAGATAATTAATTGCTAAAAAAGAGAAAGCCACGTCCGGGGTAAACTCGTACCTGGCTTTTTCTTTTTTATTGTAAGACCAGATTGTTAAAAAATTAATAAAGTAATAAACTGCCCACCGGTTGAATGAAGCCGGAACGAGTAATGTTCCCAAACTTCATTATATTTGCTCAATACAAAATTGATAAAGCATGAAGCATCTTTTACTTTCTATTTTCTCCTTACTGCTCATTGGCAATATACTGGCTCAGCCGAGCCTAAGCCTCTACCCTGAGGATTTGACTTTTACGCTTGAAGCGGATATGGACGACTTGTGGGCAGAACCTGTTGCACACTCCTTTGTAGTAAATACTTCCAACCAGACAATTGCACTTCGCTGGGAAATTGAAATTATTGGAACAGATTGCCCGACTGTCTGGAAGTATAAGGTCTGTGATAAGAATCAATGCTACAACTCTAACGTGACAACGAACATAAATTACGGCGGGCAGCCCAACGTCCCCGTAATTCTTGCTCCTGGCGATTCTTCCATTATTGATATTCACGTCAATCCATCAGGTATTCCTGGTTGCTGCAAGGCCAGAGTTACTCTGAGCGATGTAATGGACTATGACAATCCGGTAGATATTATGGCGCCAGAGTATGAGTTTTGCGTCACAGCGATTAGCGGCATCTCATCGGTACAAAAGCTCAGTCCAAAGGTTTACCCCAATCCCAGCGCTGATTTTATCACGCTGACGAATGACGATGCTGTGAAACAGTTGTGGGTGACGAATATCTTAGGCAGGAGAGTGAAGAGTTTCAATACTTCTGTCAACGGCAAATACGATATTTCCAGATTGCCCAGCGGAATTTATTTAGTGAGCATGGTGGATGCCAATCACAAAATCATCAAAACTGTGCGCATCAGTAAAACTGATATGAGACCCTGATTTTTTCTTTTCTTAGAAAAAGGCCCTGTCGAAAAATCATTTCGACAGGGCCTTTTTAATAAGCTCAAAACCCAAAAGGAGGGGTTTTTCCCATGCCATTCGACTCGACCGTCCTCTCTTCAACATTCATAATTTGTACCTGGCGAGCAATGGATTCCTCGTGAATAGCCTTCATCACCGCAAAAACTACAGTGCGCGTCAATTCTAAGGAAGTCCCCAATTTAATGGCATTCTCTAATATCTCGTTCCAACGGGCAGGCTGGTAAACAGAAATGTTGTTCAGCTTTTTAAACTCGCCGATCTGTTCGGAAACCTTCATTCGCGAGCCGATTAGCTGGATCAATTGCTCGTCCAGGTCGTCAATCTGACGGCGTAGAAATTCGAGAGACTGGAGGAAATGCTTGTCGTCCGTCGTCAATTGGCGGGCGACCAGGTGGCCGACCATTTCCTGATAGGCCAATGGCGTCAGTTGCTGCTCCTTGTCGCTCCAGGCCTCGTTCGGGTGAGGATGCACTTCCGTCATCAGGCCTTCGTAGTTGAGGTCGAGGGCGCGTTGGGCGATGTCGGCCAGTAGCTCCCTTTTTCCGCAAATATGGCTGTGATCGCATATTATCTGCAAATCGGGATAGCGGCGCTTTAGCTCGATGGGCAGTTGCCAGATTGGAGCGTTGCGGAACTTCATCTCGCCGTGATTAGAAAAGCCGCGGTGGACGACGGCAATGCGCTCAATACCGGCTTTGTAAATGCGCTCAATCGCACCAATCCAGAGTTTGAGTTCCGCATTTACCGGATTTTTGATGAGGACGGGAATGTCAACGCCGGAGAGCGCATCCGCCAGCTCCTGCACGGAAAATGGATTGACGGTCGTGCGCGCGCCGATCCACAGCACGTCAATTTCATGTTTCAGGGCGTCGAAGACGTGCTGGGTGTTGGCCACTTCGGTGGCGACTTTCAGACCCGTTTCCCGTTTTACGCTTTGCAGCCAGCGCAGCCCTTCCGCCCCCACGCCTTCGAAAGCGCCCGGTCTGGTACGGGGCTTCCAGATACCCGCTCTGAACAGGTGAATGTTCAGCCTGGCCAAAGCATGCGCAGTTTCCAATACCTGTTCCTCTGTTTCGGCGCTGCACGGGCCGGCGATGAGTATGGGGCGCTGCGGGTCTTCAAAAACAGGTTTAAAATTCATCAGTCATATTTTATTAATAAGGTTGCATTCGGGTAGTAACAGGAACCTGGCCGAATGCCCTTGACGCCTGCTCTGATTCCTGTGACAAATCAATACCTCCCAGAAAGGGTAGCCTGCAAAATTCGGGAACATGGCGCGTTCAGGCAGACATTTTACTTTCATTTTTAAAAAAATAAAACCTGTCGGATTGCGAATTGGCTGAGGGCGCATTGGGGGCAGTTTTCTTGTGGGAGAATTTCCTACAGACAATTTTCTCCAAAAGAAAAATCAATCCGAATCTACTTCGGATTTCTGCCTGCTCCTAATTTCAACTGAATTTCAAAGGAACCTAAATAGTTACCGGTTTTCTCCAGAACTGCTATTTTCGGCTATCTTTTTCAGCCTTTTTGCATAGAGGCTCTACGTTCATGCAACTTCTTTTAAAAAAACCTGTCGTTGGTAGTGAAAAATGAAAAGAATTTGGAATACGCTGACACCCACAGGGAAATCGTCGAAAGTTGTATGCAGGCCGACAGGCAGGCGCAATTTGAGTTGTACAGACTGTATTCGCAAGGCATGTATAATTTGTGCCTGCGCATGGTGAACAATGAGACGGAGGCCGAAGATCTTTTGCAACAATCGTTCATCGATGTTTTTACAAAATTGGAAACCTTCCGATTTGAATCCTCTGTCGGCGCCTGGATTAAGCGGATTGTCGTCAATCGCTGTATCAACTTTTTAAAAAGCAGGCGACTGAAACTGGAATTCTTAGACGATAATTTTTCGCAATTGCCCGATGATGAACCGGTGGAAGAAATTCGCCTGAACATAAAGGCTATTAACGAAGCCCTATGCAGGCTCCCCGACGGGTATCGGGTCGTCTTTTCTCTCTATATGATGGAGGGATATGACCACAGCGAGATCGGAGAAATTCTCAATATCTCAGAGGCTACTTCCAAATCGCAATACTGTCGGGCCAAAAAGAAATTGAAAGACCTGCTCCAGGGACAATGTCTGATAAGCTGATTCTTGATTCTAACAAACTCGTTTTTACCATGGATAATTTAGAAAAATACATTCAGGAAAACAGGGCGGCATTTGATTCGGCAGGCCCCGACCCGAAAGTTTGGAAAGAAATTGACCGGCAACTTTCGGGCAAACAGCCAGCGCAGCGGGTGATCTGGATGAGGCGTCTCCGCATAGCGGCGGCGGTCGTTCTGCTGCTGACAGCGGGCGGCACGATAGGCGCTTACCTGGCCAATCCTTCCGGATCGGGAAAAGACTTAGGCGATATTTCGCCAGAGTACGCAGAGTTAGAGCGCTATTTCAACCGACAGATAGATGAAAAAATCAGCCTTCTGGCCTCTTATCACTCAGACGATAGTTTGCAGGACGACTTTCGGGATCTGGACATTTTGTACGAACAACTGAAAAAAGAACTCAAAGAAGTTCCTCCCAAAGCAGAAGAACAGGTCATTCACGCAATGATCGAAAACTATCAGTCCAAAATAGATATCCTTGAGCAGGTGCTTGAAAAAATACAAGGCGCCAATCAGGAAAATTTTAAAACAACAAGAAATGAAATTGGTATTTGATTATCGAAAATTGTGTTGGATGGCAGCCCTGGTCGCCGCGACGACTGCTCTGACCATCGCACCGACTACTACCGCCTTCGGACGTTCCGGATCCGGTCAGGAGGTCTTCGCCCAAAAGCGACAGGAGTTCACCCAAACCATTAAAAAGGAATTCCCGATCAGCGCTGCCGGAACCGTCAGCATCGCCAACAAATACGGCAAGGTAGAGGTGAAAACCTGGGAAAGAAATCGGGTGAAGGTTGACGCGACGATCGTCGTAAAAGCGGGAAGCGAATCGGATGCGCAACGGGTTTTTGATCGCATTCGCATTGACTTCACCAACTTCGACAGTTTTGTCAAAGCAGAAACGATCATTAATCCCGCCAGAAATTCCCTGTTGAACTGGGGCGCCGATCGCACGGACTACCAAATCAATTATGAGGTATTTATGCCGGCGAGCGCATCCCTCGATTTGAGCAATAAATACGGAGACGCCTTCGCCATGCCGATTTCCGGAAAAGTAAATGCGGAAATCCAATATGGCAATCTTCGACTGGAAGGCGTGGGCGGGGAGCTTAATCTCGATCTCCGCTACGGAAGCGGGACGGTAGTCAGAGCCAAAAATGCCGTGGTCAAAGTCTCGTACAGTAAGGCAACTTTTACCGATATTCAGAATGCGGACCTGTCAACCAGCTATTCAAAAATCGTCGTGGACAATGGAGGAGATATAAAGATTGACTCTCGCAACGACCAGATTAGCTTAGGCAAAATAAGTCGCTTCGACTGCCAGAGCCGCTACGGCAATGTGGAGATTGACGAGGTGGTGGGCATAAAGGCGTCTTCTAACTACACGGATTTCAAAATCGGGCGGGTATCCGACAGAGGCGACTTCGACCTCCAGTACGGCGGTCTGCGGCTTGATCAGTTAGCTAAGGGCTTTTCCAGCCTCTATTTGCTTGGAAAATATTCTGATTTCAAAATTGAAATAGAGCAAGGGGCGGCATATACCTTAGACGCAACTACCCGCTACGCCGGCATTTCCCGACCCTCAGGTCTCAATGTCACCGAAGAGAGCGACAGCGGAATGTCCGAAAAAGTGAAAGGTTACATGGGAACGCAAAATGCCCGCAGCCTTATCAAAGCCAATTTGAGTTACGGCGGGCTGAAGCTGACGCAATAAATTATCTCCGTTCGCCTAAGGATTTGGAAGAATTGTTTTCAAAAGCCGCTTTGACCAGAGAAGGTCGGAGCGGTTTTTTTATAGAAATGGATTGAACGACCGCTCGTAGCCGATGGTGGTGGGTTCGCCGTGGCCGGGATAGACTTTCACTTCGTCGCCGAGTGGAAAGAGTTTGGTTTTGATGCTGTTAATTAATGTATCGAAATCACCGCCGGGCAGGTCGGTGCGACCAATGCTCTCCCTGAAAAGGACGTCGCCGCCAATCACGAATTTGTCGGCTTTGCAATAGAAAGAAAGGCTTGCCGGTGAGTGGCCAGGCGTGAGGATGGCCTCTAACTCCGTATTTCCAAAAGCAATAATCTCCCCTTCTTCGATGAATCTGCCGGGAGCGGGAGAAATGTCTCCCGATGGAATCCCATAAAACTGACTGACAATGGGAACCGCTTCCAGCACCGGCAGTTCTCCTCTGTGGATTTCAGGTGTAAGCCCCCACTGATCGTTCACGTATTTATTTCCAAAAACATGGTCCAAATGACAATGCGTGTTCAGCAACCTCACGGGGATGAGATTGTTTTCACTGATGAATTCCGTCAGTTCGATTCGCTCATGCGCCTCGTAGCAGCCCGGATCTATGATAACACATTCGCCCGTTTCATCGTAAATGATGTAGGTGTTTTCCTGGAATGGATTGAAAGTTAAAAATACAACGCTGGCCGGCATGGCGAAGAAAGTTTAATATTTGCAGGGATAAAGAGCCGGAAGAACTGCCGACTCGCCATCCCGATTTATTTTTTTTAAAAAATAACTGGCGGCGAAGATAAGGATTTGAGCGGCACGATTTTTTTCAAATACGCCAATACACGGGTACCTTTGTTTAATACGTTGTACCTGTGAATTTTTTCAGATTCCGTTATTAAAATAATTTCCCCGTTGATGAAGCGCATATTTTACGCAATACTCTTTTTCCTGCCTGCCCTTTACGCAACTGCGCAGACCATGCAGACTGAATTTGGCAAAAACAGAGTGCAGTTTCACAGTCATTTTGACGAGTGGTCGCAGTACGAAAGCCGCAACTTCATCACTTACTGGTATGGGGAAGGACGCCTGATCGGCCAGTCGGTCGTCATGATGGCCGAGTACGATTTTTATGAAATTCAGGGTATTCTCGAACACCGGATGAATGACAAAATCGAGATAATTGTTTACACTGACATTTCTGATTTGAGGCAAAGCAATATCGGAAGCGAGGAGGCATTCGAGAATACGGGCGGCCAGACCAAAATTGTAGGGAATAAAATATTTGTCTATTTCAACGGAAATCACAACGACCTGCGGAGGCAAATCAGGGAAGGCGTCGCTTCCGTTTTCCTCAACGCCATGCTTTTCGGTTCCAACCTACAGGAAATTGTCCAAAACGCCATCATGGTAAATCTGCCCCAGTGGTTTAAAGACGGGCTTATCTCTTATGTCGGCGAGGAGTGGAGCGTAGAAAAAGACAACCAGTTGAGAGATATTTTCCTCTCCGGAAAATTTGATGATTTTGAAAAAATGGCGGCAATCTGCCCGAAGGTCATCGGCCATTCCTTCTGGTACTACATCAGCAAACAGTACGGAAAATCCTCGGTGTCAAACCTGCTGTACCTGACCCGCATCAACCGCAGCTTAGAAAGCGGCTTCCTGTATGTGCTCGGCAGTTCCTACCAGGGTACGCAAAAGGGATGGTATGACTTTTATAAGAAAAGATATGAAACTGAAACGGCGGACATGGCTCCTCCGAAGGGAACTCCAATCGCAATAAAAAATAAATACAACCTGCCGCTAAGTCAGGTGAAAATCAGCCCCGACGGAACCAAAGTCGCTTACGTCTCCAATGAAATCGGCAAGGTGAAAGTTTACCTCCAGGATTTGGCGACCGGCGATCGGAAAGTCATTTTCAAGTACGGCTTTCGCAATGCTATTCAGGCTACAGATTACAACTATCCGCTCATCGCATGGAGCCCCACCAATATGGAACTGGCCATTGTCTATGAGCGCAGAGACGTCGTCAGGTTATTGAAATACAATGTTTTGACTAAAGAAAAGACGGTGGACGAGATGGCGCCCGAATACCAGCGAATTTACAGCATTGATTACATCAATCCGAATGACCTGGTGTTGTCGGCTGCCGTTCGGGGACAATCAGACCTCTTCCTCTATTTCACTGTCACCCGACAATCGCAGCGTCTGACGACGGATTTTTGGGACGATTTAGACGCCGTTTTTGTGCAGGTTCACGGCCAGCGGGGTATTTTATTTACCTCCAACCGACCCGACTCTCTCAATCTGATTACGCCCCTCGACTCCGTGTTGCCCATTCGCAATTTTGACATTTTTTATCTGAACCTCGATTCGGTGGGCTTTAGCTCTGCCGGAGAATTAGTCCAGGTGACGCATACGCCTTACGCCAACGAGCGCCGGCCTGTTGCCATTGACTCTGTCTGGTTTGGTTTTCTGTCAGATGAATCGGGAGTTTTCAATAGGAAAACGGGGCGCCTCGAAGACTACATCCACCATTTTGAAAATGTCATTTCTTTTAAAAATGGCGATCACATGCGCCTCCATGCGGATTCGATAATTACCGAAAAATTGGATAGCGCAGCGCTGGCGCAGGTGGATTCCGTTTGGACGGACACGATTATCAAACAGCGGGCAATCAATCATTTTGTCAGCAATTACGACCGGAGTATTTTGGAACAGAGCAAGGCGAGGCGCAGCGACCAGGCCGCCGAACTTATCTTTAGAGATGGCGCCTGGCAACTTTATACGAGTAAAATAGCGCCCGAACAAATCGTCAGCCCTGCCATTTCCAATTATCAGAAACTGCGGATACAGTTGAGAGAAGCTCCTCCGGAGATGCCGCCTCCTTCGAAGAAGAATGTGTTGGAGGAAAAAAACAAAGAACCGATTGACGTCTCCCGACTGCCCAAAGAAAAACTCGATACCGGAAAGATTGACATTGACAACTACCTTTTTCAAAGTGAATTTGACGATGAGGAAGTCCCCGTTCGGGTAACGACAGAAGAACCAAAAGCGGAAGACTCAGGCCAGGCGCCAAAGGAAGAAGCTCAGCGCCCTCTCGTGAATCGCAATACCGTGCAGGAAGCTTTTGTCCGCAGAAAAACAGAGGAGTTCCGATCCAGCAGGATTATCCCCTACCGCCTGAAATTCAGAACAGACTTTGTCACGACCCAATTGGACAACTCCCAGTTGTTTGACGGCCTGAACGACTTTAGCGGAGTGCCGGAGGACTTTGGTTACCCGCCTCCCGGGATTTTGATAAAAGCTAACTTTAAGGATCTGTTAGAGGACTACGAATTTGAAGGCGGCATCCGAATTCCTACCTCTTTCAATGGCGCCGAGTATTTCCTGTTTTATCACGACAAGAAAAAGCGTCTCGACAAGCGCTACGCCTTTTACCGCCGCCGTCTGCGCTTCACTTTAGACAATACGCCGCCTGCGCTCAAGTACGACAATTCCATCTTCCTGACGCAGTTTCAGGTGCGCTATCCGCTCGATGTGTTTACCAGCCTGCGGGGTACGGCGACATTGCGCTTTGACAATACGCAATTTCTGGCGACAGACCTCCTGACCCTCCAGGCGCCAGACCTTCGCCACCAGCGCTTAGGCCTGCGCGGCGAATACGTCTTTGACAACACCCTTGACGTCGCTATCAATATCAAGAACGGAACCCGCTACAAGGTTTTTGCTGAAATAATTAAGGGCATGCAGATTGACCTGGGGCAAAACGGGCAATTCAAACTCAACGACGGCTTTATGACCGTGGTCGGCTTTGACTTCCGTCACTACGAGCGCTTTTTGAAATATTCCATACTGGCGGGAAGGCTGGCGGGGGCGACTTCTTTTGGTAAAGAAAAAATATTCTATATGCTCGGCGGTACGGACAACTGGCTGTTTCCGCAGTTCGATATGACCATTCCCTTCCCGGGCGGAGGAGAAGATTTTGCCTATCGGGCGATTGCCACCAACATGCGGGGCTTTCAACTCAACGCCAGAAACGGCAACTCTTATGCTGTGCTCAACGCCGAAATCAGAATGCCCGTCCTGCGCTATCTCTTCCAGCGCTCCGCCTCTAATTTTGTCAGAAACTTCCAGATTGTCGGATTCTTCGATGCGGGAACTGCATGGCAGGGCATGGATCCATTTAGCGAATCCAGTCCGCTCAATACCTGGACTTCGTCGAACAACAACGTGAACATTGAGGTCAATTACTTCCGCGATCCAATCGTGTTTGGCTATGGCGCCGGAATCCGCACGCTGCTGTTTGGCTACTTTGTGCGCTTAGACTACGCCTGGGGAATTGAAACCAGACAGGTACAGGAGCCCAAATTATACTTCTCCATCGGCATGGATTTTTAAAATCCTTTCTACATTTATATTAGCATATCGCCTGCCGGGCTTTTGGATAAATGATGAATTGGAATATGCCTCGTACTGTATCCGAAGAGAAACAAATACTCCTTACATTTCACAAAACTTTCAACCATAAAAAGGCTGCCGATTTTTGTTTTCGCAAGTGTTGTCGTCTTTCTGATTTCAGCGCTCCCCGCCTGTAAAAGCGATCGGGATAAAAACCGCGATGCGGGTATTACCGGCCGGGACGGTTCGGGCAAATTAGATCGCTTTGAAGAGGAAATCAAAAAGTTTGAAGCGGCGGACGAGGAGCTGATGCCGCCGGAAGGAGCCGTTCTTTTTGCAGGCAGTTCCAGTATTCGGCTATGGTTCACATTGGAACTGGATTTTGAATCTATGCCCGTCGTCAACCGGGGCTTTGGAGGTTCGACGATACCCGAAGTCAATTACTACACCCAGCGGATTATTTTTAAATACCGGCCTAGGGTGATTGTCTTTTATTGTGGGGAAAATGATATTGCAGAAAATACTGCGCCGTCTGTTGTTTTTCAAAATTTTAAAAAATTCATCATTGATGTGGAGCAAAACCTGCCCAATACGGCGGTAATTATCATGTCTGCCAAACCTTCTCCGCAGCGCTGGAATCTTTGGCGCTCCTTTCAACAGTACAATCAGATGGTGGAAGAATTTGCCCAGGATCGTCCGAACCTGCGCTACCTTGACATTGGAGAGACGCTGCTTGGCGCAGATGGCCGACCGGATTTAGACCTCTTTACAGAAGACAAACTCCACATCAACGGCAAAGGGTACAAGCGTTGGGTGGAATTGCTGAATCCCATTGTTGTAGAACTATATCAGAAGAGTTTAGACAGGTGAGCGGGCAAAGAAAATTCTGCGGCAGTTTTGGACATGGACGAACAAAGGCGACTTTCCTTTCGGGGGGGTCGCCTTTGTACTTTTAGAAGTCATAGAATGTTTAGTTCTCCAACTCGTATTTGTATTGCACCCGTTCAAAGATGGGAGCGTCTATTTCAGGATCTATATTCTTCAAATAAATGTCAACATCGCTGACATCGCTTTCGTCTCTCTTGTTGCTGTCGAAGGTGACTTTGATCCAACCCTTTTCTCCAGGTTTGACTACGCTGGGCGAGTAATCATAAGTCGTACATTCACAAACGCTGATGATGTCAATCTCCAAAGGCGCCTCGCCTATATTAGTGTAGTGGAAAGTATGCTCCCGCAGTTCACCTTTTTTTACCGTACCCATATCGAAAACGCGCTGGTCAAACTGCATGATGGGCAAGCCTTTCAAATCTTTTTTCCCGTACAAAGAAGAAAGAGGGGAGATGATAGTGTCTGTCAGGATAAGGTTTGTATTGCCCTGGATGACGGTCGGAGGGATACTGTCTCCGCCGAATCCATGTCCGCCGCTCCGCTTTCTGTTGCTTGGGTTGGTCTTACGCGGAGCGGGCTTTACCTCGTTTTTAGGTTCTGCCTTAGGTTCGACTTTCGGCGCAGAGCCGTCAACTTTGCGGTTTCCAATCTGAATCAACTGCTCTTCTTCAATGGTAATGCTCGTTGGTCCGGCAATAATCTTGAACTCGGTGCGGCGGTTTAATTGATGGGCGGCCTCAAATTCGGTGCTATCCGGAAGTAGTGCGTTGATGAAATCTTCTGTCAGTACGTCGCCGGTTTTCAGGAAGGGGAATTTGGCGGCAGTACCGGCGTCTATAGTTTTAGGCTGAATCTTGCCGTATCCTTTAGCCTCGATGCGCGTGCGGGGAATGCCCTTGCTGACTAACCATCTGCGGGCGGATTCGGCGCGGCGCTGCGACAACTGGCGGTTGTACTCGTCGGCGCCCCTTGCGTCCGTATGGGAGGACAACTCAATAACCATGTCGGGGTATTGAGTCATCAGATCGTAGATTACCTGTAAGTCGCCTTCAGCCGGTTTGAGGATTTTGTCATCGTCAAAGTCGTAGAGGATATTCTCCAACACAAAAGGCTCGTCGCGGACGATTTTCTTTGTAATCCTACCGGGCTTCAGGTCTATTTTTTCACTGAATGTTTTGGAATCGTACAAGCCCACTGTATTGAAGAGAATGGTGTCGCTTTCGTAATTATCCGCCGAGGCAATAATCATGTACGATCTGTCCAATTCCAATGGAAACTCGAAAGTGTTATCGGAGGCATTGGTTTTGGAATCTATTTTCTTTGCTACTTCTTCCCTGATTTCATACAGGTCTATCGTTACATCCCGGAGCGGCTCTTTTGTCTCTAAGTCGAAAGAACTGGCTGCCAGGTCTGCTTCGATTTTCTTCAGGATGACATTGTAGATATCGTCGGTGGAGGTTTTGCTCTTCAGCGATTTAGCGCCTTCTGAAATGCGATTGGAAGTGAGGAACCCGTGATAGCCCTCTTTGTCCAGCATAAAATAGAGATCGTCGGCAGGAGAGTTGTAGGGAAGCCCCATGTTTTGGGGTTTGCTCCACATCGTGCCATTCCAGGTAGTCATAAAGATGTCGTAGCCGCCGATGCCCGGATGGCCTGTAGAACTAAAATACAGCACACCGTCCCGATAAAACGGCGTGTCTTCGTCTCCGATAGAATTGATTTTTGGACCTAAGTTGACGGGGTCGCCATACTGGCCATTGCCTTTATAGGTGGCGTAATAGATGTCAAATCCGCCCTGTCCTCCTTCCATATCGGAAATAAAAAACAGCACCTCATTTCCGAATAGCTCGCCGACGCATGGAGATTTGACGATATAATCTCCATTCAGAGATTCGATTTCGACAGCGGGCTTCCATGAACCGCCGGCGCCTTCGCTCATGAAAACTTTGCTCTCCACGAGTACATTCCCTTCCAAAATTTCTCTGTTGAAAAACATGCGTTTCCCGTCGGATGAAAGGGAGGCGTTGACATTGTGAAATCCCGGACGGTTGACGCTTTCCTCCAAAGGAGTGGGCGTCGTCCAGCCTTTTTCACTCCAGGTGGACTTTAGAATTTTGGCGAGAGGGTCTTCTTCGCTGTCGTCTCCCAGTACGATCAGGTCGTCAGTGCCAAATCCGGCGAAGTACATCTCTTTGTTGTCGTCGGTAATCCAGGGAGAGTACTCGGAATTTTTTGTGTTGATCGCTTTGCCGGCGTGAAGGACGTTGACGCCCTCCTGCGGTCTTGCTACTTTACCAAACTCACAGCCCACTTTTTCCAATTCAACTAATTCGTTGCGTACCGGGTCTTTGGAAGTTTTCAGGAAGCGATCAAACTGGTCAATGGCTTCGTCGTATTTGCCCTGCATTTTCAGGGTGCGGGCGTACTCGAAGCGCTTTTCCTCGGGCAGGTTGGCGTTTTTCTTCGTTTTGCGGAACGCTCTGGAATACCATTTTTCCGCATCTCTATAATCCCTCAACTGGTAGTTGAGGTCGGCCATGATGATGACCAGGTCTTTATCTTTTGACTCGTCATAAGCCTTTTCATACCATTCGAGCGCCCGAAAGAAATCCTGTTTTTCTATCTGCTCTTCAGCCATAGCGACCATCATGGGGTAAGTAGGTCTGTTGAGCGGCTGGGCAGCCAGGGCTAACACATTCAATGTAAAAACAATGAGGACTAAGGTCTTTTTCATATTCTGCCAGTTGAAACTGATTTTAGATATTCGGATACCGGTTTCTCTGTTTTGGTTAAAAATAGCGGTTTTATAAACGGCCAAATTATATTTTCATTACAGGTGCGGCCCAATAATGACCGGCTTGACAGTCGGCTTTTTATAAATCTTGCCGATGTAATAGACGGCTACTTCAAAGCCCCCCTGATAGTGATTCACATTAGAAAGTTGGGAGAGCGTCAGGTCATAGGCTAAGGCAGCTTTCAAACTGCCAAAATCCAATCCGGCCAAAACCTGCCCTGCATCAGTAATGCGATAACCTAAGCCAAAGTTTAATTTGATATTTTTTTCGGGATTTAACATATATCCGGTCCAGCCGTGTACCTGGAACTGGTTAGCAGGACCAATGTTGGCGTAATAAAATTCCGGAGAGACAGACCATTTTTCATTGATGCCGGCATTCAGGCGGGCATGAGCAGTGAAGCGGAGCGGCAGTTTCACGCTTGAGGAGCCGAAGTTGTACTGGTATCCCTTAGTGGCGATGTGGCGCACAGAGAATCCCAGATTATAATCTACTGTTTTGCTCACTTTGGATGTGAACAACAGACCGGCGTTGATATCTGAAAAAGCCTTCTCCGGATCCTGACTTGGAGAAGATGTTCCGCTGGTACCTCCCAGCACGTTGTCCGCCGAAGCTGGATTGGCAACCCCGCCCTGCCTTTGCTCGATGAGGTCGCCAAATTCGAGGCCGAGGCTGTTTTTAATTTTTCGGTTGACGCGTCCCCACTGGGCGCCAATCGTCAGCACGTTGTTGGTCTTTTTATCTAAAGAGAGGTGTAGAGCGCCGGTCAACTGGCCGGCTGTCGTCCGGAGTTTTCCATCGCCGGCCTGGTCCTGAAACATGAGCATTCCCACTCCCAGCCAATGCCGATTGCCCAACATGACGACCGGCGCATCAATGTAGAGGGTGGGCGTGGAATAGGCGTTGGTCACAACGGTTCGCGCCTGGTCTCTGTAGATGCCGCCGATGCGATAAGTACCTTCAAAAGCTCCTGCAAAAGCGGGGTTGATATGCAGGGGGTTCATGTAGAAGAGGGTGTTATGTAAGTCCTGTGCCTGTAGGCTGCTTATTCCGCCAAATAATGCAGCCAAAAAAACAAGAGTTTTTGTCAATCTCATATTCAATGGTTTGAAATGAATTTAGATCTGTTGATGAAAGGCCGAAAGATAGAATTTTTCCTTAAAAGCGCTTTAAAGGGGGCGCAAATTAGGCGTTAAACCTGGCATCCCATCTGTATATTTCAGAGAATTTGCGCAGAAAGCGACACTTTTTTCAAAGTCTCTCAGGTTTCGGTCTTATTGGCCAATGCTCCAATGCCGGCGAGGTCTTGATTCATCATACATTTGAAATGGCCCTTAGGGCAACGTTCAAAACCAATCTTTGAACAAGGCCTGCACGATAGATGATTTACCTCAAACCTCGTGTCCTTATTCGCCCGGTCTCCGTAGTATGGGTACATGCCAAATGCCGGTACTGTATTTCCCCAGACAGAGAGTATTCTCTTTTGAAAAGCCGCTGCAATGTGCATCATGCCCGTGTCGTGTGTGATAACTTTTTCAGCGTCTCTGACGACTATCGCCGATTCCTGCAAACTGAGCTTGCCGCAGGCATTGACGACGTGCCCGCCGCATGCAGCTGCGATTGCTTCGCCCTCCGCTTCTTCCTGCTTTCCACCTAAGAGCACCACCGTTTTTTTAATGATTTTGCAAACTTTGACGATGTGTTCCAGAGGCAGCCGTTTGGTCTGGTGGGCGGCTCCGATGGCGAAGGCGATGTAAGGCGTACCGGGTATTTCCACCGGTACTTTTGCTTCGGGGCTGGCGATGAAAAAATCCAGTCCCTGTCCGTCGTTTTTTACGCCGAGCGGGGCGACCGCTTTCATGTAGCGGTCAACGAGATGGATGGGCGGTAACCGGTTGATTTTAAAATTGACCAACAGCCATTTTTTTACATTGAGTTTGTCGAAAGAAAAGCTGCGGACGCCCAGCGCAAGGCGGAGCCAACGACTGCGCGAATTTTTTTGTAAATCAATGACGAGGTCGTATTGCTCGCTTTTTAATTGCGGCAGCGCTTCCTGAATTTTTTTCTCAAAAAGAAAAACCTGTGAGACGTATGGGTTGGCCGCCAGCAATGACTGATAAGGTTGCTTGGTCAGGAAGTGTATTTCGGCGCCGGTCTGCAATTTAAGGCATCTGAGGACGGGCGTGGCAAGCACGATATCGCCGATGGAGGAAAATCGCAGCACCAGAATTTTTTTGATATGGCGATTAGGAGAAGACAAGAGGGTTGAAAAGGTTGAGAAGCGCGCTTGTTTGTTTTTAAAAAAAAGCTGCAAAAAGCTGTGAATGTAACTACGGATGCGAAGAAGCCAAATCCAGTTTGGAGGAGTTGAGCAGAGGCTCAGGCCGGTTCAGGCAGAGGTTTTCCAGTCCTTCCATACTCCCCCGAAATACGTTGAAATCTACGTCCCCGTTGATACCCTCCAGACGCCCCTTGTTGCCATATTGCCAAAATGACCATTCCTGTTTGTCGCAAAGGCGAGGCTTCAACCATCTGTTGTATCGGGCTATCCAAATGGGAAATCCTTCCAGATGTCCGGAGAAATAGCGATTGAAAAACTTCTGATTGGTATAGACGATGGGCTTGATTTTGTAGGTGCTTTCGACTAGATTAAGCCAGGACAGTACGCTTTGTCTAAGCTCTTCCTCCGACACTCCGTCGTCCACCTCCACATCTAACACGGGCGCCAGGTCGCCATGCCCCAGCTCAATGGCTTCGATGAAATTTTTGACCTGCGCCTCGACAGGAACAGTGGGTCGGAAGAAGTGATAAGCGCCCCGCCTGATGCCGGCGTCCTTTATTTCATTCCAGTTTTTGCAAAAAAGACTGTCTCTGAAAAACTCCCCTTCCGTAGCTTTTATGAAAGCGAAGTTAATGCCCTGCGAGGCTACGGTTGGCCAGTCAATGTGCTTTTGATAGTGTGAAACATCAATACCGTGGATGGAAAAATCGCTTCTCCTTTTCGTCTGCTCATGGCAGGAAAGTAGTAGGAACGAAATGCCCAGCAGGATTAGAAAGGGTCTCACATTAAGAGGGTTTTCTGAAAAAAAACGCTGTTGTAAATTAGGTTTTTGTAGATGGACAAAAGTAATTGTTTTGCCTGAGAATCGCTATTTAGACTAAAATTTTATTCGATGGGTCAATAGTGAAAAATTGAACTGCCAGGTTTTTTGCCAGACAGACAATGTGTGAGGGGCGTCATGTCTGGAGCAAAGGCTCTGCCAAAGAATGGCTGCTCCGCCTCCCCGGATTGACGACTTTGGCTCCCCTGTCCGGCCTTTTAGCGTCGGGGCTTGTATTTTGATTTGTCTAAGATGGACTGTGCGTCCCGCAACTGAACGAGATCCTGGAGCGTGGCGCCCCTGTTCTTCTCCATGTAGGCTTTGACGATTTGCCAGCCTAACCAGTTGGCGGTGCGACCCGGCGCTTCTTCGGGCATCCCCGGAGCATTGGGGCTTTGCTCTACGTATTTGCGGTACTTTCCCCAATCCGTTGAGTAGAGCAGATTTTCTGAAATCAAAAAGGCCCAGATATTCGCTTCGTTTTCTGAGCACCAGTCCACCTGTTTTTGGGTGTACTCCAACTTCACACTGTCCTGAGCATAAGGCAACAACAGGTCGAGGATGTACAACTCTTTGCCCTTGTGAATCATGTGATCTATCATTTTATTTCCGGGGATCGGGCCGAGGATATCTTCAACTAACAGGCGCAGAGATTTTTCGACAATATGGTCTTTGTTAAAGGTTCTGGTCAGGTATTGGGAGAAGTTTGTGTTGCCGGGATTGTGTTGCTGATAAGGGTAACTTTCTCCCAGATAAAAATCTAGCCCGACGCCGAAAGAGTTGTCGCCGTAGAGAAACCCGCCAATGGAATACTCAGACAGATAGGTGACTATTTCTTCGGAAAGCGGCTGGTCGGGAAAGTAGTATTTGAAAAAGCGAAAAGCCTGCTCAAAGTCTTTTTGAAGATAATCTAAACGGGGAAAGACGACCTGACAGGTGTCATACAATTTTCGAATATCCGGATGGGTAATGAACCCGCGCACGTATTGTGCGTGCCCTTCGGGAGCGATCGTGGAGTCCCCTGAACCGAGAATTTGATCGAAAAATATCTGGCTGAACTCCTGATAGTTTTTTTCGAGCTGAGCCAGACCCGGGCTGATATCATTCGTATCTAAGGAGAATAAATCCTGTTCAAATCTCCTGATTTCCACTTTTACCGGGATGTCGGAAACATTGGGAATATCTTTACCTTTGCCGCACTCACAGGCGAAGATGCTGAAAAGTATCGCCGGCAGAATAAGGCGCCAGATTTTAAAGGCCATAATTCTTACTTTAATAGTCGGGATGACCGATAAATCAGAGATAATCAGGATTTTCAATTCATCCTTTATTTCAAATTTTGACAACCAAAAACAAAATTAGATGAAAAAAATTGTTGCGCTTGTCGCTTTTCTCGCATTGTTGCTGAATGTTACCAAAGCTCAGTCAGACCTTAGGCTGGGGTTTCAGATTAGTCCAATGTTCTCAAACATGAATGCAGTGGACAACAACAAAATCAACCCCAATGGGACTAATCTGGGTCTGAAAATGGGGGTGCGGAGCGAAATATTTTTTAGAGATAATTATGCTTTCCTGCTGGGTCTCGGTTTTGCCTTTAATAGCGGCGGAACGCTTCTCCACGAAGGAAACTTTGACCCGGTCTGGACAAAAACCCAGGATCTGCCGCCTAATGTAATCTGGGCCGGCAATATTAACCTCAAATATGGTATTCAATATATCGAAATACCGCTGGGTCTAAAATTCCGTACCAATGAATTCGGGTATTTGCGCTATTATGCCGAGTTGCCGGTGTTGACATTAGGCTTTAAATCCCAGGCGCGGGGCGCCTTCCAGGGTACGGGAATTAACAAGGAGAAAATTGACATCAAAAAAGAAGTCAATGGCCTGGCGCTATCCTGGGGGCTGGGAGGAGGCGTTGAGTACAGCATTAGCGGGAGCACCTCATTGATTGGAGGTATTGCCTACCAGCGGGTGTTTACGGATGTGACTAAAAACCACGGATCAGCCGTCAAATCCAAAGGGATCATCAACAACTTTGTCATCCAGTTAGGCGTAATGTTTTGACAAAACCACCTGCTAAATAAGGAACAAACAAATGCTATCTTCTGACCAGAGGGTGGCCTTTGTTTTTAATAAACAAACACCAAAATGAACGAAGAGCGAATCTCCTTTTTTCTGGAAAAGCTAATGAGTCGTCCCTTAAAAAGCACTTATCTCATTGACTATCAATAAAATAGATGTCAAA
>CAZXQI010000067.1:0-19323 GCA_964643005.1 uncultured Saprospiraceae bacterium | reverse complement strand
TTAAACAACATGAAAAAACGACTTTATATCGCCGCAACCAATCAGCATGTTGGAAAAACGACGACGACCTTGGGCATCGTAGAAGCCTTTCGGCAATCGGGCGTCCGCGTAGGCTACTGCAAACCCGTTGGCCAGGAGGCGATTGATATAGAAAATCTTCAGGTGGATAAAGACGCCGTTCTCTTCTCGACCATGATGGAGTTCAACCTCGTGGCCAGGGTTCACAGTCCCGTGATTCTCGGCAGGGGAGCGACGCAGGCTTTCATTGACTCTCCCGAAGATTACCCCTACCGACAGTCTGTTGAGTACGCCCAGAAATTTTTGGAAGAAGAGTATGAAATGGTTATTTACGAGGGAACAGGGCACCCCGGCGTCGGCAGCGTTGTGAATTTATCCAATGCCGACGTCGCGCATCTCTTAGGTTCTCCTGTGGTGCTCGTCGTCGAAGGCGGTATCGGCAACACCATAGACCGCCTCAATCTCTGCCTCTCTCTTTTCAGGGAAAAAAAAGTACCGCTCGCCGGGGTCATCATTAATAAAGTCCTGCCCGACAAGATTGACAAAGTGCATCACTACGTCGGCACAAAACTCAGGGAATGGGAAATCCCCCTCCTCGGAATTCTGCCCTACGACAAAACCCTGCTTTATCCGCTCCTCGAGACCATCGCTTCCGCCATCAAGGGTCGGATTCTCTACAACCCCGAAGGCTTGAACAACCTCGTCGAAAATGTAGCCGCCGCTTCCCTGATGAGCAGCCACAACTTTGAAGAAGAAAAAGGCGTGCTGATTGTGACCAGTCGAAATCGCCTGAACGACGCCCTCACCGGAGTCCAGCGCCAATGCAAAATGAAGGGAGTTCAAAATTCCCCACTGGCTGGAATCATCATCACCGGCGACGGTCGAATCGTCTCAAATCTCGAAGGCTTTGAACACGAGTCCTACGTCAACCAATACAAAATCCCCGTCATCGCCACTCCCTTAGATACCTACGGCACCGCAGTGAAAATCAGCCACTTAGAAGTGAAAATCAACGTTCAGACATTGGGAAAAGCCCGCAGAGCCGTAGAGTTGGTGCGAGATTTTATTGACTTAGAAAAAATAAGATGGTAGAAAATTTCCCACCCCTTCACTCTCCCATTTATTTTTTTAAAAAAAGGTTTAAGAAAAAACCTGCCGGAATCTACAAATAAATCTGCGCCAGCCGCAGGAAACCCTGCCAAAAGGGAAAGCCGCCTATCCCTCAAATAAAAAAAAGCGAGCCACCCCCAACAGGCGACCCGCTTTTTTAAAATCATTCTCAGTGAAACTATTCTACCTTTTAACAAATTTCAAAACCTCCCGCTCACCGTCGTTAAATGTAAAGCGGACGAAATAAGAACCGCTCGCAAACCCGCTGAAATCAACGGATTGCACAACTTTTCCTTCCGGCAGTTTCTGTTCCTTCACCAGTCTTCCATCCAGACCGAAAATTTCCATTTGTACAGCCGATTTCACAGCGCCGGAGTATTCAACGGTGAAGGCGTCTGCAACGGGGTTGGGATAAATGGCAAAACTTGCATTGTCGGAGAACTGGCTGCCGCGCTCGATATTAGAGAACATCAGGTGGTCGCTGTCCTCCAGAATTTCCAGCCTGTAGTAGGCGCCGTCCAGACCCTGCTCAGCGTCCTCAAAGGAGTAGGCGTGCATACCTTCCCCGGCTGCCTGTTCCACGATGCCAATGTTGGCGAAGCTCTCTCCATCAGTAGAGCGTTGAACGACGAACCTGAAATTGCCTTCCACCCTTTCTGTTTCCCATTGCACCAACACATTGCCATTCTGGCTCCCTGTATTGATGATCAGTGAATTCCCACAGATGATCGGGCTTTTTGAAATGGCGATGGGTAGCTCGACGTAAGATGTGCACCCGTTAGCGGTCACCGTCAAAGTGATATAAGAAATGCCTGCCGTATGCCACTTGACAGAAACAGACTTGCCCGTAGAAACGAGGGGCGTTCCCCAGGGACCGAAGGTCCAGGAATAGCTAGAGCCGGGGCCATTATCTAAAGCGGTATAAGTTGTCACGTCGCCGACGCAGACGAGCGCTTCGCCTGAAATCTCAGCGACAGCATTGTCTTCCACTATGATGGTGACGGGGCCGTCCTCTAACCATTCGGTGCAATTGACGGATTTAGCGCAGCGAATGAACCTGGTGGTTTCGTACAGACGTCCGGGCGTGTAACTCTCGCCATGCGCATCGGGTACCATTTTCCAAAAGGCGAAAGGATGGCTTTCTATAGTTCCTTCGGCATACAGCCACATGTATTCGATGGGACTTCCACCGCCTGAGGCAGGCTTCACGGAATAAATTGTTCCGGGGAAGTTCCCAGGCCCGCAAAGCACCTGATCGCAGCAGATTTCTCCTAAGTCGGTGACATTCAGACATTCGTCAAAGAGTCCGCCGTCAATAAATTTGATGCACTCGCCCTCGCCCAGCGCAATGGAATTTGAAGCGCCTGTAAAGCTAAAATCGCTGTCGCTGTTGTTATTGCCGCAGGCGTTGGCAGGAGAGACGGCGTAGCCCGGAGGTACTGCCATCTGAACCTTGTAAGTCCCCGGGGCAAGATTGTCAAACAGGTACTGCCCGTTAGGAGCAGTTTTCTTAGTGACGGAAACAGTATTTCCAAAAATATCTGTTCCCGTGAGTGTGAGTGTAATGTTACCAATGCCAAATTCCCCCGGATCCTGGCAGCCGTTCCTGTTGACGTCGTGCCAAATCCTATCGCCGATACAGCTCGGCTTATACAGGGAAATGGAAGTCTCTCCCGTGCAGCCCTGGGCGTCAGTCACCGTAACACTGTAAATACCTGCCGGCAGACCGCTGATTGAGGCCGTTTCATCTCCGGTACTCCAGAGGTAAGTGTATGGCGCCGACCCCCCGTTAGCCGAAGCGGTGAGTGCGCCGTCGTTGCCTGCGCTGCTGAGCGCATGATCCACTGCAATACCGACTGTCACCAAACTGCCGCCGCCACTGGAGACATAAGCCGTAGCTACTGCCGTGCAGGCATTGACGTCAGTGACCGTGACTTCGTAATTGCCCTCTGCCAGGCCCGAAATTGTAGCATCTGAACTGCCATTGCTCCAGGCGAAACTATAAGGCGCCGTTCCGCCGGAAGCAGACGCTGTCGCCGTCCCACCGTGGCCGCTGCAACCCGTTTCTGTTCCAGAGGCCGTAGCGACTAGTTCAGATGGCTGAACCACGTTCGCATTGATGGTTGCCGTACAGCCGGAAGACACATCGGTCACAGTTACAAAATAAGCGCTGGCAGACAGGTTGGAGATGGTAGCCGTGGTAGCGCCATTGCTCCATTCGTAGCTGAAAGGTCCGGCACTGCCTGTTGCGACAGCCGTGGCCGTCCCGTCTGTCCCGTTGTAGCAGGAAACCGGAGTTACGGTGGTGGACACATTAATATCAGCTATACTTAAAACGGTCACTTCGTCCGTAGCCGTGCAGCCTGCTGCATCCGTCACCGTGACGGAAAAGACGCCCGGAGCCAGATTGTTGATGATTTGTGTGGTTTGTCCCGTGTTCCAGAGATAGCTGAAGGGAGGCGTACCCGTTCCGGCGGTAACCATGGCGTTGGCTGAGGCATTGGCTGAACAACCGCCGTTTACGCCGGAAATCATCAGCATGATGGCAGTGGAACCGCCTACCGTTACCTGAGCAGTCGCTCCGCACCCCAAAGCGTCAGTCACGAGGACGGTGTAATTGCCAGGGGCAAGCCCCGTAGCCGTCTCCGTATGGTCGCCGCTGCTCCAGTTGATGTTGAAAGGCCCTGTTCCGCCGTTGATGACTACCGTAGCAGTACCGTCCGGCGCGCCGCAGCCGCTGGATGGCGTGGCGGAAACAGAAATCGCGGCCTCGGATTCTTCGACAATGATAAAGTCTGAAATCTCAATGCAGCCATTGAAATCAGTCACGGTAAGCGAGTAACTACCAGGGTACAGCCCCGAAACGCTCTCGCCGATAGCGCCATTGCTCCAGTAATAATTGTACGGTCCCGAACCGCCGGAAACGCTGGCTGTGGCCGAGCCTGTTCCACCCGAACCGCAGGCCGGCAGCGTCACGGCTAAGTCAATGACAATGGGTTCCGGATTCAAAACAGTAGCGGAGCCGCTGATGGTACAGCCGTTGGCATCCGTCAGGGTAACGGCGAAGTTGCCGGCATCCAGATTCTGGTTGACTGATTCGTTGGCGCCATTGCTCCATTCATAGGAGTATGGTCCGGTACCGCCCGTGCCGAGCGCCTCTACGCTGGCGTCGCAGTAATTATGGCAGGGCAGGCCTTTTACGTCGAAGTCGAGGCTGAGGGCAGCCGGAACGACGAGGCAGCGAACTGCGATGCATCCGTTCGCATCTGTAATCGTCATGCAGTGAAAACCCGTCGAAAGGGTGGCGGCGCTGCCGATGCTTCCATCGTCCCAGTTGAAAGAATAAGGAGCAGTCCCACCGGTGGCGATGGCGAGGACTTCGCCGGTTCCACCACAGGTATCCACTATGCTGATGTTGCCCTCTAATAAATCCGGATGGGTCAGAACGATATCAGCAGTAGCTATTTCGCCGGCTGCGTCTGTAACGGTGACGCCATACGTCCCCGCCGGAATGCCCGACAGGAAAAAGTTGTCATAGCCGTTGCTCCAGTTGTAGGTGTAAGGCTCCTGACCTCCGCTGACGTTGACTTTGATAGCGCCGTCCGTCCATTCAAAACAGTGGGGACTGACTGCGTCATAGGAAAGGGATAGCTGGCCAAAAGCCAAAAAAGGCAGCGCGAATCCGAGCGCACTGAGCGCCAGCCTGCCTATCAATTGAAAGGATAAAATGAAGTGTCGGGTGCTGTTCATAGCAATTAAGTATTGGTGATTAATTATAAAATCGAGCTACCGCAGGATAGCCTGAGATTCAGGGAGTTAGTTTTCAAAAATTTTTAGAAATGAACCAGTCCTAAGGTGCGGCGTGAAGAAAAGTTCCTAAGGTTGAAGTGAAACCGCCGCCTGAAACGTCCTGCTTTTTCCTGTTTGAGAATGTGCTGTCAGGATTTTTGCACTTACCTGTTAAAATCGGCAGGGATGGGAAACGGCTGCAAGCTAAGTATTTTTTGAATAGGGAAATAATACAAGGATTGAGTTTTTTTATTGATTCAGCCCTCCTTTGTCCCAGAGGTGGTGAAAAAGGTAATGGTCTGAAAAATTATTTCATTTCATACGGGAGGTTTAGATCTGCGAAAAAATCTACGTTACAATCTGCGCTAAATCCATAAAAGACTCAGTCTGGTTTCTTCCTTCTGAGTTAATCACTTACGAGAAACGCCTGCATGAAAATCGCATTAGAAAAAAACAGGAAAGAAGTTCAGTTCAAATGCAACTTCAGCGTCCGAATCTCCCAGGCGTCCAATTGCATCTGATCGCCGACTTCTTCAAAAACCTTCTCCTTTTCATTGCTCAAAAACCAGCTCGCCTCTCCCTTTCCGCCCCATTGCAGCTTTGTGGAAGCAGCCTGTTCTGATGCGTTGAACAGGCGGAGGAGGTAGCCATTACCATCTCTCGCCGGTTTCAGCGAAGTGACGATGACAGAAGGGTCGCCGGACAGATTTAGCAGGGAGGGAAAGCCTGCCTGGTTTTGATTGGCAGGAACAACCAATAGCGGCTGTACTAATCCAATCCCGAATTTTTTGGCCTCGGCAAGGTCCAGCGCCTTGTGTGGTTGCAGCGCATAGCGGAAGGGAATAAGCCCCTCCTGATGCCCGCGGTAATTGACGAACCATACGTTGTTCATCACCCAGGAAAACAGTCGGGTAGAGGGCGTCCAGGTCTTCAGCCAGGGCTCTGTAGCGAGGTCGCTCATCCAGCGCTGACCCTGCATTTCACCGGTTTCTACGATGGGAGCGTCTAAGTTGGCCCAGGTGACGCCGTCCCCGGCATTGGAAATATCCACAAAATGCTGGGCGCAAAAAAAGTTCTTGTTGGCGCCTTTCAGTTGATCCCTTTCCGGTTGCATTACTCCCCAGGCCAGGTCTATGCGCACCTGCCCATCCGGTACCTGGAAAGGAAATGAAAAGCGCAGGTTCTCGTCCTCATAAACCCGTTTTTTATCTACCAGATTGAGAATGTCCACGCGGTTGGACTGAGCCGTCAACTGGATTTCCCTGCTGAAAGAGCGGGCGCCTGGCGCCTGGGAACTGACCAGTATAGAGGCCACGAGCGGCCCTTTTTCTTTGATGGTAAAAACGGGCTGGAAGCTTCGACGGGGATTGGCGGCGTCCCTGCCGGTGTACCAATACTCGTTGAAGCCCAGACTGTCGGCGGCATCTACTAAGTCGTAGGGAATGCCCCGATGGCGAATGCTCCAAATATTGCCGGTCGCCTCGTCCAATTGCAGGGTGATGAATTTATTCCGCAGCGTAAGCCCCTCAACAGAAACGGAGAGCTTGAGGCTCTTTTCCCTTTCCCCTTTTTTTAAAAAAAAGCGGGTAGCGCTGAATGGCGGAAGTTCGTCTGCCCAAAAGGCCTCCTTCCCATCGCTGAGGGTTTGTGAAAAAACGGGCTGGTTTTTTTCATCGAAAATACCCCAATCATCTTCCATCCAGGCGGATGGAATTTTTACTAACTCCGACCGACTCCAGGAGTTCGTATTGAAAACGAGGAAGGATGTAACCTGCCCCGTCGGTTTATCAATTTTTTCCAAAGCCTTGTCAATCATCAACTTAGATTGTCGTTCGGCATTGTCGGCAAAACTCTTTTTTACCTCCCACTGCTGAACGCTAAACGCTATGTCGGGGTCGCTCTTGCTGCTGTAAGCGCCCCAGGTATGTTCCGAAAAGAGCAGCACATTCGTCCAGGCCTCGTCAAACTCTTTGGAGGGGAAGCCTTTGCCGCCGAGCATAGCCCAAAGGGTTTGAGCCTGAACGAGTCGCTCCGCAGTATTGCGATTGACGCCCGTTTCAAGTGCGGAAGAAGCGGCGCCATCTTCCCAGTACGGCGTGAAGTCTCCCCGGTGAGTTGGCAGACTTTCGCCATAGCGCCGCTCGAAAGTGGAGAACATTTCCGAGGTGGTCGCGATGCGGAGTTTTGGCGCTAAGTGGGTCTCGTTCCACTCCCGCACAAACTCCGGCATATCGGTATCAGGGCCGCCGTTGTCGCCGAGGGTGTAGCGGATTTGCACCATGTCGTAGGGATAAGCCTCAGCGTTGAGTTCCCCGAGAAATTTCAAAATGGGCGTCCCCTGTGTGCGGCGGATTTTTCCCAAAAGCCAGTCGTGGAACCAGGAGTAGCCGTGCCGGGTCATCCAGAACAGCACCCGCTCTTTGCCCGAAGGCGATTCCCACCAGAACGGCACGTCGCCCCAGGCCTCGAAAGTATAGCCGACCTGATAGCCTCCATGCGCCTTTTGTGGCATGTGGTTCGGGCCGATTGAGAAATAGCGCAGCTCGTTTTCAGCCAGTGCGGGCACAACCCCCCAGACGTAGCCGGGCACGTCCGTAATCATGGCCGAATTGATATTTAGCCCGTAGTCCCGCTCCAGTTCATTGGCGAAGGCCGTCAGTTTCATCAGTTCTTCGGGGCGCTGGAGACCTGTCAACTCGCTGCCGTAAAGGGCGTCTAAGCCAATCCAGCCCTTTTTTACCGCCTCGATAAATGCCTTTCGACTTTCGGCGGGCTTGTTTTTCAGATAGCCGTCCACCGCCCAGAGCACCTCCACATTCCACTTATAGCGGGCGCCTTCGGGATAGTCGGCGGTCTTGCGAGCCAGTTCGATGCCCTGCTCAAAATTGCGCCACTGCATCATCTCTACTTCGCTTTGCAGATGTGTAAAGCCAACGTCCACGTGCGAGTGAGGCAACAGCCAGACCTCAAAGGGGCGGACGGGATGCAGGGTGAGGCTTTCCTTCCAGACCGTTTTTTCTTTTGTTCCAAAAATGATTTCCACTTCGGCGGCGCGAGGTTCAACGACCTTGTCTATCCACAGATAAAAGCTGTTCATTCCGGGTTGAAGCGGTTTTTCATACTGAAATTTTTTATCCAAAAAAAACTGCGCCGCAACGGGCGCCGCCGCATGGGTAAACTCGACCAGGACAGGTTGTCGCTCCTTTCCATCCAATACTTTAAGTTCCTGTAAATCAAAAACCTGCATCGAATTTTTCACGACGTTCTGATAGGCCGTATAAGCATCGGGAAGGACGGCCTTTTCGGCTTCGATTTTAAGATTCAACGCCTGCCCCGATTCAAAATCCCCGGTCGGAACCGTCAGGAACTGATAGCCGACCAGGTTACCGTTCTCATCGGCAGGCGCCGTGGCGACGAAGCTCAATTCGTATGCCCCGTTTCGGTAAGTCCAGTCCTTTTCTATTTCGCTGCGGGGAGAAGTGAAGGAAAAGCGTTTTTCCTCATTTATAAAAAAATCAAAATGGGCGGGGCGCTCGCCGTGTACGATAGCTAAAGACGCCTGCCATACGAAGCTCAGCAGGGGTTCGCTCGTCTCTGCGGGTATCGGCTCTGTCTGAAACTCGGCGGGCTGCCCGTTGGGCGTCGCCATTAGCGCCATTTTTCCTTTTTGTAAAATAGGCGGATAGTCGAGGACATTGCCGCCAGTTATTTTTTCAAAACCCTGAAGGAAATGGGTGGAGCGAATGGGGAAAGGGGAATCGGGGACGAGCCTTTCCTGCGCCGGCAGCCAGATCGTGGAAAGTGAAAAGAGGAGGAAGAGTATTTGCTTTTTCATGCTTCTCGAATATTGCTGGTTTTATGAGAGGGGACGAAAAGGGGCGCAGAGGATACCCTTGCGCCCCTTTTTTATAAAAAACCGTTTCAGAGTTTCAATCGGAAAAACCTCGGCCTGCAAAGCCTGGGGTCGTAGGGGATGTCGTTCCAGAAGTCCATTGAATTGACATTATAGGAAATGAGCAACTCGCCTGGCTTGGATAGGTGGGGGAAGCCCTTGGCATTGTACGAGAAGTAGTCGAAATCCTGCTCCCATTCCGTGCAGTTCCAGACCTTCCGCACAGGAAAATAAGGCCCGGCGGGATTTTTTGCAATCTGTATGGCCACTTCGTTTTCCACTCCAAAATACTGGTGCGCCAAAATGAGCCGTCCGTCGGGCATGGGGCTGAGGCTCATCTCGTGAGAAATGTACCGCGTGACCGGCCAGGCTTTGGAGTGGTCGGTCGTCCAGGCGCCCTGCCCGTTTGCAAATTCCCATTTTTCAAATTGCTCAAACTCGCGGGGCAGCACCCTGGCGACGACCAGCCCCTGATTCACCCCGCCGACGCCCAATATATATATGTATCCGTCGGGATTGGGAGCGCCGGCCCATTCGGTGTTGACGAAAATGCCGCTACCCATCGTGATATTCGTCCAGTTTTCTATCGGAAAATGGAAGGGCGTTTCTAACTGCCGCTGATTCCTGAAGGGAGGTTTGCTGCCCTTTGGAATGGCAATGACATTCACGCCTGTCTGCTGGAACTCGAAATAAGATCCTGGAATAATGGTGTCTTTGACGGGATAGGCAAAAATGTAAAGTGTACTGTCCATATCTATATTGACGAAGCCGTCGCCCAACCAGTAGTACTCGCCCGGACGGGTATTGGGCGTATTGGGGACGAAGAGCGAAGCGGCCTGCCCGTTTTCATCTTTATTGATGAAGAATTGAAATTTTGATGGATCCGGCTCGCTGCCATCGAGGTAGGCGACGCAGTTATGTACCATGTCAAAATCCTTTCGGTCAATCGTGTCGCCAATCGTATCGGCTACGACTGAATCGCTAAAGAGGAAAAGCGTCTTCGTCTTTTCTGTCGCCGGACGATACTTCACCCCGTCCATCGGTATGGCGAAAATTCCATCGCCCCCGAACCAGCCGCTATTGCGATAAAGGAGGCGATCCCATTCCGGCGCTGCCGTCGAGCGGTCAATTTGCCGAACAGGGCGGTGAGAGGACATAGCCATTTTCCCTTCCTGCCGCGGATTACAGCCGGGAAGTAAAAAAGGTAGTAATAGAACTAAGCATCTGATAAACAGTGTGTTGCGTTTAATTTTTTTCATAAAAAAACAGTTTTTTCCTTTTTGGGTAAAAATAGAAAAATGCGCTGCATTTTTAAGTATGTTTGCACATACTGTTTTTTAAAGTAAATAGTGAAAAGTGAAAAATTATTAATTATGAGAGATGAAAGGGGGGTATAATATGGAAAGACCTGCGTTTAAGCCCGAGCTGAATTCGGGCTGGTTTTCTCCTGCGTCAAAAATCATCTGCGTCATTAACGGGGAATCCTCCGCCAGGCTCAAGCTCTACCGCCAGGCTTGGATAGTTTGGACTTGCGATATAAAATAGACGATGTAAGATTTTTGAAATGATGAAAGATGAATTTTTGAATAGTGGAAAATTCAAAACGGACAAAAAAAATGATAGAAGAAAAATTCCTGAATGTTGAACTTTGGGTGCTCAAACTTTCAAATATCTGATGCCATGTATCGAAAAACTGTACTTTATCTTTCCTGTCGCCTCCTTCTACTCAGCCTGGTTTTCGGATTTAGCCATTGCGTTAGCGCCGAAGTTTCTCTTCCCAAATTATTTTCAGACCATGCCGTTCTGCAAAGAGACGCGGCTGTTCCCGTCTGGGGCTGGGCGCTGCCAGGAGAAAAAGTTACCGTCAGCATAGCGGGACAAAGCCTCGATGTCAAAGCCGGTAAAGATGGAAGCTGGCAGGCGAGATTGTCTCCTCATGCTGCTGGAGGGCCGTTTGAAATGAAGATTTGGAGTAAGAACACAGCCATCGTTCTGAAGGATATTTACTTTGGAGAAGTGTGGCTCTGCGGCGGCCAATCCAATATGCAGTGGACGATGAAGGGCATTGACAGCCAAGCGGACGCCGTCCGCGACGACCTGCCGGAAATCCGCTATTTCGACGTCAGCGTGGATCTCGATTATTTGCCTAAAAAGGATGTGAAAGATGGGCGTTGGCAATTGGCCAGCCCCAAAACCGTGGAAAACTTTTCTGCGACGGCTTATTTTTTTGGCAGATACCTGTACGAACAGTACCGCGTGCCGATTGGCCTGATCAGCAGCAATCTTGGAGCGACTTCCATCGAGTCCTGGTTGAGCAACGACGCGCTGCGGGAGTTTCCGCAATTTGATCCGGTCTTTACCGAAAACCTCAAAACGGGAAAAAACTACGAGCAGTTGAATAAAGACTTAGTAGAGTTTAGAAAGAAATGGGATGGGGAATTTTATCTCAAAGGAGATCCGGGAATTGAGCAAAACTGGCAGGAGCCGGCCACCGATGTTTCGGATTGGAAAACCATGGAAATCCCCAATCTTTGGGAAGAAGCGGGACTGCCCGACTACGACGGCTCGGTTTGGTTTCGCAAGGAATTTGACCTGCCGGAAGATTTCAACGGGGAATCCTTTCACATTGCTTTGAACCAGATTGACGACTATGACATCGCCTGGGTGAACGGCGTGAAAGTAGGGGAGAGCTTCGGCAATCGCAACTGGCGCAACTACTTTGCTCCGGCGAATATTTTAAAACAAAAAGGCAATGTGTTAGTCGTGCGAATTTTTGACGCCGGCGGTCAGGGCGGTATGTACACCAATGCTTTTTGGGGAAATCCCATCCTCAACGGCGTCTGGAAGTACAAGCCCGGCATGCGCATCAATACCGCTACTTTTCCCAAACCGGTCGTACCCAACGGCAGTTTTTTCACTCATCCCAGCCTGCTGTACAACGGCAGCATTGCGCCTCTGCAGCCCTACGCTATCAAAGGCGCCATCTGGTACCAGGGCGAATCCAATGTGGAACGAGCCGTAGAATATGCCGGTCTGCTGCCCCGACTGATTGAGGACTGGCGTTCGCATTGGGGGCAGGGCGACTTTCCCTTCCTCGTGGTGCAGCTGGCCAACTATTACCCGGAACCCAAACAGCCTGGAGATAGCCAATGGGCGGAATTGAGAGAGGCGCAAACAACTGCATTGAGCCTGCCCAATACGGCGCTCGTCGCCGCCATAGACATTGGCGAGGCCGACAACATCCATCCAAAGAACAAGTTAGAAGTGAGCAGGCGACTCAGCCTGGCTGCTCGCCGCTTAGCCTATGGCGAAGAATTAGTCTTTTCGGGACCGGTTTATCAGTCCATGAAGATAGATGGCGACAGGATTAGGGTTTCTTTTTCCTCCACTGGCGGCGGGCTGATGTCAAAAAATAAGTACGGCTTCCTCAGAGGTTTTGCCCTTGCAGATGAAGGCGGAGATTTCAGGTGGGCGCTGGCTTACCTCGAAGGAAACGAAGTCGTGGTTTTCTCGCCATCCGTCAGACAACCTGTGGCCGTTCGCTACGCCTGGTCTGATAATCCAGGCTCGTTGGACTTGTACAATGCCGAAGGGCTGCCGGCCTTTCCTTTCCGCACCGACGACCGAAAATTATCTACTAAGGGAAAGGTGTTTGAGTTTCAGGAGCATGGCTTTTGAGCAGCCGGAAAAATCCCCCAAGATTGACGGGCGCTCCCTGAAGGCTCTTTTCCCTCGTTTTTATTTTTCATAAATAATAGAGGCGGAAGGGGAATAACCCAGCGCCGGGTGGTAAGCTCCGGCGACATCAACTTTAGCCTTTGAATGAAAGCCAATGCCTAAGCCCGTATGGAAGGTAGAGGGATTGGTACCAAAACCGACCCTTAGCCAGATGGGGCGGGCAATCTGGTATTCAAAACCGCCTTTGAGACGCAGGTCGAAGTTCAAATCCTTTTCCACCTCAAAGACGAGAGAAGATTTGTCGTTGGGCTGCCAGGCAAGCCCTATTTTAAAGACGGTGGGTAGGATTTCCTTGTCGGCCCATTCGACGGGAACGGGACTGAAAATATGCGTGCCGACGACGAGCCTTTTTCCGACGATAGCCTGCATGCCGGCTTCAAAAGTTATAGCGCCCCTGTGGCCGTATTCCTCTACCCGCATTGCGAGGTAATTGAATTGCGCTCCTACAGAAAAGTTTTTTGCAAAAAGCCGGGCGTAGGAAAGTCCTACCTTCTGTTGCCGAAATGCCTCAAAACCAAAGCTTTGTATTCCCAGTCCAAAAGTTCCCGATCGGGTCGGCAGGCCGACTCCGAGGGCTACGGTCTGAAGTTCCGCTAAGCCAAATCTTCGCTCTGCGTGCGCTATGGCGCTGAATCCTTCTAAAAATGCCAGTCCGGCCTGGTTGCTGAAAATGCTGTTCACGTCCTGAAAGGCGGTACTGACGCCGCCCATGCCTGCGCTCTGTCCGGTATGCAGAGAGTATTGTGCGGCGGCGGCGCTATTCAGGAAAAGAAGAAAGAAAAGGAAGCGGTTTTTCATGCTGCCAAGTTAGTCACGGCAATTGATAACTTTGCTGCCTGCTTAGGAAAAATAGCCCTTTCGACGGGTACATTAATGTATTATGCAAGCTTCCAAAGACATATTCCTCACTATCGCTTCGGCTTCGCAGGGAGAATTTAAGGACAGGGGAAGTAAATTCCTGGCCTATGCTTTTCCCATTCGCAGCGTGGACGAGGGTCAGGCGCGATTGGATGAAGTGCGCAAAGAGCACCCAAAGGCCAGGCACCATTGCTATGCTTACCGATTGGGAACAGATCAAAATATCTTTCGGGCAAACGACGACGGGGAACCTTCGGGAACAGCCGGACGCCCCATCCTCGGACAGATTGATTCTTTCGGCCTTACCAATGTCATAGTCGTGGTGACGCGGTATTTTGGCGGCACGCTGCTCGGTACTTCGGGCCTCATCAATGCCTACAGAACCAGTGCGGCAGACGCCCTTAGTCAGGCGGAAATCGTCGAGCAGGTGGTGGAAGATGTCTTCCTGTTAAAGTTTGATTATGCGCTGATGAGCGACGTGATGAATGCCGTCAAAAAATTGGAACTGAAAATCCTTCAACAGGAATTCGACTTGGATGGCCGCTTAGAAATTGCCATTCGACTGGGAGTGCGGGAAGAGACGATAACCAGGCTAAAAGCCGCCATCAGCAAGGTGAGTTTGGAGGAGGCTCAGGGTATTGAAACCATTGACGGGCTGTCTATTTCTTTTCTCTATACCACTTAAGTTTTGTGGGAAAATACTGGGAACCCTTTTCAAATAGGACTTATTTATAGTTATTCTAAAAATTAATGAGATAATTTGCTGCATTATTTGTTACAAATATTACATTTGGCGTCACTACAAAGGACTTTTATTGAGGAGAATAACCGGCCAGCAGAAAATTGATGCGAAACACTATTGAGAAAATGAGGCATATACCCGCCGGCAGTAAGTCCAACCGCTACCCACGGACGTTTCCGATTTTGAGGCAATAATTTTTTTCATAACATAAACTATTTACATGCTATGTTTCCACGATTAGCACTACTTCCTATTGGGTTGTTTGCCATCTGGTGCTTTGTGTGTCAGCAATGGTATGTTTGCCATATTAAACAGAAATGTGGTGAAATTCCAACCGTTGTGGAGCCGCAGGCAGAAGCCGTTGACAACCGCCCGCTCGTTTTTAACTGGTCGGATCCGACCGCCATTACCCGTTCTTCTTTTGAGGCTTACCGGGATTCCATCCTGAGCAACCTACAGGATGGTCAATTACTGGAAATCACAGGCCTTTACTCCAAAGATGAACCTGCACCTGAAGGCTTTGCCAACATGGGTCTTGCACGAGCTGCCAAAGTGAAGGAACTCTTTTCACAGTTTCTTCCGCCGGAGAGGATTGTCACTACCTCTCGATTGGTAGATGAACCTGATGGCGCCCGTACCAGCCTCTTTACTTCTGCTGATTTTAGATTCAAGGACCAGCCCAAGGGCGACGAAGTCGAAATTGCTGAAGTTGACAACACGATTACCATCTTGTTCCCCTACGGAAAATCTGTCAAAGAAGCTAATATGGCCGTAGATGAATACCTTGACAAGCTGGCTGACAGACTCAAGCAAACCGACGAAACGGTGTCTATCACCGGCCATACGGATGATTCTGGAGCAGATGATTTCAATATGGCGCTTGGACTAAAAAGGGCAAAGTACGTCCGAGATATTTTGATCAAGAAAGGTATCAAGAAAAGCAGGCTAACAGTTGACTCCAAAGGGGAGCGCGAGCCGGTTGCTTCCAATGATACCGAGGAAGGCGCCCGTCTTAACAGACGTGTAGTATTATCGCTCAACAAGAAAAGCTAATACGCAATTTTAAAAATCTCATTCCATTTTTAAACTAAAAAAACGACAAATCATGTTTGAAAATACATTTCAAGGTCCCGGTGCAGGCACGTATATGGACCACACATGGGAAATTCTCCTCATGCTCTTAGTAGCATTTTTGCTGGGCTTATTGCTCGGTTACATCCTTTGGTACAAGTGGCGGAAACTCTATCTCGAACTCCAGGCTGATTACGATCGCCTCAAGGCTCAACACGTCGATCTGGAAAGAGACCACGCTTCTTTGCGCTATAAACTCGAAGAGCAGGAGAAAGATCTCACCGCCTCTCACAGGAAAATTGTCAGCTTAGAAGGAGATATCATGGGCTGGAAAGGCAAATGGGAGAGCTGCCAGAACGAACTGGCGCTGGCAACCACAGCCGCTGCTGCAGGAGTTGGCGGCAGGAGCGTCGCCATGGGCGCCGCCATGGGTAAACCCGATAAGCCCGATGACCTTAAAATCGTCGAAGGTATCGGACCGAAAATTGAAAAACTTTGCCACGGCATAGGTATCTGGACTTGGGCGCAATTGGCTGAAACCCCGGTAGAGACTCTGCAAAAAATGCTCGACGATGCTGGACCTAACTACCGCATTGCCAATCCCGCAACCTGGCCTCAGCAATCTAAACTTGCCGCCGAAGGTAAGATGGACGAATTGAAAGAATACCAAAATTATCTTTTGGGTGGAAGAGACCCAGATGAGAACCAGTAATTTACGATAAGTTTTCAGTCATAAAGGCTGCTTCGAAGTGTCATTCGCCAGAGAGAAAACGAAAATGAATTTTCCTTTCTCTCCAGAGGCGGGCGGCTTGAAGCAGCCTTTTTTGTAGAAATTAAATTGAAAGGCAGCGACAATCCGGAGACCTTAAATCTCCAGTAATCCCTCCGGCAATTGCAGCACTAATCTTTTTGACTTCTTATCCATCAGGACGACTAAGTCGGGATGCAGCGGGATGAAGATTTCCCTGTCCTGAGAATTGACCAGAGCCATTTCCTGTTGCGGGAATTCCAGGATGTCCACAATTTCCCCGACGGGGCCGCGCTCAGCATCCTCCAGCAAAAAACCTATGCAGGCCGGAAAAATGAATTGACCTTCTATTTTTTCCTCTTCTGAAAAAACATCCGACTCCCTTAAAAACAATTCTTTTGAAACGATTTCCTTAGCTTCAGTGGGCGAATTGATTTCTTCTAATTTCAGCAGCAGGTCTCCCGCATCCCGAATGTCTTCAATAAAAAAGGGAACCGGCTTTCCCTGGATATTTAAAAAGACAACTTCAGCCTTTGCAAAATCTTCTAAGTATCGCTCCGCAATAAGCACTTTCACTTCTCCCTGTGCGCCGTGCGCTTTTCTGGTGTGACCGATTCGGATGAGCGTTTCAGACATAGAATACTTTTTTACGACTATTTATTTATTGCAAACTTCCCATGAAGTTTTCCCCCAGGCTTGCTACCTGGATGAGTTTTAATCGCTTTTGAGATGGATGGCCGACAGCCCCTGCTCCGCAAAGTAAACCCTGAGCTTTGAAGTTTTTAAAAAATGTAAGACTCTTTTTTTTAAAGAAAAATGGAACCCCTGGCGAGCTATGCGGGTGTGTAGATGAATGGAGTTTCAACTATACTCCCCACTTTTTGTGCCGACCAGAAACAACACTCGCTCTTCCCTGTTTACCTTTGCATCATGGAAACGGTGTTAGTAAAAAAAGATATTCGCAAACAGAGCTTAGAAGGCCTGGAAGCTTTGCTTTTGGAACTCGGCGAAAAGAAATTCCGAGCCAGGCAGGTTTGGGAATGGCTCTGGATAAAGGGCGTTCACTCCTTTGAGGAAATGACCAACCTGTCGAAGCCCCTGCGACAATTGCTAGATGAAAACTTCGCCATCAACGCCATCGCCGAAGACGTGGTGCAGCGCAGCCTCGACGGAACTATCAAGACCCGTTTTAGGATGAGCGACGGTAACATGGTGGAGTCCGTGCTGATTCCCGTTCGGGAAGAAAACCGCTTTACCGTTTGTGTCTCCTGCCAGGTAGGCTGTAGCCTCGGCTGTAAATTTTGCGCCACCGGGCAAATGCGCCGCATCCGCAATCTAGACGCAGCCGAAATCTTCGACCAGTTCATTTTGGTCAATCGCCAGTCCGAAGAGATTTTTGGACATCCGCTGACGAATGTGGTTTATATGGGGATGGGGGAGCCGCTGCTCAACTACCGCAATGTGATGGAAAGCATCGCCCGCCTCACTTCTGCCGATGGCCTGGGCATGTCGCCGCGCCGCATTACCATCTCTACAGCGGGCATCGTGAAGATGATTCACCAATTGGCTGACGACGGCGTCAAGGTGAATCTGGCGCTGTCGCTGCACGCTCCGACGGACGACAAACGCAGCGAGATCATGCCCATCAACGAGCAGAACAAACTCGAAGCCCTCATGATCGCTTTGGAATATTTCTATAAAAAAACCAGGAACCGCCTCAGCTACGAATACATTGCCTTCCGAAATTTCAACGACAGCTTAGAGGATGCCGACCACTTAGTCGGCCTGTGTCAGCGCTTTCCCGTTCGAGTGAATATCATCGAGTACAACCACGTGGACGGCGTGAATCTGGAGAAATCGAACGACGAGCAGATTGACCGCTTTGCGCATTACCTCAGTCAAAGAGGAGTGACAGTCACCGTGCGAAGGAGTCGCGGGAAAGATATTGACGCCGCCTGCGGCCAGTTGGCCAACAAGGGAACCGCCGTTCAGAAGAAGAGTTAATGGATAGATAGAAGCCTCTCTATCAGCGACTTATAAACTGACAGATAGCAAAGCCTTTACAGCTTCACATTAAAATTCACCAAATCTACAAACTTAGAAATCCGGCGATTGATCTCCGGCTGAGTGAGCGAGCGAAGGCGTTCCGTTCCAAATTTCTCCACGCAAAAAGAGGCTAAAGCAGATCCGAAGATGACGGCTCGTTTCATGTTTTCAAAAGAGATATCGCCGGACTTGGCGAGGTAGCCGATGAACCCGCCTGCGAAAGTGTCGCCGGCGCCGGTCGGGTCGAATACTTCAGCTAAGGGTAGGGCGGGAGCAAAGAAGATATGGCCTTCGTAAAATAGCAGGGCGCCGTGTTCTCCTTTTTTGACCACTAAATAGCGAGGCCCCATCGCCAGAATTTTGTCGGCGGCCTTGACGAGGGAATGCTCTCCGCTGAGCTGGCGGGCTTCCTCGTCGTTGATGATGAGGCAGTCTATTTTTTTCAAAACCTCTTTCAATTCCTCAAGAGCCGTATCCATCCAGAAGTTCATCGTGTCTAAAGCCGCCAATTTGGGCCTCACCGGCATTTGCTCTATGACCCGCATTTGGACGGAAGGAGTCAGATTGCCCAGCATGACAAAAGAGCTGTCCTGATATCCATTGGGCAACACGGGATCGAAGTCGGCCAAAACGTTGAGCTGAGTGTCGAGCGTGTCGCGGTTGTTCATATTCGTGTGGTACTTCCCAGCCCAAAAGAAAGATTTTTCTCCCTTTTTTATCTGTAGGCCGCGCAGGTCAACGCCTCTGGATTGGAGCAGATCGAGCGTTTCCTGGGGGAAGTCGCTGCCGATGACGGAGACGAGATTGATATCTTTAACAAAATAAGAAGCGGCTAAAGAGATATAAGTGGCGGCGCCTCCGACGATTTTTTCAGCCCGGCCGAGCGGTGTTTCTATGTCGTCAAATGCGACGGTGCCAACGGTAAGCAAACTCATGGTAAAATGTTGGTGCAGTGGCTTCGCCCCCAAAAGCCGGTTAGGAGTGTGAAACGGGCAGTTTCAAAAATTAGTTGGATAACCTTTTTTCCAAAAATAGCCCGTAGGAGACCCTTTAGGTTGCATCAAATATATTTTATCAACCCTTCCGGGGCGAATACCGATGAATGTCAAAATCCAAATAAAAACGAAAGCCCCGCATTGCTGCGAGGCTTTTTGCGCCCCCTCTAGGACTTGAACCTAGGACCTACGGATTAACAGTCCGGCGCTCTAACCGGCTGAGCTAAGGAGGCTTTTTTTAGTTTGAAATCTTTTATCAAACTTGCCTTTTTCGCAAGGCGAGCGCAAAGGTATTATTCTTTCTCTTAATTGCGCA
>CAZXQI010000066.1:0-19542 GCA_964643005.1 uncultured Saprospiraceae bacterium | reverse complement strand
CTCAATCTGGGCGACGACATTGGCGGAGGCGCTTTTAAAGACGAGTACGGCAATTTTACTTATGTACTCTGGGCCAAAACACAAACCGACCTGTCCGAGTCAGCGACAGCCGTTTATTCTTTTCCTTCCCACTTAAATATTTCAAATCTTTTAAAAATCAAATGGGATGGCAGCCTGACTCATGAATTTACGGACTCGCCTTCTACAGCCATTGCGCTCACGGCTACGCCTGTTTTCCTGACGGAAAGAATATTCTCCGCCAACCAGTACCATGCCTGCGCACCTTTTAAACTGGAACTGACAGCTGCCGTGAACGGCGCAGTTTCTTGGTATTGGGAAATAGTCGCCCCCTCCGGATTCACTGCTACTTTCACTGCCCAGAATCCAGGCATGACGCTCAACTTTAAAGGAACCTACGAGGTGACGCTAACTGCGAAAAACCCGGCTGGAAAGGTCATCGCAAAGCAAACCCAGCGAATCTATATTGGTAGCGCCCCCTCTCCGGACTTTAGCTTCGAAAGCTCCGGGCCGATTGTCCATTTCAAAAATCTGACGCCGACAGGCAATTACGATTTCCTGTGGCAGTTTGGCGACGGCGCAAGCTCTGCGGAGCCAGCGCCCACCCATGTCTATCTCCAAAGCGGCGACTACCAGGTTTCGCTGACTGCCAGTACCGAGATATGCGGCAGCACAACGGTAGATAGCTTTCTGACAATAGTTTCGCCCGGCAATTCGCCGCTGGGGTTCAGCGCCAATGATGCGGTTCCCGCCTTTTCGGGTCATTTTCGTCCGGGAACTTCCTGGGATTATGTACCCGGCTGGTCTGATGAACAGATTGCAAATATTGCCGCCGGCAACCCCGTGGAAAAAGCGGCAGGCGCGGGGCTTCGCTCTCTGCGCACATTTATTGGGGAGAGCTTCTTTCTCGAAAATGGCTACGATGCCAAACTCGATCTCTTCAGGCATTATCAGGACATTGGCCTCAGCGACAATACTTTCCTGCTGGCCTTTCCTTCCGTTCAGAGCAGGGATTCCTTTTACTACTGTCCCGACGGGCGCTCCACGCTGTTCAAAGATTTATACTTAGATATTTGGGACAATGGAGAAAATGGAACTCCCGTTAACGACGAAAACCCCTTTGCGCTCTACGTCTGGAATACGGTAAGCCAGTACAAAGACTACGTGAAATACTGGGAGGTATTCAATTCCCCCGACTTTGACCTGAAGGGCGACAAAGCCTGGCTGCCCGCCGGCGAGCCTGGCAACTGGTGGGAAAACAATCCCGACCCCTGCGATTACGAACTGCGGGCTCCGATTTTCTACTATATCCGCAGCCTGCGAATTGCGTATGAAGTCATTCACACCTTAGATCCCAATGCTTATGTCGCCATTTCGGGTATCGCCTATCCGTCTTTCCTCGACGCCATCTGCCGCAATACAGACAACCCACAGGACGGCTCCGCTGCTGACCCCTATCCGCTAAAAGGCGGCGCCTACTTCGACGCTGTGGGATTCAAAAGTTATCCCCACTTCGACGGCAGCACGATATACTTCGACCTGGACGCAGGCGCATTCGCCTACCGCCGACACTCCGACGCCGCCGTGGACGGTATCGCCCGGATGAAAAACAACTTTCAGGAGGTGCTCAAAAAATACGGATACGACGGTTCGGTTTTTCCTAAAAAAGAGTGGATCATCAGCGAAGCCAACGTTCCCCGCAAAGAATTTGGAGATTACTTCGGCACACAGGGCATCCAGCGTAACTGGATGGTTAAAGCCTGGGTGGAGTCCGTCAAAAATGAAATTCGCCAGCTCAATATTCACAAATTAGCAGAAAGCGAAACATACAGCGATGCCGCCGACGCCTTCCAGATCATGGGTCTGTATCAGAAAATCACCGGGCTGGCGCCCTATCAGGAGGTTCTCTGTCAGGAAGGTGTAGCCTTAAAAACCTGTTCAGATCTTTTGTTCGGAGCAAAATATGATGCGGAAAAAACGGCGGCGCTGCAATTGCCGGAGGGGACGAGAGGAGCGGCTTTCAAAGATGCCGGGGGGCATTTTACCTACGTTCTCTGGGCAGAAACAAAAACGGATAAATCGGAAACGGCTAATGCTATCTATTCTTTTCCGGCTGGGTTTGGCTATTCCCAACTCCAAAAGCGGGTATGGGATTTTTCTCAAACCGGCCAGACGACGGGCATTGCCGCTCAGGATATTGAATTGACAGGGGCGCCGATTTTCCTCAGCGAGGAGCAGAACCCTCTCGTGCCGCCAATTGCCTTTTTCAAAATGAATACCCAGTCGGCCTGCGCCGGTGAATCCGTAATCTTCACAGATTTCAGCACGGGAAATCCGGCTTACTGGAAATGGTCTTTCCCCGGCGGGATACCTTCCAGTTTTATTGGAAAAACGCCCCCGGAGGTGACCTACATCCAGTCGGGCGATTATTCGGTCAGCCTTTTGGTAAAAAATGTGGCGGGAGAGCACAAGGTAGTTTTTGAAAAAATCATTTCCATCCAGGAGGTTCCATCTGCGAGTTTCAATGTACAAATGAGCGGCGCCACTATCCAGTTTATCAATACTTCCCAAAATGCCGGCTCCTATGAATGGTGCTATGGCGACGGTTATTGCAACCATGCGTTCAGCCCGCTATATACTTATTTTCAAAATGGAAGTTATCCGGTGAGCCTGATAGCCTCGAGCAATTGCGGCAGCGATACCGCTTCCATACTGATAAATATAGACGCGGCGCCGACGGCCAATTTTATTGCCAAGTTTTTGGGAAATTGCGGCGACCTGCTCACGCAGTTGGTGGATCAGAGCTACTCCAGTCCCACGAACTGGCAGTGGTATTTCGAAGGCGGCAGCCCCGCCTCTTCGACCAGCCAGTTTCCCACCACCACATTTTCCACGGGAGGATTGAAAACCATCACCCTGATAGTTTCCAATGAAAACGGCGCCGACACCCTGGTGCGGCAGGTTTACATCGAAGGGCCTATCAGTTTAGAAAGGGAAATTCAGTTGTGCTATGGCAGCAGCTTTACCGGTCAGGTCATCACCCAGGACACGACTATCGAGCAGGCGTTTCTGACGGCCTACCACGGCTGCGACAGCCTCGTGACCACGCATATTGAGGTGGTTGAAAACATCCAGACTTTCCAGGAAATCAGCCTTTGCGAAGGCGACTGGTACCACGGTTTTCAAATTTTTTCCGACACGACTTTAATTGAGACCATCTCCATCGGCGGAGTTTGCGACAGCATTTCCAGCACCTCTGTTCAGGTTTTCCCCAGGGTGGAAATTTTCCTGACGGAGACCATCGGGCAGGGAGAACAGCTCGTCGTCGGCGCAGAGGTTTTCACCCAAACAGGTCAGTATGAATTGGCGCTCCAAACCATTCACGGCTGCGACAGCCTCATCCATCTGAACTTAACCGTCTTATCGGAAGCGGCAGAAATTCAGTCCCCAAGTTTAGACTTTCAGGTTTTTCCAAATCCATTTTCTACTGAAACAAGCTGCGCTTTTGAGCTGACTTCGGCTGAGCGGGTTTCCTTAGAGGTTTTCGACCTCAATGGCAGATTGGTACATTCTCTTCTTTCCAATGTCCTGCTGCCGGCGGGAAATCATCGCTTCACTTTTCCAAAAGAATGGCAGGGGGCGGGCGTTTTTCTGTTCAGGCTACGAACAGAGCGGGCAGCCATCTGGAAGAAAGTGGCGAGCTTCTAACTAAGGGTGGGATATTTTTTCCAAATCTTTATCTTTGCCGGCCAAAGAAAATTACAGCAGTGATGGCGGCGGCGACTTAGTGCCGCCGCCGCCATCCTCTCGCCTGAAAAAATTAAACGACGACAAACATGTTCGATAATTTATCCGACAAATTAGATCTCGCATTTAAGACGCTCAGTGGAGGGCGCAAACTCACAGAGTTAAACGTTGCGGAGAGCATCAAGGAAATTCGCCGGGCATTGGTGGCGGCGGACGTCAACTTCTCTATTGCGAAAGAATTTACCGAGAGAGTCAGGGAAAAGGCGCTGGGTACTGAAAACGTGCTGAAGTCCGTTGACCCCGGCCAGCTCATGATCAAAATTGTGAGCGACGAACTGACGGAGCTCATGGGAGGGCAGTCAGCCGGCATCAACCTCAAAGGAAGTCCCTCGGTGGTTCTCATTTCCGGCCTACAGGGTTCCGGTAAAACGACTTTTAGCGGTAAACTGGCCTATTTTTTAAAAACAAGTAAAAAAAAGAAACCCCTGCTCGTAGCCTGCGACGTCTATCGTCCGGCGGCTATTGATCAATTGAGCGTGATAGGCGAACAGATTAAGGTTCCCGTTTACAAGGAAGAGGAGAATAAAAATCCGGTAGAAATTTCACTCAAAGCCATCGCCCATGCGCAGGCGCACGGATTCGACACGGTTATCGTGGATACGGCGGGTCGCTTAGCCATAGACGAGGAGATGATGACCGAAATCTCCAATATCAAAGAGGCTATCCAGCCTAATGAAACTCTGTTCGTCGTGGATTCTATGACTGGTCAGGATGCGGTCAATACGGCCAAAGCCTTCAACGAGCGGCTCAACTTCGACGGAGTGGTGCTGACAAAATTAGATGGCGATACCCGGGGCGGGGCGGCTTTGACGATCAAATATACTGTCGGTAAGCCCATCAAGTTCGTGAGCATGGGAGAAAAAATGGACACCTTAGACGTGTTCTATCCCGACCGCATGGCTCAGCGAATTTTGGGCATGGGCGACATCGTCACCTTAGTTGAAAAGGCGCAGCAGCAATTTGATGAAAAAGAAGCCAAGCGCCTCGAAGCCAAAATCAGGAAGAACAAATTCGACTTTGAAGACTTCCTCAGCCAGATCAAACAAATCCGGCGCATGGGAGACATGAAGTCGCTGATGAGCATGATACCCGGCATCAGCAAAGCCATCAAAGACGTGGACATTGATGAAAAGCGGATTGATAAAATAGAGGCCATCATCTATTCCATGACTCCGGGAGAAAGAGGAAATCCCGAAGTGCTCAACATGAGTCGCAAAAAGCGCATTGCCAAAGGTTGCGGCCAGGATTTGCATGAAATCAACATGTTTATCAAGCAGTTCGACCAAATGCGCAAGATGATGCACAAGTTCTCCAAGATGCCGGGATTCGCAGGAGATGCGTTGAGCGGCAAGCCCTCAAGACCGGGCTTTAGGCGGTAATTCAGCTCAGCCCTGTCAGTGCGCCGCGCACTAACAGAACTTGCCGGGGCTATTCTTTTGAAACTTCTTCGAAGGCCAGCAATTCCGTCAGCAATTGTTCCCTGTCGACCGGCGCGACTCCCACCTTTTCGACTACCTGCCCACCGGCGAAATTGGCCAGTTGGGCGATTTCTTCCATTTCCAAACCTAGCGCCAGCGCCAGCGCAGCAATGCTGACGACGGTATCTCCGGCGCCGCAAACGTCCTCCACATTCCGCGGAGACGCAGGAAAAAGGCGCCAAGCGTTTTCGTTGTCTAAGAACAAACCTTTTTCCGAAAGGGTAATCAGCGTGTGTCGGTTGCTCAATTTATTTCGGATGGCCTGCGAGGCCTTCCTCAAAAGTTTTTCTTCCGGATTAAATTTTTGGTGCAGGGCGTCCTGTACTTCCTTCAAATTGGGTTTGAATAAATCCACTCCTGAATAGGCCCAAAAATTCCGAAACTTGGGATCGGTGACAGTGAGGATTCCCCTGCTTTTGGCCTCTCTGACAAAGACTGCGATGTTTTCTCCGTTCAATGCGCCTTTGTCGTAGTCTTGAAAAATCAGGACCTGGAATTGTCGGCTGTCCATCAGTTGCATCACCCTTTTTTCAAAAGAGCTTTGTTCAGCCTGGCTCAGCTCATCCGTATTTTCCCTGTCAATTCGGAGTAAGTGTTGGCTACCAGCGATGACTCTGGTCTTCACGGTTGTCTTTCTTTCTCCGGAAAAAACGATCCCGTCGTTCAGTAAACCGGCATGGGACAACAATTCCACTAACTTGAATCCTTCTGCATCCTGCCCAACCACGCCGCAGAGATAGGGAGTTGCGCCCAGGGCTTTGACGTTCAATGCTACGTTGGCCGCTCCTCCGAGCCGGTCTTCCTCGCTCCCCCACTCTAAGACGGGGACAGGCGCCTCCGGAGAAATGCGGCTGACCTTCCCGCTGAGATAGCGATCCAGCATGAGGTCGCCGATGATTAGGACATTCAGATTATCAAAGGATTGTAAAATATGGCGGTAGTTCATTTTTCAAAATTGGAAGGAAAACGAGATGCTTAAAAACGAAAAAAGCCGACTTCCAAATTAGGAAGCCAGCTTATTTAACCCCAAAAAACCAAATCTTTACGGCAGAAGCCTGCCTTATTTTTTAAACCTAAATTTCAATTTTATCTTTTTTCGACGTTTTCAAATCTTAACCTCACAAAGAAAGGACTATTTTATCTTTTAGCAAAGTTTTTAGAAAGTATTTTAAGCCTTTTTCAAGGGAAAATAACTGACATTTATCAGCCCATCAACCAGAGGCTCAAAGAAAGAGCAAAAGTTAGCGGCAAAATTTTACTTTTGCGAACTCTAACGGAAACGGATAGCAATAAAGTGAAATTGTGAAGCCTATTATTTACTTACCATTAGCATTTGCATTTCTGAGCATTGTCGGCTGGCAATCTTCCAATTTACAACATACTGCGCCCGTCCTGCCTAAGAATATCATTTTAATGATTGGCGACGGTATGGGCTTAGCGCAAATTTCCGCTTCCCTATATCATCAGGGGAACAGCACAATTTTAGAGCAGTTTCCTGTGACAGGTTTGCAAAAGACATCCTCTGCCGATAACCTGGTAACTGATTCAGCGGCTGCGGCAACGGCGATGGCTTGCGGAGAAAAAACTTTCAATAATGCCGTAGGTCTGGACTCCATTGGGAATCCATGCAAAACCTTATTGGACGAGGCCGCTGAAAGGGGGCTTTCCACGGGGATTGTCGTCACATCTTCCATCGTACACGCAACGCCGGCGGCTTTTCTGGCTCACGCCAATGCCCGTTATTATTACGATGAGATTGCAGAGGGCATCGTCAAATCCAAATTGGATTTCTTTATCGGCGGAGGCAGGCAGTATTTTTTCAAAAGGGACAAGGACAACAGGAATCTGCTCAATGAGCTAAAGGATCAGGGTTTTTCCATCTATGATTTTACGCACAGCGAATTGGGCATGATATCTCCTTCTCCAGCAAAGCGCTTTGGTTTCTTTACCGCCGATAATCAGCCCCCGCCAACTGCCCAGGGAAGAGACTACCTTCCTTTTGCTGCGAAAATGGCGGTAAAATATTTGCCTAAGCGAAGTTCAGAAGGTTTTTTCCTGATGGTGGAAGGCTCCCAGATTGACTGGGCCTGCCATGCAAACAAGGCCGTCCCGCTTTTAGACGAGATGAAAGATTTTGAAACTGCCATCGCGCGGGTACTGGAATTTGCCAGGAAGGATGGAGAGACCTTAGTCATTGTTACCGGCGACCACGAAACAGGCGGCGCCTCGATCGTCGAAGGCTCTACCATGAGAAAAATCAAAATGGGGTTTACCTCCAATGGCCATACCGGAGCGATGGCGCCTGTTTTTGCCTTTGGGCCAGGAGCTGAGTTGTTTCGGGGGATTTATGAGAACAACGAAATTCATGATAAAATAAAAGAGGCTCTAAACTGGTTCTGATTTTTAAAAATCATTTTCTGATTTTGGAGTTAGACTAAAAGTAGTTTTTAAAAGAAAATTGAAAGCGCCATGCAGACAGGAAATATGGAAAATTTGAAACTCATCCGTGAAAGCGCACGGGATTTTGCAGAAACTCACATACGTCCGCACGTTATGGAATGGGATGAAGCGCAATATTTCCCCAAAGAACTTTTTCACGAAATGGGTCAATATGGGTTCATGGGGATTTTAGTTCCTGAAGAATATGGCGGAGCGGGAATGGGCTATCAGGAATACATCACCATCATCGATGAAATTGGAAAAGTCTGCGGTTCCATAGGCTTGTCTGTAGCAGCGCACAACTCCCTGTGTACCAATCATATCCTGTCTTTTGGCAATGAAGAGCAAAAGAAAAAGTACCTGCCTAAACTCGCCACAGGTCAGTGGATAGGCGCCTGGGGACTGACCGAGCCAAATACGGGTAGCGATGCCGGTCGCATGCAGTGTACGGCAGAAAAAGACGGCGATTACTTCGTCATCAACGGCATGAAAAACTTTATCACGCATGGTTATTCTGGCGACTTGGTAGTCGTCATCGTGCGCACCGGCGAGGCCTTAGACAGCCATGGAATGACGGCCTTTGCGGTGGAGCGGGGCACGCCCGGATTCGCAGGCGGACGCAAAGCCAACAAACTCGGCATGAGGGCTTCGGAGACTTCCGAGCTAATCTTCGACAACTGCCGGGTTCACAAAAGTCAGATGCTCGGACAGGAAGGCGAAGGCTTTATCCAGTCTCTAAAAATTCTCGACGGCGGGAGGATTTCTATCGCTTCCCTCTCCTTTGCCATCGCAAAAGGGGCTTACGAAGCCTCCGTCAAATACGCCAAAGAAAGAGAACAATTTGGAAAGCCCATCGCTAAGTTCCAGGCCATCAGCTTTAAGCTGGCCGACATGGCTACCAAAATCAGTGCGGCAGAAATGCTCACCCGCAAAGCCGGCTATCTAAAGGACAACGGCCAGACCAGCGCCAGCATATCGGCTATGGCCAAATACTACGCTTCCGAAATTGCCTGTCAGGTGGCCAACGATGCCGTGCAGATCTTCGGCGGCTACGGCTATACCAAAGATTTTCCCGTTGAAAAACACTACCGCGACGCCAAACTCTGCACTATCGGCGAAGGAACGAGCGAAATTCAAAAGCTCGTTATTTCGAGGCAGATACTGAAAGACTGAGCGCTATCCTTCACATTTGTTTCTACTTTCTTTGTCATCGTAAATTATGGAAATTGGGTTGCAGCAGTCCGTCTTAAGCGTATCTATTGTCAGGCACGTTTATTGTTAGACGGTTGGCGCATCCCCCTTTTCTCTTAGCTTATACCCTCTTTTTAAACAGCAAACCGCAAGCATAAACTTCCTGTTTCAAACCTTATCCTTTTTCACCTAAATCAAAACAAATTAACCCATAAAAAGCGTCTGGTCAGGCCATTAGATGCGTCATCTTGGTTGGGTTGACCCTTAATCCCCCCATTCATTTTTTAAGCAGATTTAATTCTTTAACTTTAAAATTCTAATAGACCATGCAAGTTATTATCCGCAGTTTCTTCTGTGTTTTTACAGTTTTCCTTTTAGGTTTTAATTGGGGGAATGCCCAGACTCAGTTGCATTTTGAAGATTTTGATGGTGTTACTCTTCCTAATATTCCTACCGGTTGGTTTGCATCTGATGCCGTTGTAACCAGCGATCAAGCTCCAAGTGGTGCAGGTAAGAAATACAATCTTAGGGCGCCAGATTGCTCCCCCCAAGGGGCTGACAGATTCTTTGGAGTATCTGGAATCTCAACTGTAGGGAAGGGAGATATTGAAATTTCCTTTATGCATAGACGGTCGGATGCCTTCAAGTTAGTCGTTAACTTAGAATGGAGTACGGATGGTAGCGCCTGGCAAAATTCAGAATCCTACAATACCACTAATATCACTGCAGGTAAATGGAATCCAAAAACAATAAATCTCCCCAAAGGCGCCGAAGATCAGCCCAATTTGTGGATTAGATGGAGATATGTAAACTCCTCCAGTAGTACTTGCGCTTCTAATTCACCCAACTATCGCATTGACGATTTCAACGTCACTTACGGCTCCACTCTCCCCGTCGAACTCAGTTTCTTCACCGCCAAAAAGCAGGACAAAACAATAGAGCTACGCTGGCAGACACAATCAGAGATCAACGCCGACTATTTTCAGGTGGAGCACTCTGTCAATGGCACGGACTTCCGGGCCCTGGCCTTAGTTCCCGCTGCGGGATATTCCAACACCGCGCTGGACTATCAATTCACGCACGAAATGCCGACAGAGAGCATCAACTACTACCGTCTGAACCAGTTCGACTACAACGGCGCCAACGCCTACTCGCGGGTTCTTTCGGTAGCGATGAATAAAGCAGGCGCCATCCTGCTCTATCCCACCGTTGCGTCTAACTTTGTCCATCTGCAATTTGACGGAGTAACTACTGAGGACATGGAGTTGAAGATCCTCGATTTCATGGGAAAGCTTTACAAAACAGTATATGTGGAGCCGGGACATTCAGAATTCCGCCTCAACATCCACGATTTGAGAAGCGGCTCTTATCTGCTTGGCATTCAGTCGGGCAGATCCTTTGAGAGCCTGCGCTTTGTCAGGCAATAAGCGGCGGGCTTCTTTTTCAGGAGCTTATTTTTTCGGCTTTATTTTAGTGTTGGACAGTTTCCTTGCGGCGGCGCTGTGTTTGGTAATTTGATCTTTGCTGATTCCTCGGCTGACAGCATCCTGTAGGACTTTGGCAGCTTCAGCCTCATTTTTTTCTTTAAGTAAATTGTCAATCCGAATGGAGATCAATTGTGGATCGTTGCTTTTGAGAGCCAGGCCTTTTTCGACAAATTGTTGGGAGTTTCTCGTGTCGCCCAACTGTCGGCTGGCGTCTGCCGCCCTGAAATAATCCTGCGCCGTTAATTCCTGCGAGGGTTTGACTTTCAATTGATTCAAAACGGCTTCATTGTTAATGATTCGCTGATTCGTTTCATTTAAATTTTCCCGGACTTCCGCAGCTCGTTGAGGTTTTATTTTGATGACTCTTTCAAAGTCATTTTTGGCGGGAAGTAGTTGATCGGATTTAAAGTAGGCGGCGCCCCGGGCGTACAGCAGTTCGGCATCGTCCGGTTCTTTTTCTAAGGCGAAGTTGAGGTCTTCCACTGCCGCGAGATAGTCGCCGCTTTCAATATTGAGCATAGCCCGATTGCAGCGTCCCAGCCAGAAATCGGGTTGGGAATCCAGGAGAGTATCCAGTGTAGCTAAGGCTTCCTGTGGTTTTTCGAGGGCAATAAAATTGTTCGCCAAAAGCATGCTCCTCAGCAGAACGGCCATGGAGTCATTTACTTGAACCGCCCCTAAAGCGGCAATAACGGCATCGCTATCGCCCACCTGGTCGGCCACCAGACCCAGCGCAAGCATCAAAGCGGCTTCTACATTGTCCGTCAGCTCTCCTTCGGTAGCGACGACAGAAAGAATCTTGTCCGTGACGACGAGTTTTTCGCCTTCCCAGCCCAGGCGACTTAGAGCCAGGGTCTCGCTTTCGCCCAGGTATTTGAACCGCGTTTTTATCACCGTATTTGCAGCGTCCTTTTCCGCTCTGCCCCAGACGATGAGTTTTGCCTGACTGGCCCGGCCGATTTCAGCGGCCTCAGGGTAGTCCAGCAAGAATTTGGGTTCAAAATCTTCACATAGAGCAATTTCGGATTTCAAATTAATCTGGCGGCTAAAATCCTGCAAGCGCTCGACGATCAGCCCTTCGGGTTGAATGGCGTCTCCTCCTGGTTTAAAAAATGGAAGCACCAGAATATTTTCGGCGCCGGCGTCAAAATGAACAGAGCACAGCCCGCTTTCCATTGTTTGTACCTCTGGCTCCGAATCTCCAGAGCGCAATAGCATGACGAGCACAGCCGCACTAATAATCAGCATGGGAACTGCTATTAAAATCAGCAGCCGGTTCGAATGGAAGAATCTCTGTCCGCCGCCGGGGGCTCCCGAAGAGGTTTCGGGATGCAGGGTATCGGTTTCAATATTTTCCAGCAAATTGAGCAGCCCCTCGTTGATTTGACTGTAACTGATCTGGATGTTTTCAAAGCTGACGGTTCCCTTGCCCTCGTCCGCCTGGGTTTTTGAAAACCGAGCGGCCAGTTGCATGGCCTCCCGGTAAAGCAACCTGTATCGCGATTCGCTTTCCAAAAACGAAGTTGTCAACTCAATGGCTTCGCCTGTGTCTGCTTCAGCGATGAGTTTTCTGGCTGTATCGAGCAAGGTCTGCCTGTCCATTGTTTTAAATTTGAATATCCTTTAAAGTCTTTCAATGCGAAAGAACGGAATTTGTTGGGAGCTTTTGCGCTATTTGATTCACAAAACTGAATGGATTGCGGACATACGCCTTCGAAACAATAACTTTGCGCTCTTTATTTGCAGATGACTGAATGTTAAAAAATACTTCCCTTAACCAATGGCCGTTTTTTTAAAAAAATCAAATATGGCAACGGTTCGTACGCTTTTAAAATATGGACTCCTCCTTTTGGCCTGCCTGTCTTTCCAGACGAGCTACGCCCAAAAGTACAGCAATGAATTTCTCTCTATCGGAGTAGGCGCCAGGGCGCAGGGCATGGGCAACGCCGTCATTGCCAGCGTCAACGATGTAACGGCAGCCTACTGGAATCCGGCAGGACTGGCCGGTCTAAGTGAAGAAGATGGGCTGCAACTCGGCGCCATGCACTCGGAGTGGTTCGCCGGCATCGGCAAATTTGACTACCTCGGAATCACCCTGCCCTTTTCTAACCCTAACAGGCGGTTAGGGCTTTCTCTCATCCGTTTTGGAATAGACGACATTCCCAATACGCTCAGCCTTTTCGAGGACGACGGCACGGTGAATTACGACAACATCGTGGAGTTCTCCGCCGCCGATTACGCCTTTCTGGGCAGCTACGCCCAGCGCATTGAGGTCGGTGAAGGACGCAACTTCTTCATAGGCGGCAATGTGAAAGTGATTCGGCGGGTCATCGGCTCCTTTGCCGGCTCATGGGGCTTTGGATTTGACCTCGGCGCTCAATACCGCGTCGAAAAACTGAAGCTGGGTCTGACAGCCAGAGACCTCACTACTACTTCCAACGCCTGGCGCGTCGCCTTCACGGAAAAGGAAAAAGAAGTGCTGTTGGCCACCGGCAACGAGCTGCCCGATATCAATTCCTTAGAAGTCACCAGACCGCAGATTCTGCTCGGCGCCGCCTACGGATTTCAGGTCAAAAAATTCAACTTCTCTCCGGAAATAAGCCTCTTGGCCACGACCGACGGAAAGCGCAACACCCTGGTTTCAGGGAATCCCTTCAGCTTAGACCCCAGCGTAGGGTTGGAAGTCGAGTACATTCATTTCCTGTTCCTTCGGACAGGGCTCAGCCAGTTCCAGAAAGAAAAAGACTTCGACGGCGGCAGCAGATATATTTCCAGACTATCCATCGGCGTGGGACTTCAGCTTTATAGCTTGCGCATTGATTACGCCTACACGAATCCAAACGACTCGCAAAACAGGTACTCTCATATCATTTCACTTCAATTGGATTTAAAACCTAAAAAGACAGGTAGAAAATAGTCGGGAGTTACTATTTCCGCACTGCCGATTTTCAGAATCTCGACGGAAGTATGCCCTGGACTGGAAGCAGTTTTCCAAACTCTGCTTAGCGCCTAAGCAGTTCAAAGTTTTCCATGAAAGCGCAACAGGTGGTCGGGCGCCTTTTCATTATAAATTTCGAGGAGCAGCAAACGCTTTTTGCGTCGGTCGTTGGGAAAGAGAATCTTGATGGGATTGTGCCAATAGCCATTGACTTCGAATAGGCATAACTGGCGACCAGGCCTGGCCTGATAAAATTTGCGTAGCTCTTCCACGTCCTTTGGCAGGGGCACATCGACATAGCCCTCCTCCACCAAAAACAGCCGCAACATTTCATAAGCTTTTGCCAGGGAAGAACCCTTGAAAGCGCTGTAGTAAACAAAGCCGTCGCTCGTCCCGCCCAGATAGCTGTCCCCGGCTGCTGGAAAATTATCTCGCAAAGCCATATTCCATTGAAGTTTTAAAGAACGCAAAATTACAATCGTCCGCCCTTTTTAAAACATTTTTTTTTAAAAGGTAAAAAACGCCTTTCCAGATGCGTAGTTCCCGAAAATTTTTAGAAATTTGACAGTACTTTCTTTTTTCTGGAAAAAAGGATTTTTTTATAAAATAAAAATATGAAAATCATCTTTTAACAATTCAATTCCTGCCTTATGATGAATGAAAGAATACGCACTATTATGACGACCAACGTCATTACCGTACATCCGGAAGATTCGCTTGAAGTAGTAAAAGAAGTGCTGTTTAAAAGGCATTTCCACCATCTGCCCGTCGTGGAAGATGGGAAGCTTGTCGGCATCATCACTACCTGGGATTTGGTGGATTCCAATAAAAGATTCGAAGAATACGCCGGCATCAAAGTGAAAGAATTGATGACCCGGAAAGTAGCGACACTAAGCCCGGATGAATCCATTGGCGCCGCCGCCATGGTCTTCGTCAAGCATTTGTTTCACGGCTTGCCGATTGTGGACGACTACAACAACTTAGTAGGGGTTGTCACCACTTACGATATTTTAAAATATACCTTCCTCAAGGCTTATCCAGACGACGTTTTCCTGAAAGAAACTCAGTGGTTAGAGAAGAAGAAGTACAGTTAATTTTTATAAAAAATTGAAAAACAGAGGGGAAATTGATTGGACGCCCTAATGCCTAAAAGGGGTATGGGAAGGTATTGTTGAAAGGTTTCAACCTGCCCAATCCTTTTAAAATATCCTTATCATCTGCTTTTAAAAAGGAAGGAGGGCGCTTTAAGAGTCTGCCCTTTTTCAGTTTTTTATTTTTTTAAAAAAATCAAATCCCCAGCCCTTTAAATCCTGGCCTTGGGGGAAATATCCCCGACCCATTCACAGCTCTTCAAATTAAAAATCGTTTTTCTCGCCAGGCTGCCTAATTTTGCCCCTAAACGATTTTGCCCGCCCATGCGATTGATTATCAAAAACGCTACTCTGATTTTCCCCGATTCCGGCATCAACGGCGAAAAAGCAGACATTTTCATCAAAGACGGAAAGATTGAATTGGTTGGAAAAAGCCTCGCCGCCAGGCAGGCTCAGACATTGGACGTAAAAGGCGCCTGCGTATCTCCCGGCTGGCTGGACATTGGCGCCTTCACCGGCGACCCGGGTTTTGAGCATCGGGAAAATTTCCGTTCCATCGCCAAAGCTGCGGCAGCCGGTGGATATACCGCCCTCGCCTGCCTGCCGAATACCCTGCCGACTATCCATTCCAAGTCGGAAGTAGAATACGTCAGGAATCATTCCAACGGAAGCCTCGTGGAGTTTTTACCCATTGGCGCCGTCTCCACGGACTGCAAAGGCAAAGACATCACCGAAATGTATGACATGCACGCCGCCGGCGCCGTCGCCTTTTCAGATGGAAAGAAATCGGTCCAGGACAGTGGGTTGCTCCTGCGCGCACTGCTATACGTCCGCCCTTTCAACGGCGTCATCCTCAATCAGCCCTTCGACGAAACCGTGGCGCCCCACGGACAGATGCACGAAGGCGCCATGAGCGCTTCACTCGGGCTAAAGGGCATCCCCTCCTTAGCTGAGGAGTTGATGATCCGACGGGATATCTTCCTGGCAGGGTATGCCGATTCGCACCTCCACATCCACAATATCTCATCGACAGGAGCAGTGGAGCTAGTGCGGGAGGCTAAGAGCAAAGGGCTGAAAGTCACGGCATCAGCCGCCGCCATGAACATCGCCTGCGACGACCAGGAACTGTACGATTACGACACCAACTTCAAAGTCATGCCGCCAATTCGGGAAACATCCGACTTTGAGGCGCTGCGGCAGGGCCTGGCCGATGGGACGATTGACTGCATCACCTCTAACCACACGCCACTGGATGCCGAAGCCAAAGACCTGGAGTTTCCCTTTGCTGAATTTGGCGCTATCGGATTAGAGTCGGCATTTGGACTGAGCTGGATGCACCTGCACAAAACCATGAGCATCAGCGATTTTGTAGAAAAAATAGCGATAGCTCCCAGAAGAATTCTGAGCCTTCCAATTCCCCAAATCGCTCCCGGTGAGCCGGCTAATCTCACTATTTTTGATCCCAATTTAGAATGGACTTTTTCCCGAAAAGACATTTTTTCTATTTCAAAAAACAGCCCGTTCATTGGCTGGCGGATGAAAGGAAAGGTGCTGGCTGTCATTCGGGGCAGTTACATTTCGGGAAATTAACCCGCCTTCTATTAAAGTTTTTTTTTAAAAAATGAGATAGTTTGCCCACCTTCACAGCGAAATGAACAATCTTTTCTAACAAATTTAAAATCAAAACAAATGGCAACTTTAGACAATCCAATGTACTCCTCCGGTTCAGAGAATGTTTCTCCCTGGCCTGTTTCCGTAAAATACGGTACTATCATCTCGCTGATTCTCATTGTGCTGAGCTTAGGTCTTTATGTATCGGGGCTAAACGATCCTGTAAAGCCTTCTGCCGCCAACCAGGTTGCGGGGTGTCTGAATTACGTGATCATGATAGTGGGCGTTGTGATGGCCATCAAATTTCACCGCGACAAGGAACTCGGCGGCTATCTCGCAATGGGCAGGGGAATCAGCGTAGGCGCCCTCACCGGCCTGGTGATGGGTCTCATTAGCGCCGTCTGGATGCTTATCTACATGAAATTCATTGTCGGCGACATGAGCGAAATAATGATGGAAGCAGCTATGGAAAACGCTCAGCCCGGATCAGAAGAGATGGTAGAAAAGATGATAGGGATTTTTTCAAATCCATTCATTCTGGCGGGATTCTCATTATTAGCAAGCGTCATCCTCGGTTTCCTTACCGGACTCGTGGCCGGAGCTATCATGAAGAGAGAATCGCCAATGTCCGTTTAAAGCAAAAGAAGAACCCGAATTAATATGCAACAAACCGCAGTCAAATACGGTATCATAACAGGTTTAGCCATTATGCTATACCTGTTTATTTTTTATCAGGTGGATAAGGCATTAGTGCTGAATCCTTTTGTTTACTGGAGCACTTTGCTGGTAGCCGTCATTGGGATGGTTGCCGCCATACGGAAGGAGCGGTCTAAAAATGGCGACAGTCTCAGCCGCAAAGAGGCGCTCAGGCCGGCCTTCCTCGTTTTCGTGGTGGCAATGCTCATTTTCAATCTCTTCATCTTTGCGCTTTTCAATTATCTGGATCCCGGTCTGCCGGATATACAAAAACAAATGATGGAAGCAGCAGGAAGAGATGTGAGCGACTTAGATTTCAAAATGACTTTCGGGCGAACGATGACCGGCTACGGCTTCACCCTGATCGGAGGTTTTTTTATCTCCTATCTGGTAGCGACTCTTCAGACAAGGGGAAATTAGTCTGTCTCAATTATCATCAAAAGCAAAAAATCCTAAACCAGAACAGTGGATATCAGCGTAGTCATACCGCTCTTTAACGAAGACGAAAGCCTGCCCGAACTGGAGGCCTGGATTCGAAGGGTCATGGAAGCCCATCATTTTTCATACGAAATCATCATGGTGGACGATGGCAGTAGGGATCGCTCCTGGCAGGTTGTCGAAGAGTTGAAGCAAAAGAATCCCCATGTCCAGGGGATTAAATTCAGGCGCAATTACGGAAAATCCGCCGCTCTGCACGTCGGCTTCGAGGCGGCGCAGGGCGATGTGGTAATCACGATGGACGCCGACCTACAGGACAGCCCCGACGAAATCCCCGAACTGCACCGGATGATCGTCGAAGAAGGCTACGACCTGGTTTCGGGCTGGAAGAAAACCCGCCACGATCCACTTTCCAAAACAATCCCCTCCAAATTTTTCAACCGTATCACCCGCTTCATCAGTAAGATTCCCCTGCACGATTTCAATTGCGGCCTGAAGTCCTATCGGCTGAACGTGGTCAAAAGCATCGAGGTTTACGGGGAAATGCACCGCTATACGCCCCTGCTGGCCAAATGGTCGGGGTTCCAGAAAATCGGGGAAAAGGTCGTCGAACACCGCTCCAGAAAATACGGCGTGTCGAAGTTCGGCCTCAGCCGCTTTATCAATGGCTTCCTCGACCTCCTGTCCATTACCTTCATCGGCAAATTCGGTAAGCGCCCCCTGCATTTTTTTGGACTCTTAGGCACCCTGTTCTTTCTCGCAGGCCTGGCTATCTTAGTCTGGCTTAGCTACCAGAAGATCATCCACTTTGAGTATGGAATAGCCGACAGACCCTTGTTCTACTTCGGTATTCTCACGCTAATCGTGGGCACACAATTGTTCGTCACCGGCTTTCTGGCCGAGTTGCTGGTGCGCAATTCCTCCACGAGAAACTGGTACGTGATTGAATCTAAAATCTGAGGCGCTTTCGTTCTGCCCTGCTCTTCCCCTTAAATCCATTTTTTTAAAAATACCTTTTACACAGCGCCCCTCACTTTCCATTTTTTATGAAAAAAATAGTCATTCTTTCACCGGCTCACCCACTGCGTGGCGGCATTGCAGCCCTGAGTGAACGTTTGGCAACAGAGTTACAGAATGCTGGTTATGAGTTAGTTATTTACTCCTTTTCTCTGCAATACCCTGGTTTTTTATTCCCCGGCAAAACTCAGTTATCCTCCGACCCGCCGCCGCCAGAGCTGGAAATACGCACCCGCATCAATTCAGTCAGTCCACTGAACTGGCTGAAGGTCGGATTAGAGCTTCGCCGCCTGCGCCCCGATTTGGTCATTGCAAGATACTGGCTGCCATTTATGGGGCCGGCGCTGGGGGCGATCCTCAGACTGGTCAAAAGCAACGGCCACACAAAAACCATCGCCATTGCCGACAATATTTTACCGCACGAAAAGCGCCCTGGCGACCGGCAGTTCACCGCCTGGTTTTTAAAATCTGCGGACGCCTGCTTAGTGATGAGCCGCACCGTGGAAGAAGACCTCCGCCAGTTCTCGACGACCAAACCGGCGGCCTATATCCCCCACCCCGTTTACGATAATTATGGTGAAAAAATAGAGCGGGAAGCTGCTCTAAGGCAACTCGACTTTTCCGGAGATTCTCGTTACCTGCTCTTTTTCGGCTTCATCCGCGAATACAAAGGCCTGGATTTATTGCTCAGGGCAATGGCCGACGAGCGGGTTCGGGGTATGAACGTCCGCCTGATTATAGCTGGCGAGTATTATGGAAATCAGGAATTTTATGAAAAAATCATACACAAAGAAGGAATTGAGAGTCAGTTAGTTATGCGGACGGATTACATCCCCGCTGAAGAAGTGAAGTATTATTTTGGCGCAGCCGACCTGGTCGTACAGCCTTACAAATCGGCCACGCAAAGCGGCATTTCTCAAATCGCCTATCACTTTGAAAAGCCGATGATTGTCACCGAGGTTGGCGGCCTGCCGGAGATCGTCCCCCACGGTAAGGCCGGTTACGTCGTCCCGCAGGAGCCGCAGGCTATTGCCGGAGCTATCGTGGATTTTTTTAAAAATAACAGACAGAAAGAATTTGAGGCAGGCGTCAGGGAAGAAAAGAAGCGCTATTCCTGGACTGCTATGGTGCAGGGGATTGAGGATTTGTACCAAAAAATTGAGCGGGGCTGATCTTTATTTTAAAAAAATTGCGCTCTGCGACCTCTCCGCTCAACCTCTCTTAAACAATCGTTCCCGCTCAAAGCGCATGGCGGTAATTCCTTTTTCCGGCTTAAAGATTTCGTCCAGACTCTTTGAAAACGGCAGGGTCAGTTTTTGCAAAAACAGCGC
>CAZXQI010000065.1:0-19572 GCA_964643005.1 uncultured Saprospiraceae bacterium | reverse complement strand
CGAGTCATTGACTAGTCAATAACCCTTTTTTACCTTTGTACCTGTTTCTTTGGCAAACAACCTGATAATCCCTGAATATGAAAAAGATTAGCTTATCCACTTTCCTCTTCGCTCTGTTTCTACTTTCCAGTCTAAACGCACAAGAAGTCGTTCTCAAAACTCCCAACATGTCTGTTGATCCTGGAAAAAATGTCCAGGCGGCCATTCAGGTGGAAAACTTTAATGAAGTCACCGGTTTGCAATTTTCCCTGCACTGGGATAGCAACGTATTGCAGTTCACAGGAGTGGATAATTTTGGATTGCCTGAAATGTCTTATGTAGGCAACTTCGGTACAACGGAAGCCGCCAATGGAACCCTGCGTTTTTCCTGGTATCAATCGGCGCTCACGGGGGTTTCCCTCGCAGACATGTCCTCCATTTTTTCTGTATGGTTTAAGGTTATCGGATCGTCCAATTCTGTCAGCCAGCTAAGCATCACCGACGATCCAACGGTAATTGAAGTGGTGGGAATAGACAGCATGCTACCCTACTCGATAAGCAATGGCGCCATCACCGTCTTAGGCCCCAGTTCGACACAGGAAACGGAGACGGTTGATTTTATTTTGTTTCAAAATAGTCCAAACCCTTTTGTAGAAACTACGTATATCTCCTTCAACCTGCAGCAAAGCATGCAAGCTGAGTTGACTATTTTTGACGCTTCCGGCAAGGTTATTTTTAAAGAAAATAAAAGATTTGACGCCGGATTAAACAGAATACCCGTAAATCGGGATATTTTTTCCGGTGCAGGCGCCTACTTTTACGCCCTAAAAACTGAAAGAGCTTCTGCCATTCGGCAGCTTGTGGCACAATAAGTGCATATCGTAGTTGGCGGTTTTGCCTAAGGAGTCAAAATTGCCAATATGTTTTCCGATTACATTTTTTCACTAATTATTGTCCCAATTCCGAACATATGAAAGGACCGATTACCATGCTCGTCATTGGCTTTCTGGCATTTTTTACAGCCCAGTCTGCCGCCCAGCCTACCTTCACCGTGACTCCGCAGAACATTACAGCAGATGTAGGAGACGTCATCACGGTACAAATTACAACCAGCAATTTTATTGACCTATTGAGCGTCCAATACTCTATGAAGTGGACCCCGTCCGTTTTAGAGTACCAATCCGTAGGGGATTTAAATCCAACCTTAGGTCTAACTTCCGCCTCCTTTGGGCTTACCAAGGTGAACGAAGGTAAACTGTCATTTTCCTGGTTTGACGATACTGTTGAAGGCATCACTTTACCCAACGGCGATGTGCTGTATAGCCTGAAATTCAAAGTACTTTCCTCGGGTAGTAGCCCCATTTCATTCACCGGCGACCCCACCATCATCGAAATCGTTGACATCAATGGGACTGTATTGATTCCTATTTTGCAACCTGCCACTTTTACCGGAAACGGGGGAAGCAATCCGGGAGGAGGGACAGTCGAAGGTTTTGCGGTGATTGCTTCCGATGAAACCACTGAGCCAGGCGCTCAATTTTGCATAGACATCAGCGTCAATGACTTTACCGACATCGTTTCTATGCAATACACCATGCAATTCGATCCGACAAAGCTTCAATTTATCAATGTAGGAAACTTTAATCTCCCAGATTTGGCGGCCTCCAGTTTTGGAAGTACCCAGGCCAATCAGGGTAAGCTCACCCTGTCCTGGTTTGACTCTTCAACAGAAGGCGTCAGCGTTTCGGATGGAACCATCATCTATCAGGTATGCTTCAAAGCTATAGGTGCGAGCGATTGCGCTTCGCCAACCCAGTTCTTGTTCAATGGAAGTTCGATACCGACTGAAGTAGTAGATAAAAATGGCGTCGAAATACCTTTTCAGGGTATTCCCGGCGACATCACCATTTGTGGTGGCGGCACGCCGCCCATAGGCGACGACCTTACTTTTATAGCTTCACAGGAAACTGCTCCTAATGGCAGCCAGGTTTGCGTTGATTTCTCAGTAGCTAATTTCGACTGTATTGTCAGCGCTCAATTCTCCATTCATTTCAATCAGAATATTATACAATATCAAACTACTCAGAATTATGGACTGCCCAGTTTAACGAGCGCCAGCTTTGGCCCCAGTGGTGTAAGTAGCGGCACTTTGGTCTTTTCCTGGTATGACGACACAACCGAAGGAGTTACAGTACCAGACGGCACAGTCATTTTCCAGGTTTGTTTTAATGTCATTGGGAATACAGGCCAGTCCAGCCCGATTACTTTTAATGGCATACCCTCTACAATTGAAACCATAGATTGTAATGACATCGAGCTTATACCCGCATTCGTAAGCGGTTCGGTCACGGTTGGAGACAACTGCGGCGGCGCGGTGACTATATCAAACAATACGGTTACCAATGTCGCCTGTAATGGCCAAGCCAACGGCGCCATAGATATCACAGTAACCGGCGGTAATGGCTCCTATGCTTACCAATGGAAAAAAGACAGTAACCCTGCCGTATTTGCAACGACACAAGACATCTCAGGGCTTTCGCCTGGAACCTATTCCGTAACAGTAACAAGCTGCGGCGGGCAGGAAACAGCCTCAGGTAGTTATCAGGTCACGCAGCCCAATGCGCCGCTCGGCGCCACTTTCCAAATAACAAACATCGTCTGCTTCGGAGAATCAAGCGGCGTCATCAACGCCATTCCTTCGGGAGGAACTCCCGCCGGCTCTGGCTGTTCGGGCTTAACTTATTCCTGGAGCAACGGAAAAACAACGCAAAATATAACCGGCTTAGCCGCAGGTTCTTATACCGTAACGATCACGGATTGCAACGGATGCCAATACATTTCCGACGCATTAGTGGTCACTACGCCGCCCACTGCATTTTCAGCATTGGCCACTGCTATTCCGGTAAAATGCTTTGGCGCTAATGACGGTTCTATCGTCATCACTGCCTCTAACGGCGTCAGCCCGTATGAGTATCAGTTGGGCAACGACCCCTGGCAGTCAACCAATACTTTCGCCAACTTAGCTGCAGGCAACTATACTGTCAGAGCAAGAGACGCCTACGGATGCGTCAAAACCAGCAATCTCATCGTCTCTTCTCCCTCAGGAATAACGGTGGCTTCCAATGCAATTAACGCTACTTCGGGCAATTGCGACGGCTCTATTACGACCACTGTCAGCGGCGGTACGCCTGGCGGCGCAGCTCCTGGCTACACCTTCTCATGGTCTGGGCCAAGCGGTCCGCTGCCTGCCGGTACAGGCGCCAACCCAACCAACCTTTGTCCCGGCACTTACTGCGTTACAGTAACGGATTTCAATGGCTGCGTAAAAACTAAGTGCCAGATAGTGAGCGCGCCATTGGCTATCGCTCCCATTAAAAAGGACGCCTGCTTCGAAACCTGCGATGGCGAAATTGACCTGAACGTGACTGGAGGCATTCCTCCATACACCTATCAGTGGTCGGCAGCTGGCCTTAGCGGCGGCAATCTTACCGGCCTTTGCTCCGGTTCTTATACCGTCACCGTCACCAGCTCGGCAACCGGGCAAAATCAGACCGTGACCATCAATATATCACAGGCCAACTCTATTCCCGACATTGCTAACTATGTATTAACAGACCCGACTTCTTCCAGCGTTTGCGACGGGTCGGTTGTCATCAATACTTCTGCCGGTGGATTCGGCGCTCCTTTTAGCTATAGTTGGAGCAATAACCAAACGGGAAATGAAGCGACAGGGCTTTGCGATGAGACAACTTATACCGTCACCGTTTCAGATAAAAATGGTTGTACCAATACGGCTTCATTTACACCCGACTTCGTGTTAGTACCCATTCAATACCAAATCACTTCTACTTCTTCCTGCGATAATACGAATAATGGAACCCTGACCGTTCAGGTAACAACCGGAGGGGTTGCGCCTTATAGCTTTGCCATTTCAGGCCCGCAGAATGCTTCCGTTGCGAATAATCTCGATGGAGCGCACACTTTCACCAATCTGCTGCCCGGCACTTACACCGTGACGATTAAAGACGGAGCTTCAGGCGCCGATCTACAAATCCTCACTTTGACGCAGGAAGTCGCCACTACCAATTTGAGCATTTCGCCCGTGTTGATTTATCCGGCAGCCGGTAATCAGCCCGGCAAGATTGAAATAAAGCCCAGCGGCGGAAAGATTCCTTACACCTTCAATTGGAGCAACGGCTCCGCTGCCCAAAACGTCTCCAACTTAGCGCCTGGATGTTACGACGTCACCATCGGCGACGCCAACGGATGTTATCAGGTGTATGAAGATATCTGCGTCGAATTATTTACCGCCGACGCCGATTTTGTTCAGCCTGCATGCGCCGATCATCTGGACGGGACGATTACGGCAATCCCTCAAGGAAGCCAGAACGCGCCATTTAGTTTTATTTGGAAAAATAGCAATGGTCAGACAGTAGGCGGAAACAGCGCTACGCTGAGCGGCGAGCCGGCCGGCGCCTACACTGTAACTATAATTGACGCACTGGGCGTCTCCATCACGAATATCTTTGAACTGACTTCTGTTTCAAATCTAACCGTCGAAGCAGAAGCTGTAAGTGATTTCAATGGCTTCCATGTCCGTTGTAATGGCGGAAGCAGCGGTATTTTAACCGCTAACGCCTTCAATGGTATTGCTCCCTATTCATTCCTGTGGAATACGGGCGCTACCAGCCAGGTTCTCAATGGCGTAAAAGCCGGCGCTTATACCATCCAGGTTACCGACTCAGAAGGTTGTAAAATTACAAAGGGGGTTTCCGTTACAGAACCGCCTGCGCTTGTCGGCGCGCCGGATGGCGCATTCCTCGGCTGCCCGGGAAGCAGAAGCGGCCAGGCCACTATCACCGTTAACGGAGGCGTAAAGCCTTATTCCTTTAATTGGAATGTGACTCCGGCACAAGACAGGCAGACCATTAATTTCCTGAGTGGCGGAAACTACAACGTGACAGTCACCGACTTAAACGGTTGCAATCTGATCAGCAGCGTGTCGATCATTGAACCCGACAGCATGTATGTCATAGGCATATCAGAGCCGGATAGCGGAGGTCCAAATGGCGTAGCCATCGCTCAGGTCAGCGGGGGTACCTGGCCTTATGATTTTACCTGGAAAGATTACCCGAATATTCAGGACAGTATCCTGACAGAACTATTGCCGGGCAGTTATTTCGTGGTGGTTACGGACGACAACGGCTGCCAGGTTTCTAAAATCATCAGGGTATCCGATGAAACATCCTGCGGCGAAGTCAGAACGGTCATCACGCCGGACGGAGACGGTCGCAACGAGGAGTTTATCATCTCCTGCCTGTCGCGCTTTTCCGACAATCGCCTCCAGATCTTCAGCCGCTGGGGACAATTAGTGTACGAAGCCAAAAATTACAACGATGGCAATTTGTGGAGAGGTACCAATACCTACGGCAACGAGGTTCCAGATGGCACATACTTTTATGTATTTGACTACCTGGATCCCATCGTAAATCAGCGCATAACCAAAAAGGGCAGCGTCACCGTACTTCGCAAATAATATGAATTCTGGGAATTGAGCAGCTGACTCTTCAATTCGGTAGCTCAATTCCCGCTCACTTCAATCCAATTTCCATATAACCGATTAAATCCATGAGCATGAAAAAGTTATTCTTACTCATAATTACTGTTTTCATCTTTAAAGCTGCCTATTCACAGGAGCAATCAGCCGTGTTTTCGCACTACCACATCAGCCCGATTCTCATTTCTCCTGCATACGCAGGATTTTCGGAGGATCACCAGATCCAAATGAACCTGCGCAGCCAATGGAACGGCTTCGACGATGCGCCGAAGACTTATGGCATTGGGTATAACGGCCCTATCGGCAAGACCTTTGGCCTCGGTCTCGGATTGATGTCGGAAACATTGGGCAATATGAGCAACGTTCGCTTTCAGATGAACTACGCTTTCCGTTACCAGATTAGAGATGTGAAACTGGCCGCCGGCTTTTCAACCGATTTCCTAACCCGCAAACTATCCCAGTCCGTTTTGCAAAGCCCTCTCTACGAAGAAGGCGACCTCGTGATTGAAGAAGCTGTAGATGGAAATAAAATCTTTGACGCTTCTCTCGGTCTTTATAGCACATTCAAAGACAAAACCTTTGCAAGTCTGACCTTCTCCAACTTAGTGGTAGCCCGTATCGGCGATATCGAATCCGGATATACAGACGGCTCGCTCTTCCGCTTTGTGATGTTCCACTTCGGCCACGAATTTGAAATTGAGCAGTTCAACTTTAAGTTGCGTCCCTCGCTGATGGTTCAGCACATCAGGGACAAACCCTTCCAGGCAGACTTCAACCTCTTAGGCTCATTTATTGACGACAAACTCATCGCCGGCGCTTCGTATCGCGCAGGGCTTGGCGGCGCTGTCGGCCTGTTGTTAGGCACAAATATTGACGTTTTCAGACTATACTATAGCTACGACCTGACCTTCCAAACCATTCAGAAATACAACGGCGGAACGCACGAAGTGACCATCGCCTTCAACTTTAACGGAGGGAAAAAGAAATACGACAGGTCATAATACCCCATGCAAAAAACAAGACCAAACCAGCCAGATTCTAAAAGCCGGTTTGAAAGAAAAATGCACGCCTAAATTTTAAGACGCGCATAAAGAATAGATGTCCTTTAACAATTGGTTTTTGGGAAAGCTCTTCCTCGTAACGTCGTTGGAAGAGCTTCTTTTTTTGTCAGCAGCCGATCGCTATACCTCTCGCTGAATCAGCTTGCCCGTCGTTTTTTCTTTGAGCAAAATCTTCTTAGTACCGTCGGGCAGAGTCTCCTCTTTTAGCAGCCAGTGCTTTTCGTCGTACTGAGTTTCCCTTTGCACCTGTACTGCTTCGTCCGGCAGGCCGCGCCATTCCTTCAGTTCAATAGGCTCCCATTTCTTTGACTCGGCGGAGCGATAGGCGGCGTCCATGATTTCATTGACGACGTAACCATCGTAAAAAGTCTCCATCGGGGAGCTGCCGCTTTCCATCGAATTCAGTATATCTGTAAACATGTGATTATAGCCGAGGTCGTTGGTTTCATCGCCGACAGGGAAGAGCCATCCACTGGCCGACTCTGCCTTTTCAGCGACATACCCGCTCTGGCCCGGCGCCGAAAACATCTCAAAGCCGGTGCGCAAAAAGTTGTTGATCCAAATCGTCCCATCAGTACCCATCACCTCATCCCTAAGATCCATCCCACCCCGAAAGGCCCATGACACCTCAAACTGGCCGATGGCGCCATTGGCATATTTTACTAGTCCAATGGCGTGATCCTCTGCGTCAATAGGTTTCACCTGGGTAGCGGTCCAGCACATCGCCTCCACCGGACGGACATTCTTGCCAATGTAGTTGCGGGCAATCTCTATGCAGTGACAGCCCAAGTCCACGAGGGCGCCGCCGCCTGCTTTTTCTATGTCCCAAAACCAGGGGCTGTGCGGCCCCGGATGCGTTTCCCTGGACCTGACCCAAAGCACCCGTCCTATAGCTCCGTTGCGAACACTCTCCACCGCTTTCAATCCCTTCGGCGTATAGACGAGGTCTTCTAAGTAGCCATTGAAAACGCCGGCTTCCTCTACCGCTTTGACCATGTCCCAGGCCTCTTCGCCATTGCGCGCAAGCGGCTTGGTACACATGATTCCCTTGCCGGCTTTGGCGGCTGCCCGCGCAGCTTCGAGGTGTTGATCATTGCGGAGGCCGATGCAGACGATGTCCACATCCGGATGATTTACCGCCTCGTGCAGGTCGTTCGTCCAATTCGGGATGCCGTGCTTTTTTGCAAAAGGCGCCGCCCGCTCTTTCGTCGTAGAATAGGCCATGATCACCCGGTCGCGGCTACGCTGGCCATGGAGGGCGGAAATGTAAAAATCGGCGATAAAGCCGGTTCCAAGCATTGCTATTTTTGCCATCAGTCAATGGTTCTGCGCGCGCCTTTATTTTCTGCTACAGCAGCGCTCCCGCTCATTTTCTTTTTTAAAAAAAAATAAAAACATGGCGAGAGCCTTTTAAATCTGGTCAATCAGCGCGCAATTTCTCAAATATTCAAAGCGGCCTGAAATTACAAATTGCCCGTAAACCCAGCCATTTTTCATTTAAAAATTCAATCTTCGCCGACAAAGGCGAGGAAGGCAAACTTTAAATAGCCACAGACACGCAAAACAGGGATTTCTCTTATTCGCACATCGGTGGCCGTTAATTATCGCATGCAACAATCGGACAAGGAACGACAAGGCTCAGGAGCAAGTCTCCTATCGGCTGTACTCATTACCCACAATGCAGCTCACACCTTAGAAGCCTGCTTGGCGGCTATCCGTCAGGTCTGCGACGAGATCGTCGTCATAGATAGTTTCAGTACCGACGGAACCGTTGAGATTTGCAAAGAAATGGGCGTCGCCCTAGTTTCACAGGAATTCCTCGGCTTTGCGCAAACAAAAAATATTGGGAACTCAATGGCCCGCCACAATTGGATTCTCTCCATTGACGCCGACGAGGTCCTCAGCGATGAACTGATAGCCTCTTTAAAAAAACTAAACCCCCGCGATGGGGAGGTCTATGCCCTCGACCGCATCACCAACTACTGCGGTAAATGGATTCGTCACAGCGGCTGGTACCCCGACTGGAAGTTGCGCCTGTTCAACCGGCAGCAGGTTTGCTGGCAGGGCGATTTTGTGCATGAAACCCTGAGCATTCCGCCTGGTTTTCAGGAAGTTAGATTAGTTGGAAAACTATTCCACTACTCTTATCGGGATAGCGGGGATCATCTCCGTCGGATGGAGAAATACGCCCGCCTCTCGGCAATGGAGCAATTTCAAAAAGGGAAAAAGGCTTCTTTCGTGAAGCTATGGCTCTCCCCTTTCGCCCGTTTTTTCAGAACTTATTTTTTAAAAAAAGGCTTCCTCGACGGGCGGGAGGGCTGGATTATCAGCCTGAGAAATGCCAGGATGCTGCGGCAGCGGTATTCAATTTTGCAAAAAATGAACAGGGGCGAGTGAGGGGGAATTTTGGGAAAGCGCAGCGGGCTTTTAATGTTCAATATAAAATAAAGGATGCCAGGTTTTTCTCCTGAAATTCTTTTTAACCGGCGGACCTCTTTGTTAATAAATGAATGCCTGAAAGCAAATAGAGAAAAAACCTTATCCTTGTACCTTCATTTTAACAGAACCAAACACCAATGCCGAACATCCTCCAGGACTTTCAGCAGGCCAAAGAAAAGGGACAAAAGAAATTTGTCGTCCTGATTGATCCGGATAAAATCCGCCTGAACAACATGGATCAGGTGCTAGACAACGCCGTTCAGGCAAAGGTGGATTATTTCTTCATCGGCGGCAGTCTCATCGTCAATAACATGCTCGACCAGTGCCTGCTGACCATCAAAGAGCGCAGCCACATCCCGATGATTCTGTTTCCTGGCAATTCATTTCAGTTGAGTTGGAAGGCGGACGCCATTTTGTTCCTGTCCCTCATTTCCGGGCGAAATGCCGATTTGCTCATCGGCAACCACGTCATTGCCGCTCCCTATTTGAAACTCAGCCCATTAGAAGTATTGCCAGCCGGCTACATGCTGATTGATGGCGGCGCCGCTACTTCCGTGCAGTACATGAGCAATACCCGCCCCATTCCTGCCAACAAGGAAGACATTGCAGTCTGCACTGCTATGGCTGGAGAGATGCTCGGCCTGCGCCTGCTGTTTATGGATGCGGGCAGCGGCGCCCCAACGCCCATCAGCGAAGATCTGATAAACTCCGTCAGTGGCGCCATCACTATCCCACTGATTGTCGGCGGGGGAATCCGCACGCCGGAGAAAGCCGCTGCCAATGCCCGCGCCGGCGCCGATATCATCGTCGTGGGAAATTCTATCGAAAAGGAACCAAGCCTGGTACTGGAGATGGCGGCGGCTGTTCGCGAAGCCTGAGCCTTTTGTTGGCAGGCGTTTTCTCCGAAATTCCTCTGTATCTTTTGTAGTCAACAGAAAACTCAATTTTAAAATTAAAATAAAATGTCCATGAAATACTTCAGTACTCTGTTCATTGGATTTCTCTTTTTTACCAATGATTTATCCGCTCAGTTTGCCAGGCCGGAATTAGAGACGCAGCTATTCAATTTACCCGATGTCATTTTTAAAAAAATCAGTGCACCAGACGGATTTGAGGCTGCTTACGAACTCAAAGTCCGCCAGCCCATTGACCATCAGCATCCGGAGAAAGGCTATTTCTACCAACGGGTTTATCTGACTCACAAGGGCTACGACCGACCGACCATTATCTGCACGGAAGGCTACCAGCGCCCCCGCAATATGATCTATGAACTGACCCGCCTCATTGAGGCCAACCAGTTGGATGTGGAGCACCGCTACTTCGGAGAAAGCATCCCCGATCCCCTTGATTATCAGTACCTCAGCTTGGAGCAGGCCACTGCCGACCTGCACCATATCAACCAGCTCTTCCGCCAGATTTACAATGGAAAATGGCTGAGCACCGGCATCAGCAAGGGCGGCCAGACCACTATCTACTATCGCTATTTTTATCCGAACGACGTGGACGTTAGCGTGCCCTATGTAGCGCCGCTCAACTTAGACTTAGAGGAAAATCGCATCTATACATTTCTCGATACGGTGGGCACGAAAGAGTGCCGGGACAAAATTAAAGCGGTTCAGACCCGCCTGCTGAAAGACCGGAAAGAAGTACTTCCAAAGTTGTACTGGTTCTGCCAGGGCGCCAAACTGGATTTCAACTATCTCACTTTTGAAGAGGCCTTCGAATACGCCGTTCTCGAATACTCCTTTTCTTTCTGGCAATGGGGTTCCGACTGCTCCAAAATCCCCGATACGAAAGCGCCCATTGATACGGTGTTGACCCATTTTCTCAGCGTGTCAGGGTTGGATTTCTTTTCCGATAAGGTCATTGCAGGATACGCCTCCCACTACTATCAGGCCGGAGACGAAATGGGCTATTATGGTTATAAAACCGACGATTTCAAAGGGTTGCTAAAGGCGCTCCCCATGAAGCCTTATCCCAGCGCCGTCTTTATGCCGGACAAAATGCCGACCCGCTTCGATGGAGTACTGCCCCGAAAAGTAGCTCAATGGATTGACGAGCGCGGAAATAACTTTATCTACATCAACGGCGACTCGGACACCTGGTCGGCTACGGCCGTGAGGCCTTCCGGGAAAACCAATTCCGAATGGTTCTTCATGCCCGGTACGGATCATGGCAGGGCGAGAATTAACAACATGACGGAGGCCGACAGGGAAAAGCTGTTGGAAACCCTCAACAGGTGGCTCGAAGAGTAGCTTTATTCTTTCACAATTTTGAAAAAAGCGGAGGCTCCATCTTGGCTTATTTTTATCCAAAACAGACCCGAAGGGAGGTTTGAAATATCCATTTCAAGTCTCCCTTTTTCATTTATTTTTTGAAAAAATAAAACGGGAGAACACAGGCGACCCAGGGCGTCATAAACGGCGGCCTCTACCCTGCCCTGTCCCTGGTTTTCAATACTTACAGTAAAAACTCCCTTTGTGGGATTGGGGAAAATGCGGACGGTATTTTCATTTAAAAATGAATGCGCAGCGGAGACGTCCGTGGTGGCAAACGCCTGGTTGCTGTACGGCGTGGACGATACGACGTCGAATGCTTTCACGCGGTAGAAATAGGTCGTCCCAGACGCTACGGAGGCGTCGGAATACTCCGTTGTATTGGCCGGCAGCATCGCCAAGGCGCTGTAATTGTCATTTGTGCCGACGGAGCGCTCTAAGAGATATCCGCTCTCAAAGTCTGAATTGTCTTCCCATTCAAGGCCGATTTTATTAGAGGAAACCGAGGTAATGACCAGGGTGGTGGGAGCGGTCAGTTCCGGCAGTTCGCAGTCGTTGTCCATGTAGTTTTTGACGGTACTGCGCAGAAAGGGCAGCAGCGGGTATAGCAGATTGCCGGGGCAGGAAGTGGAGCAGCCGTCCCGGTGGCCGGAGATATGGTGCAGATTTTGGCCGGAGCTGGTGTGGTAAGAACTGCCCAGCGGGTCGAGGTTCCGGTCGCAGGCTTTCCAGGACAGCAGGCGGGTGAGCGTTTCCATGGTCTGGCTCGTCGGCTCGATGTCCGTATAATCGCCAATCACGCATACGCCCATCGTGCCGCCGTTCTTGCCACAGAAATGAGCGCCGAGGATGTCATTGCCGCGACCTTCGTACAGTACGCCGTTGGGGTCAACCAGCCAGTTGTAGCCGATGTCGTTCCAGCCGTTGACGTTGACGTGAAAATCCCAGAAGGAGCGCACCACGGCAGCCCAGTTGCTCGAGACATTCGGGCCGGCAGAATGATGCACTATCAAATGCGTGACCGTCGTCGGCGAAGGGGTAGAAACCGGCAGGCAATCTCCATCGGGGCACCACTCATCCCGGCTCTGGTAGGTCGGCAGCGGACAATCGCAGGCAGAGCGAGCCTGCAGCACGGGCGCAGGGGATGTTGGCGCTGGTTGTTTTTCCGACAGCTCGGTATCGCCGGGGTCGAAGAAGTGAATCTCTACCCGTTCAATTTCGCGGTCGGCTGCGTATCGAAGTTGAAATGTAGGGGCGTCATTTTCCAAAAATTGAAGTTGGCTGATAAAGCGACCCGGTATCGGTTCGGCATGGGAGTCGGGTATTATTTTAAAAGACTCCTCCTGGCCGGAGGCATTCCGAAAGGAAGCTGAAAACGCATCTGTTTCTTCATTCCAGTCTTCGGCATACCACACCACAGACCAGGCGATGAAAGGGCCGCTTTTTTGAAATGGGATAAGTCCGGTAAGGGAAGCCTGGAAGTTTTTCGGGTCGTTTTTTTCTATGGATTCAGTCTGGTCAGGCTGCCAGGCATCTAATGAAAGTACGGCTCTTTGAGAAATTGGTTGAGCGGCTAAAAGTCCAAAGTAGAGCGTAAAGAGAGCGAGTGAGATTTTTTTTTTCATTTTAAAAAATTGACAAATAATCCGGTTTAAAAGCAAGCAGCGAAATTAATGGCTTTGACCCGAAAATAGACCGGTCAATCCTTTTGAAGATTTAGAAGGCGCAAAATTTAACTGTTTCACATCATCGCCTCCGTCCTTTTAAAACAAGTCTTTGCAGCAGTTTTCTTTTTTAAAAATACCTTTATTTGCAGCGAATTTGACATATTACAAGCGACGGTTTTCGGGAAGAAGGCCTACGCACTTTCCAGTCCTGAAGACCGGATAAAAAATTAGACATGATAAAAATCCTCGCCAACGATGGTATTCACCCCGATGGCAAGCTCCTACTCGAAGAAGCCGGTTACCAGGTAGATACCGACAAAATCCCGCAAGAAGACTTACCCAAATTTTTACCCAATTACGACGTCGTTATCGTCCGGAGCGCCACTAAGGTTCGCAAAGATCTCATGGACGTATGCCCCAGCCTGAAAGTAATCGCACGGGGCGGAGTCGGCCTCGACAACATTGACGTAGAGTATGCGAAGAGCAGAGGCATACGGGTTTTCAACACGCCTAAGGCCTCTTCCAGAGCAGTAGCAGAACTTGTGTTTGCGCACATTCTCAGCCTCGCGCGCATGGTCAACCAGACTAATCGCGAGATGGCAAATGGCGACTTCAAACAGTTGAAGAAAGTCTGTTCGGACGGCGTCCAGCTTCGGGGCAAAACGCTCGGCATCATCGGTTTCGGGCGCATCGGACAGGAGTCCGCCCGTTTAGGATTGGGCATGGGAATGAGAATCTTAGCTGCCGACCCGGTCGTCCACGATGCAGAGATTGCCATCAACGTTTTCAAAAGCGAAGACCTCAGTTTTTCTGTCCGCATGGAAACGGTTCCCTTTGACGAAGTGCTGAGCAAGGCAGATTTTATCACTCTGCACGTGCCCGGCGGGCAGAGCGCCCTGATTGGAAGCGCAGAATTTGAAAAAATGAAAGACGGCGTTTTCATCGTCAACACTGCCCGGGGAGGTATCATTGACGAAGAAGCCCTGCTCGCCGCTTTGGAAAGCGGGAAAGTAAGAGGCGCCGGCCTCGACGTTTTCGTCGGCGAGCCTACGCCCAAAAAAGAATTGCTGAATCATCCCCGCATCTCCGTCTCTCCCCACATCGGCGGCTCGACGCAGGAGGCTCAATCTGCCATCGGCATGGAACTGGCCGAGCAAATCATGGGGTACCTGGGGCATCCCTAATTATCGCAAAAGATAGCGCCTATAAAATCAAACAGGCGGCAACAGCAGTTACCGCCTGTTTAGTTACGGGCTGAGCGAACAGCTATTTATTTAGGTTTTCCCAATAGGCGGAACATGTTTTTCTTGTATGCTTCCACCCCTGGCTGGTCGAACGGATTCACCGCCTGTAAGTAGCCGCTCACGGCGCAGGCTTTCTCAAAGAAATAAAACAGGTAGCCGAGGTGATAAGGCGTTGCAGCGGGAATGCTGATTTTCAGATTGGGCACGTTTCCATCTACGTGGGCTTCGATGGTACCTTGCGCCGCCTTCTTATTCACAAAGTCGAAGGTCTTTCCTTTGAGATAGTTCAGCCCGTCGAGGTTGTCCGGGTCGCCTTCCACTGCGATATCCACTTTTGGCGATTCTATTTCAACCAGCGTTTCAAACAGGTGTCTGCGTCCGTCCTGGATATATTGCCCCAAGGAGTGCAGGTCTGTCGTGAAGTCGGCGCTGGCCGGGAAAATACCTTTGGAGTCTTTGCCTTCGCTCTCGCCAAAAAGCTGCTTCCACCATTCAGCCACGTAGTGCATCCCGGGTTCGTAATTGATGAACATTTCGATGGCCTTGCCTTTGCGATAAAGGATGTTCCGCATGGCGGCGTATTGGTAAGCGGGGTTTTCAGCGAAGGGTTTTTTAAAATCTGAAATTGCGTCGGCGGCGCCATGTATCAGCGCTGCAATGTCAATGCCTGCAACGGCGATGGGCAGGAGACCCACTGCAGTCAGCACAGAATAGCGTCCGCCCACGTCGTCCGGCACGACAAAAGTTTCATAGCCTTCTTTGTCGGCCAGGGTTTTCAGAGCGCCCCGTTCTTTGTCGGTGGTGGCAAAAATGCGCTCCTGCGCTCCCTCTTTCCCATATTTCTCTTCCAGTTTTTTTCTAAAAAGGCGAAAAGCCAATGCCGGTTCCGTAGTTGTCCCCGATTTTGAAATGACATTGACGGAAAAATTCCGGTCGCCAATCACGTCGAGCAAGTCGTGGAGGTAGGAGCTGGACAGGTTCATACCTGCAAAATAGATTTCGGGAGCATTCCGCTTTTTCTTTGGCAGCGAATTGTGAAAGGAGTGGCTGAGCAATTCGATGGTCGCTCTGGCGCCGAGGTAGGAGCCGCCGATACCGATGACGACAAAAACATCGGAATGGCGACGGATTCTCTGTGCAGCCTTTTGGATGCGCCGAAATTCGGCTTTGTCATATTTTTTAGGCAAATCGAGCCAGCCTAAGAAATCGTTGCCAGGCCCTTTTCTGCTTTCGAGTAGTTTGGCCGCCGCTTCTGTCGGGGCTGCGATGTGTTCCATTTCGTGTTCCTGCACAAACTTGGCTGCGCCGGAATAATCAAAATTGAGTTTTTCCATTTTTTTATATTTATGAATGTTTTAAAAAGGAACTTCCTCAGGCTGAACAGTTTTGGAAAATTGCCCGGCCATCGAAGTCTCGTCTCCCTCATTCATTCCCGCTAAATTTGCGCTAATTTCAAAAAAAGCATGGCAAGACATAACGAAATCGGGAAACGCGGTGAAGAAATCGCCGAAGCTCTCCTACGAGAGCAGGGTTTTACCATTTTAGAGAACAACTGGCGCTTCAGGCGGTTGGAGGTGGACCTCATTGCGATGGAAGAAAATGTGCTCGTTTTCGTGGAAGTCAAGACCCGCAGCAATGACTACTTCGGCAAGCCGGAAGATTTTGTAGATAAGAAAAAGGAGCGCCACCTCGCCCAGGCCGCCGCCGGGTACATGCACCAAATTGGTCACGACTGGGCCATCCGCTTCGACGTGGTTTCCGTTTTATTAAAAAATGAAGATGAATGGGAGGCGGAATTGATCAGGGATGCCTTTTTCCCGGGAGTGGAGTAGATACGCCTGCGGGGGTCTCCCCGCTCCCTCCGAAGTTCTGTGGTTTTTTCCTGGCGGGGGAGCCTACCCCGCCCCTTCCGAGGGAGGGAAAACGCTTGCTCTAAGCGCCCGCTAAGGCAGAGGGTAAGCTGGTTATCGTCCTTAAGCGCCTGATGGGGAGCGGAAGTCAAAGCCCATTTTCGTTAAATATCCCAACTCCCAAAGAGAGAGCAGCGGCGCTACTCTCCCTTTAGGGGCTGGCTCAGGCGGTTTTTGGCTGCCTCTGTTTTCTTTGCCTTAAAACAATCCGGTAATATTTCCTTCCGCATCAATGTCGATAGATTCGGCGGAGGGTATTTCCGGGAGGCCGGGCATGCGCATCATCTCTCCGGTGATGGGGACGACGAAGCCGGCGCCGGCGGCAATTTCGATTTCCCGAACAGTGATTCGAAAATCTTTCGGGCGGCCCAAGAGGGTCGGGTTATCGGAGAGCGATTTTTCTGTTTTGGCAATGCAGATGGCGGAACCTTCGAGGCCTAACCGGGCGATGCGGCGGAGGTGCAATTGGGCTGTGCTGGTGTAGTCCACGCCATCGGCGCCGTAAACCTGAGTTGCGACGGTTTCAATTTTCTTCTCAATGGGCCAGCTCCAGTCGTACAGCGGTTTGAATTGCCCGGTGGAGTTCTCAACCGTTTCCACCAGCGTGTGAGCCAACTGCTCTGCTCCTCTTCCTCCTTCTCCCCAGATGTTGGAGGGCACGGCGGGGAAGCCCAGTTCGCGGCAGCGTTCCTGGACAATTGCGATTTCCTCTTCTGTATCGCTGATAAACTGGTTGATGGCCACCACTGCCGGAATACCGTAGCGGCGTGAGTTTTCGAGGTGCTTTTCGAGATTGGGCAATCCCCTGCGGACGGCTTCGGGATTGGGTTCTTTCAGCGATTTGAGGTCGCCGCTGCCCTGGTATTTCAAGGCCCTGATAGTAGCGACGAGCACAATGGCCTTGGGAGCAAGTCCTGCGCTTTGGCATTTGATGTCCAGGAATTTCTCGGCGCCGAGGTCGGAACCGAAGCCTGCTTCTGTCACTACCCAGTCGGCCAGGGAGAGGCCGGTTTTAGTGGCTAAGACCGTATTCGTGCCCTGTGCGATATTGGCAAAGGGGCCGCCGTGGATGATGGCGGGGTAGCCTTCCAGCGTCTGTACGAGATTGGGTTTGACGGCGTCCTTTAACAGTACGGCCATGGCGCCCTGGGCATTCAGGTCGCGGGCGTACACGGGTTGCAGGTCTCTTGTAAAACCCACAAAGATATTGCCTAATCGCCGCTTGAGATCCTCGATACCATTGGAGAGGCACAAGATAGCCATCACCTCCGAGGCGACCGTGATGTCGAATCCTCCCTGTCGGGGCATGCTATTGCCGGTACCGCCTAAGCCGACGATGATCTGCCGGAGCGAGCGGTCGTTCATGTCCATGACCCTTTTGAAAAAAACCTGGCGTGGATCGAGTCCCAGCGAGCGTCTTTTGCTTTGCAGGTTATTGTCAATGAGCGCCGCTAAGAGGTTGTGCGCTTTTTCTACGGCGGCGAGGTCGCCCGTAAAATGGAGGTTGATGTCTTCCATGGGCAGCACCTGAGAGTACCCGCCTCCGGTAGCGCCTCCTTTGATGCCGAAGACCGGCCCCAGCGAAGGTTCCCGCAATACGACGCAGGTCTTCCTGCCGATGCGGTTCATTCCCTGAGAGAGGCCAACGCTCATCGTCGTCTTTCCCTCCCCCGCCGGCGTCGGTGAAGTGGCGCTGACTAAGATGAGATTGCTTCTTTTAATCTTTTCTTCGTCAATGAGGTGCAGGGGTAATTTTGCTTTGTACTTTCCGTAAAGCTGAAGGTCGTCATGAGAGATCCCCAGTTGATCGGCAATGTGTTGGATGGGCTTGAGCGTTACGCCTTTTGCAATGTCGATGTCAGTCATGATGTGTTAAGTTGAGTGAAAAAATGAGCAGGTAAATCTATCTTATTTTTAAATTTCTCTCCCTCTGAAAAAGATGATTTTAATCATAAGGAAATTGGTATTCAATACTTTACAAAGCGACAGAAACCCCGCTTCTTTTTATTTGAGGTAAAATTTGGCGGTTCGTCCGCCATCTTCTTTCTTCGCCGTTTAGAAAGAAAAAATGAAGTGGAACAATTCACCATCACCATCAAGACGCAGTTTGGATTAGAGTCTGTTCTTGCGGAAGAACTGAAATCGCTGGGGGCGGCAGATGTAGAGATATTGAACAGAGCGGTGCAGTTTACCGGAAATCGGGAGTGGCTGTACAAATGCAACCTGTACCTGCGCACAGCGCTGCGCGTGCTCAGGCCCATCGCCACTTTCCGGGTCAACAACGAGCGGCAGCTTTACGACCGGGTGAGAGACATCAACTGGAGCGACTACTTCACGAACCGCCAAACCTTCGCCATTGACGCCACTGCGCATAGCGAGATTTTCACACATTCCAAATTCATCGCCTTAAAAGCTAAAGACGCTATCGCCGACCAGTTTCGGGACCGAACCGGCCAACGCCCCTCTGTAGATGTCCGCAATCCCGATCTGAGAATCAATCTCCACATCAGCGACCGCAGTTGCAACCTTTCCTTAGACAGCTCCGGCGACCATTTAGACCGGCGGGGCTATCGGCTGAACCGCACGGAGGCGCCGCTCAACGAAGTGTTGGCTGCGGGCATCATCCTTTTGAGCGGCTGGGATAGCGGGCAGGATTTTATGGATCCCATGTGCGGATCGGGCACCCTGGCTATTGAAGCTGCCATGATGGCCAGACACATTCCGCCGGGACGGGGCAGGTCTTTTATTTTTGAAAAATGGCGAGACTTTGACGCCGGGCTGTGGAAGAAAATCAGGATAGAGGCGGAAGAGCAGATCAGGCCGTTCAAGGGGAATCTGCTGGCTCGCGATCTGGATGAGCAGGCATTAAAAATAGCCATTCAGAACGCCGAGCGGGCAGGCGTCCGCAAGTTCATAGATTTTAAAAGGGAGAACTTCTTACAGTCCAAAGCTCAAAGCGATGCCGGTATTGTGGTGATGAATCCGCCTTATGGGGAGCGCCTCTCCGTTGAAAAAATCAGAGAGTTCTACGGGCAGATTGGAACCCATCTCAAGCATCATTATGCCGGGCACGACGCCTGGATCATCAGTTCAGATATGCAGGCTTTGAAATTTGTCGGCCTGCGTCCCTCCCGGAAAATCCAACTTTACAACGGCTCATTGGAATGCAGGCTCTGCAAGTTTGAATTGTACCAGGGTAGCAGAAAGACTTCGGAGGGATAATTTTTTTAAAAAAAACATCTCTATAAAGACAATTTTAGTCAGAACATTTCTTCCTAAAAATCAGGCTTTTAGGAATGGAGATTTGTCGGCGTCTAAAAAAGGATGAATCGGTAGCGGGGCAATCTGGTTTCCCGACTTTGGGTCGGGCACAGATTTTGCCAAATCAAGCAGTGCATTAGAACTTCTCTCAGCTTTGGCAAATGAGACTGCGTACTTC